>JBFEXS010000062.1:0-13439 GCA_041562555.1 Sulfurimonadaceae bacterium
AAGGAAAGGGGATGCCAATCTCATAACTTATCTCTTTTTACCATGGAAGCAAAACGGTAAAGTTCGCTTAATCGATACCCGCTGTAGCGTCCCAACAAAATAATCAGACCTAAGACTGCCAATAAAAATTCCGGAAAATTAAACGTCCAAAACTGCATTAGTGTGTTGGTCATAGCAAAATAAGCAAAAATAGCAACGATTAACGAGCCGCTGCCCTGTATCAGCACCTCATAAGGTCCGTTTTCTTCCCAGATGATCGACATCCTCTCAATTGTCCATGCTAAGATGATCATAGGGAAAAAGGTAATACTGATCGCATCTTTTACACCAAGCTTGAAGGCTAGGACGGCCACCATCGCCATAATTCCCACGACGACGATCACTACAGCGGAGATCCGTGCGACCAGCAGAAGGTTCAATGCCGACAAATAAGAACGTACTATCAGACCGATAGATACTACCAAAACGAACATCGTGACCCCCGGCAAGAGGTCTGTTTGCATAAACGCAAGTGCCAAGAGGATCGGCATAAAGGTCCCCGAAGTCTTTAGCCCTACGACAATACGTAAAAGTACAACGACCAAAGCGCCAATGGGGATAAGCAAAAGTCGCTTAAAGGCATTCTGGGATTCATTCGGCAGAATGAAAAGAGAATAGTCCAAAAGGGATATGGTCTCCTCATTCCCCTTCAACAAAGCCGCGTTTCGGGCCGAGACAACATTTTGTGTAACAGAAAAACGTACTCGGGAGTTTTTTACTCCCTCTGCATCCAACAAAGAAACGGTTCCCCGCTGCCAGATAAACAGGTTTCTTGCCTTATCGACCTTTCCTGTCCTAAGATCAAAAAGCTGCCATTTACCCTTCTCATATACCTCCAACATCGGCTTCAGCGCCACATTACGCTGCCCGTCAACCAAATCCAAAGCACCAATCCGTCTAAGTTTTACCTTCTTGTCTTCAAGCAGTACTGCGATGACATTACGAAGGTCACGATCAGAATGAATATACTTTCGTTTTAACATCTTCACTGCTTGTGAAGGCTCTTTTTTATTAAAGGCATAGATAACACGAGCTGTCATACTGATATCATCGGAAGAGCGTTCATAGGCATCTTTCATTATCGCTTCAGCTGCCTGGATGACCAGGGCACTCGCTTCAATTCCCTTCTCTTCCCTTCCATCATTTAGGGACTCAGGCTGATAGGTCTCATCCACAATAACATCAATAGAGTAGTATAAGGTCTGTTCACCCTTAACATTCCGCTTCGCCCACTCTCCTCGGACATAGCCTTCAGTTTGCGCTGTAGTATACCCATAATTTGGGGATGAGGAGGTCTCGTTGTATACAAACATCCCCTCTTGTGCATCCGGTAATGCAAGAGAGATAAACGCATTTTCACCCCTGCCCTTAAACTCTACTTTTGCTTCGATGTTCCATACACTCTTCTCCTCACCGCTAAACAGCGGAAACCCAAGTACATTCACCTTGTACGACATAATCCCCAAGGCTATGCTGATGAGCAATATGGCAAAAAGGTATATTTGATACCGGGATCTCACTTACTATCCTTTGTAGGTGCTTTTGTATACCGCCTGTTCACGTCCACCAAAGCATTTCCCTGTAAAAAATTTCTTCCGATCAACACCGGATATTTATATTGTTCCCTGTCTGTCAGGCTCACTTCAATATACTGGCTCATACTTGACACATTCAAACGCATATGGACAACATATCGCTCTTGCGACTCTTCCCCATGACGTTTCACCTTGATAGTCTTTACTATAGGTTTTTTGATCTGTATTTCGCCTTTTTGATTATCGATCACCTTAAAACGCACCCACTTTTCTCCATCCCGTTCAAACGGAACGATCTCCTTGGCATGCACCGAACTCGTCTGTGCTCCCGTATCGATACGCCCTTTTAAAAATGCTTTGTATACAGGTAAATAGACCTCTTCAAGCTCTCCTATGATCACATTTGAAGGCTCTTTGTAAATAATGATCGGTTTACACGGCTTTTCCTTGGGACAGGGTGCACACGGATGAACCTTAGGGCATGACACGATTTCTCTTTCTTCTGGTAAAGGGATGAAAGGTGCAATCTCTTCTGTCTCGTCTTTCCCCACAGATAGCCCGGTCTCAGAAGGAAGCTCGATCTCTACCGGAGCTTCTCTATTCGTATCTTCAACTTTTTTTATCTCAGGCTGGAGTTGTGTACACGCACTGAAAACAAGTGCGAACAGAACCAAAAAAAGATGCTTCATCACCAATTCACCTGGCACTGTATACTATGCTGCACCAAGATCTTTGCGACCTCTTCTTTCCCATCGATCATCGCACCGATCGGAAGATCCTCAAGCATCTTCTTCTCTTCCAAACTTACAACCTTTACTATCAGATTGATCCGCCTTTCATATCGTGAAACTGCTTCGGATATAAGACGTTTTTTCTCTGGGTTATCCAGGGTGATGATAACGGCACTTGCATCCTCCGCATGGAGTGCAAGAAGGATACTCTCCTTGGACATATCTCCATAATAGATCTCTTCTCCGTCATTCAAACCCTCTTTGACATGCTTCAGGGAGTTATCGATGATAATATGCTCTACCCCTTTTTCCTTCAACTCTTTGGCAACGAACTTACCAATGGTAGAGTATCCACATACGATCACATGGTTTTTGTGGGTCAAAATCTTCTGCAGGTCATATTCATGTATGTCCTCAGGGAAAAGTCTGGAGACAATATCCTCGATCCGCGTCATCAAAAAAGGTGTCAGGATCATAGAGAGTACGACAACCAGAACAAGTAGATTCATCAACTCATTGTTTAGCAAATTTGCATTACTTGCCAGGGCAAAGATAGCGAACGAGAACTCTCCTACCTGCGAGAGTGAGAGTGCTGTCTTCATGGCATTGCGCGGTTTGATGGAGAGCTTCATGACAAAATAGATAACGATCGTCTTCAGTAACAGAATACCGACAAGTATCCCAAAAATCGACGTCACGTGCTCAATAAAGTACATCACATCGATCTTAAGCCCGACGGTCAGGAAGAAGGTCCCTAAAAGCAGGTCTTTAAACGGGGCAATATCCGACTCAACCTTATGATGATACTTCGTTTCAGCAATGACCATACCTGCGATAAAAGCCCCGAGAGAGTAGGTAAACCCTGCACTATGCGCTAACAGGGAAGCACCCATAACGATCGCCAATACAGATCCCATAAACAACTCATCCAGTTCCGTGTTTGCCGAGAAATGCAAAAGCCATGTCATGACTTTACGTCCGATTATAAACAAAAAACCAAGTAAAATAAACGCCGAAAAAAGCGTATGTTTGAGGATTTCCAGCACATCTCCGCCATCACTCGCCATAAATCCGATCAATAATAAAATAGGGATTACTGCCACGTCCTGAAAGATCAATATGCCCATAGCACGCTGTCCATACGTCGTATGTATCTCCTTTGAGCTTTTGAGATAAGAGAGGACTACCGCGGTAGATGAGAGTGCCAAAGAAAGCGCGATAATCACGGAACTTTGGTAGCTAAGCCCAAATATCCAGTGTGCGATTACGAAAAAAACGAGAGCGGACAGTCCTACCTGCATTCCTCCGTTGACAAATACGATACCCTTCATCGTATTTAAACGAGCCAAAGGGATCTCCAGGCCAATAGTAAACATCAAGAACACTATCCCGAACTCACCGATCAGTTCCAGACTCTCAGAACTTACATGCCGAACATCAAAGGCATAGGCCAAAGCTGTACCGGTAAGGATATATCCTATGATCTGTGAGATGCCCAGACGTTTCAAAAGAATATTGATAATCGTCGACACCCCTAAAGCTGCAACGACATAAAGCAGGGCTGTTTCCATCTAAAAAAGGCCTTTATATTAATTGCTCTTATTATACCCGCCTTAAGCCTGATTGTCTAGTACAACTCCTAGCTAGACTAAAGCTTTTTTTGTTATAATTCGCAATTAATAATAACAATCATAAGGGCAACTTGATGACAAAGTATATTTTCGTAACAGGTGGGGTTTTAAGTAGTCTTGGTAAAGGTATTACGGCGGCCAGTATCGGTACCTTGCTAAAGCACTCAGGCAAAAAAGTCGGGATGCTTAAAATCGACCCTTACATCAACGTTGACCCAGGCACCATGTCTCCCCTTGAACATGGTGAAGTCTTCGTCACCAAAGATGGTGCGGAGACAGACCTTGATATCGGGAACTATGAACGTTTTCTTGACACCTCTTATCTGAAATCATCCAACTTTACTACCGGTCAGGTCTACTCTTCTGTCATCGAACGCGAACGTGCCGGAGGTTATCTGGGTCAAACGATCCAAGTTGTCCCGCACATCGTAGGGGAGATCGTTGACCGCATCAAAGAGGCAGGCGAAGGGCATGATATCCTGATCGTTGAATTGGGTGGTACCGTAGGTGATATCGAAGGTCTTCCGTATATGGAAGCGATCCGTACCATGAAACATGACGAAGAGGTTGCCGGGACCTTTTTTGTGCATGTTACCCTAATCCCTTATATCAAAGCAGCTGGCGAACATAAGTCCAAACCGACACAACACTCGGTTCAGGAACTTCGCCGTATCGGTATCACGCCTCAAATGATCATCACACGTAGTGAGAAATCCCTACCGAAAAGTTTCAAGAAAAAGCTTGCCGTTGCCTGTGATGTCAATCAGGATTGTGTCATCGAGGCACTGGATGCTGCCACCATATATGCTGTACCTATCAGCTATCTACAACAGAACATTCTCGGACCTATCTCCAAAGAGCTTGAACTGGGTGAGCTAGAGCCGGACATGGAACAATGGGATGATATTGTCAAAAAAATCGTTCAGCCAAGCGGCCGCGTTACTATCGGTTTTGTAGGCAAGTACCTTGAACTCAAAGAATCCTATAAATCCCTTATTGAATCATTGATCCACTGTGGTGCCCATCTGGACACCCGTGTAGAAATCTGCTGGGTTGATTCTGAAGACATCGAGACAAAGGGTGCCGAAGCGTTATTGGCAGATTGTGATGCCGTTCTCGTCGCCGGTGGATTCGGGAATCGTGGGGTCGAAGGAAAAATCCAGGCCATCGAATATGCCCGTGTTGAGAAGCTACCGTATTTGGGTATCTGTCTGGGTATGCAGCTGACCCTTGTCGAATATGCACGTAACGTCCTTGGGTTGGAAGATGCGAACTCTATTGAGTTTAATCCGGAGACAAGCAATCCGATGATCTATCTCATCGACAACTTTATCAATCAGTCCGGAGTCAAAGAACTTCGTACACACCAATCACCTATGGGCGGAACGCTTCGTCTGGGTGAATACCCATGTGAGACCAAAGCAAAATCACACCTGCGCGAGGCCTATGGTGAAAAGGTGATCTATGAGCGTCACCGCCACCGATATGAAGCCAACCCTGCCTACCGTGAACAACTTGAGAAAGCAGGGATGATCGTGACAGGTGAATCCAATGGACTGATCGAGGCTGTTGAGATCAAAGACCATCCTTGGTTTCTTGGAGTCCAGTTTCACCCGGAATTCACATCCAGACTTACAACACCAAATCCATCGATTCTAGCCTTTGTCAAAGCAGCCCTGGCAGCGAATGACTAAACTCTCCAAAGCCCGTCTGCACGAGATACTATCCCAACGTTTCAGAACGGGTTTTAAAAAACTTTCAGAGATTCCAGACCCTTCTTTACTGCATGATGGTGTCAGATCTGCCAAACGTATTGCAAAAGCGATTCAGAACAACGAGAGAATATACATCGTCGGTGATTATGATGTCGACGGGGTGACCTCGACTGCCTTGATGATAGAGTTTTTCAAGGCTATCGGTTATCCCATAGAGGCGACCATTCCCAATCGCTTCAATGACGGTTACGGCGTCTCTGAAAAGATCATCGATCGGATTGAAGCAGATCTTGTCATTACCGTCGACAACGGTATCAATGCTTTTGGAGCAGCCCAGGCATGTAAAAAACGGAATATTGATCTTATCATCACCGACCATCACACCCCTTCTGAGACTCTGCCGGATGCCTTTGCCATCATCGACCCTAAACTTGCAGATTGTGCTTATCCCTTCAAGGAGATCTGCGGGGCCCAGGTCGCGTGGCTTCTGATGGCACTTATAAAAAAAGAGATCAATGCTTCGATCAATTTGACACAATTCATGGATCTGCTCTGTATCGCAATCATTGCCGATGTCATGCCCCTGCATGACATCAACCGTACTCTGGTACTTAAGGGACTCGAACAAATCTCCCTTTCCCAGCGCCCCTGTATGATCATTATTCGGGATATGCTTGCGAAAAACAAGCTTACTGCCGAGGATATCGCATTTCAAATAGCCCCGAGGATTAACTCTGCAGGACGTATGGAAGACGCCTCGATAGCATTGGACTTTTTGACAGCCAAGAATGAACATGATGCCTACAATACCTACCAACTGCTAAATCAGCTCAATGAGATTCGCAAAGCCACCGAGTCGGAAGCCACCGAAAATGCTATTGCCCAGGTTTCCAGAGAAGACAATATCATCGTTGTCGCTGCACAAGGCTGGCACGAAGGAGTCGTCGGTATCGTTGCCTCACGCTTGGTGCAAAGGTTCGGTAAACCGGCTATTGTCCTCTCCGTTCATGACGGTATTGCCAAAGGGTCAGCCCGCAGTATTGGTAATATCAGCATCTACACCCTCATCCAGCAAAGCGCATCCCTCCTGGAAAAATTCGGCGGGCACAAGATGGCAGCGGGCCTTTCACTCAAAGAAGAGAATCTCCACGCCTTCAAAGAGAGAATCAATCAAGATGCTTCTTCCATCCCTGAAAAAGACTATATCCCCCAAGAAGAGATTTTGGGAGAGATAGACTCTGCTGCTATCGATTTTGAACTCCTTGATCTCCTGGAACAGTTTGAACCCTATGGGGAAGCCAATCCCCGACCAAGATTTCTTGCTTCAAAAGCTCAGATCGTCTCCGTCAGACGATTGGGAAAGGAAAAGGAACATGCGAAAATCGAACTTCGGCTTCATCCCCATGAGATTCAGACCTATGATCTCATGTATTTTCGTTGCGATGAAGAACTCCACGCAGGTTCAGAGATAAGCTGTTCTTATACGCTTAACAAGAATGTTTTCAACGGTCGAACCTCCATACAATTCATGTTAGACAGGATCATTTCTTAGGTGATGTGAGTTTAATGAGACAAGTTTATGTTATATTACTTTATAGATTTACTTAAATACAAAGGAAGTCAAAGATGCATAAACACACTCTTGTAGATGATTTAATAGACCAGGCAGAAGGACTTTCCAGACGTGACGCCCTCAAGCTGATGGGGATATCTCCTGTTGCTGCTTCTGTTCTCGCAAGTTCGACGGCCACTGAGGCGAAAGCATCGGATGCAAAAGGAAAGATCGTTATCCTTGGCGGAGGTGCCGGTGGGATTATGGCTATGGCCCATCTTCGATCCTCTTTGAATAATCCCGACATTACCATCATTGCTCCTAATGAAGTTCATCTTTACCAGCCGGGGCAGGTCTTTATCGCAACCGGTATATATGAACCCCACGAGATCGAGATGAGCAATAAAGACTTTATCCCGGATGATGTCACCTGGATCAAGGACGAGGCCAAGAGCATTGATGCAGACAACAACAAGCTAACACTACGAAACGGTGAAGATATAAGCTATGACTACCTTGTCGTAGCAACCGGGCTTCAATATCATTACGACCACATCAAAGGACTGACCGAAGCGGATATCGGGACCAATGGCATCTCCTCAGTGTATCTTAACAATCTTGAAGAGGGCACCCATAGAGGAGCAGAATCGACATGGGAATGGTTCAATGCCCTTAAAGCCTCTGCCAAAGCCGGAGAGAACCCACGTGCGGTCTTTACACAGCCGGGCACCCCGATCAAATGCGGTGGAGCACCGCAAAAAATACTCTATCTTGCAGCTGATTACCTAAAACAAGAGGGCCTGCATGCCGAATGTATCTTCACGACCAATACCTCCACCCTATTCAGTCTTGAAAATGTTGCACAGGAACTTCAACGCACCCAAGAGGGGTATGAAGGCATGTCAACAAAGTTCACCCATATTCTAAAAGCGATAGATGTACAAAACAAAATAGCGACCTATGATCATTTCTGGCAGGAACAAGGCGAGTATGATGAAGACCTTGAGATGTACGAAACCCTTGATAAATATGAAGAAGTCCAACTCGAGTATGACTTCATTCATATCGTACCGCCTATGGGTCCGGTGGATGCAGTTAAAGAATCAAAACTGGGCTGGCAGCAGGGATCCGCCAAAGGATGGCTTGAAGTAGATAAAGAGACCCTTCAACATCGCCGCTACAAAAATGTCTTCGGTATTGGTGATATCTGTGGAATACCTATGGGAAAAACCGGTGGCTCTGCACGTCACCATGCGCCGATCATGGCGGCAAACCTCATCAGTGAGATGGAGAAGAAAGCCCTTAAGGAGAAATTTGACGGTTACACCGTATGTCCGCTGAAACCGCGCTATGGAGAGATCATCATGGCAGAATTCGGATATGACGGACCAATGCCATCCATTCCGTTTTGGAAAGATGTATCAAAGCCGCGTTCGGCATGGTGGTTCTTCGATGTCTATATGCTAAAATCGATGTATAAATATCTGATGATGCGTGGCCTTATGTAAGGGAGGTTTTCTTCCCTAAACACGTATATTGATATGTGCAAGCGGCTCTTCAAGAGCATTTGCAAATGCTTCAAAAAACTCTCGCTCTTCAAACGCCGGATTATTTAATTTGGTAAAAATCATCTTTTTGATTGCATCATCACTGATCACGCCGCTTAGTCTCTCAAAATGTTGAGCGACAATCGTGCGTTCGCTCAAAGATTCAAAGCCATTCGTGGAAGCAAAGGCTGCTGCTTTGCCAATACTGTTTAACTCCTGTGCTAAGGCTTCTTTCTTCTCACTGTCTAGGCCGGCACTCATCTGCTCAAAGACCATAATCGCTTTCTCGCTGAAGTTCTCTAACTGCGCCTGAACAGGATTATTCTCATTCATCCGTCTATTGGAAGGCGAGAGGGGTGTGTCATCAGGTGCCGAATACATATAAGAATGACTGCTTTGAATATACATGTTGAAAACCAAGCAATTCCTATTCCCAATATACGATCCAAGATCTGGGATGATGCTATTCTTTTCTCAAAGTTATGCTAAGATTGGAACATGATAGCGAGCGGGAAACTGAATATTGATGACACTATTGTCTATTTAAGTATATTGGACAATGAAAAATTAGCCATTGTCGACAAATCTCATAACTTCTATCTCATAGATCTTGCGACCATGGAAAAAGAGCATACCTTCAAGTTCAAGCAGGCGCATGTCCATAGCGAGAAGAAATGCATCAGTTTCAGTCCTGATGGGAAATACCTCGCTTACAGTGAAAAAGAGCAATCCGTGGTACGTGTCATTGACCTTCAAAAACAAAAACTTCACCACTCCTTTCCCACCCTTCAAAACCAGATCGAGACGCTCTGCTTTGATCCGAGCTCACACTATCTTGTCGCCGGTTCAATTACCGGCCGTGTCTATCTATGGAATCTTTTTGCAACCGGTCAGGTCTCAAGACTCAGTTCCTTCCCCGAATACACGCCCCAACTCTTTACTCAACCAAAGGTCAATTATGTCTCAAGTGCCTGTTTCAGTCCTTCCGGAGATCTCGTTGCTACCAGTGGTTATGGGGGAAGCATCGTCATTACCAATATCCGCACCGAAGTCTCCCCCAAACGTATAAGCCCAAACCACGTACGTATCAACAGTCTGTGCTTTATCAAAGAGGAGTTCATCGTCGCTGGGAACATAGAAGGCAGTATTGATGTCATCAGTCTGAAAAACTCGCAAACACAAAAACATTACCAGACCATCTTCAATGAGGTGAGTTCAATCTGTGTCTCCCGATCAGGTGATTTCTTACTGGTAGCGGGACACACCCGAACCATCTCGTTGATTGACCTTCAAAAAGAGAAAGTCATTCACACGGAATATATTCAGGTACCCGCAAAGATCACCAGCATGCAGATAAACTCCGATGATGTGCTGACTGTCGGATGTGAAAATGGCAGCATTCTCTTTTTCCCCCTTTATCCGGAAGACCTTCTGAAGCTGCGTATTCAAACAGCATCTTATTTTCAGGCGTACGAACTGCTGACCCAATACCCACTGCTTCAAGACTCTCCCTTGTTGGATGAACTTCACAATGCATGGGAACAACATCTCGCTGAAGCAATCGAACTCGTCGAGAACAAGAGAGTCGATGACGCATCACGTAAACTCAACAAGTTTTCGAAGATACCTGCAAAGACCTCTGTTATCAAAGAGTTTCAGACATTTATCAGCTATTATGAACGTTTTAAGACAGCTGTGAAACATGAAAACTATGCCCTTGCCTACAGTATGGCCGAACAGGTACAACTGCTGAAAAGGACTTCACCTTATAAAGAGATGGAAGCCATATGGGATGAGGCCTTTTTAAAAGCGCAAAGTTATATCATCACCGAAAAGACGCATCAACTCTTCAAAGTTCTAGAGCCTTTTAGTCGTGTTACCTCCAAACTCTGCTTCATTCAGGTACTTGTACATGAACCTGAAAAATTTTTAGAGTTCGTCCACTTTATCAACACTCAGGCATACGGAAAGATATTCGCCCTGAGCAAGAACTACCCATGTCTCAAAGAGATCTCCTCCTATCAAAAGATCATTGACTCGACCGACGACCTGTATGCAAAGTTCCAGCAACACATCCTTTCTGCTGATTTCGAGCTTGCCGAACTCGAAGAGGAAGCACTCTCTCAAATACCCTATATCAAGCCTCGGCTCAAGGAACTCAGTCACCTGCTGGCACTGGCAAAAAAATTACATCACTATTTTCAAGAGAACAAGCTGAGCTCCTGCTACACACTTATTGACAAGTATCCGGACATAAGAGACCTGCCTCTGGTGATCGAACTTGAAAAAGCCTGGGGAGAGAAGATGCTTGCCGCAGAAAAAGAGGCGCTTTTGGGTCATACCAAAGAGATCAAAATCATTTTAGGCGAGCTTATAACACTTCCTTCACGGGCCCAAAAGATAGGCATGCTGTTGCGACTGAGTTTTCTTACACAGATCAAACTACTCATCATCAAGCATAAACATGACGCCGTTACAAAAGCGATCAAAAACTATATCGCTATTTTCGGATACGACACCGAACTGCATAATGTGATACTGAAGCTCAAAAAAGACAATATCCTGGACGTAGAACTCACCCCTGAACATGAACACAGGCGTCCTCGTGCCTTATGGCTGAGTCTTACCGGAGGGAAAGTCCCCGATACCATACTCAATGTCACTGCCATTGAGTATTGATATAATTATACTTTTACACTAGAGACCTCAGGAGATCACATGCTCAAACACACCGTCCTACCATCCCTATTCCTTTTACTCTTATGTGCATGTTCCGCACCTGTACCCGATGAAAAACTTAAAAATACCTATTGGAGTCTCCTGGAACTCAATGGAGAGGACAAAGAGGTCTTTGATCGGCAACCCGACCTTCATCTTATCTTTCACATTAATGATGCAAGTCTACATGGAAGCGATGGCTGCAATCAGATAAGGGCTACCTATCAACAAAAAGAAGACAGTTTCCGTTTTACGAACATTCTTTCCACTCGGATGAGTTGCCTCCAGGGCCTGGAGCAATCCAGAGATTTTATGCAAGTTTTAAGAGATACCGATCAACTTGTAATTGATGAAAATTATTTAATTTTGTATCAAAATGGTTTTGAAATTGCGCGCTTTGAAGCAAAAGAGGACTATTAACCCAAATTTTGAGTTATAATAACTGGATAAGGATTTACTATGAAACTTCTAACAACACTCTTGGCACTTCTCTTAAGTACGCAGCTTTTTGCCGCTAAAGCACTGGATGAAAAGAACATAACGAAGATGCTTGACGAGATTAAGATCGCAAAAGAGCACAAGAACATCAAGTCTATGCAAAAGCACTTTCTCTCACGTACCTCCGTCAGTCTTACCGACCAGAACATAGAGACAAGCAAGACCATGCGGTTGACCTTTAACGAGTACAAGAATCATCTGCTTAAAAAATGGAAAAAACTTCAGTCAAATCTTATTGAAGTGCAAGAGAGAAGTTTCAGTATTGAAGCGGATGGAAAATCAGCCCTTGTGAAGACGACACTGATGCAAACAGAAGAAGTCGATGGTATCAAGACGAAAACAACGATCTATGAGACAACCGGTATCAAGCTGGTCAAAGGAAAAGTCTATATCAACTATTACAGTGCAAGAAAGATGCTTAATACAGCAATGCGCGTCAACTAAACATATATGAGCCTGCTCAAAGACCTTCTTACATTTTCAAAGCCTCTTAAGGTGCTTTACGTCGAAGATGATGTCGGGATCCGTGATAATTATACCAAGGTGTTTTCGGAAGTATTTTCCTCCGTTGATATCGCAAATGATGGACAAGAGGGGATAGAAAAATACCAGAACTCCAGCTATGACCTTGTCATCACCGATATCAACATGCCACGGATGAACGGTATTGAGATGATAGAGGCTATCATGGAGATCAATGCCGAACAACCTATCATTATTACCTCAGCCCACGATGACACCCAATACCTTCTAAAGCTTATTGACCTCGGGATTGAGAAGTTCCTGATAAAACCCGTCGATTTCAATAAGATGACTACCGTACTCTACCGTACCTGTAAACGTATCACTGAGATGCATGAACTTAAGGAGTATCAATCGCGTATTGAAGAGGATAATCTGAACACGGCTAGACTCCTGGCGGAGTTGCAAGAAAAAAACACTGAACTTGAAGCGGCCATACATCGACTAACACGCAAAGAAAATGTCAATACCACGCTTCTTAACGGTATCAGCAAAGAAAAAAGTTTCAGTGAGAATGAGCTTGAGTATTATGCTCCCAAGACTGAACTTATCAGTGCGAGGGATTTTATCGACACCTTTGCAGGTGACCTCGAAAGCCTTAATGATCATCTTGAAGCCATAGAAGAGACTCTGGAGCTTCTGATCCATCAAAAACTCCTTGAACCGACCCAGGAAAGTCTGCAAGCCCTTTCCCGGGCGTTTGAGGAGTATGCAAACCATCTGTTCAACCTCTACAAGTTCAACCATATCGCCGAGGCCTTACACAGCTTTGCCCTGGCCCTTGGGAAGGTACAAGACCTTGCACTTCTTAAGGAGATGAAAGCCTTTTTATTCGGTATAGCGGACTCCTTACAAAAATGGCGACAAGAGGTCTTAGTCGCACAATCAGCTGCAGACATCCACTTTCTTGACAGTTCCATCATCAGTGACTGTTTGCAAACCGAGAGCATG
>JBFEXS010000063.1:0-13315 GCA_041562555.1 Sulfurimonadaceae bacterium
CTGATTCCGATAAATGACGAGCTGCAACTGCACCTGTATAAAGACAAAAAGAAGTACAAACTTCAATCTATTCCTATTGAATATACAAAGAGACAAGAGGCCTTCACCGTTACGATCGAAAACTCCCCCTATTATGATATCGTGGAGGCGACAGGATCGAAGAAACTTGCCCATCAATTTGTCAATGCATTCAAAAACTCTTTGAACTTCAGGCGTGATCTGCGTAAGGGTGACAGACTGGTGATGGTTTATGAACAGAAGTATCGCATGGGGAAACCTTTTAGTATGCCTGTACTTCAGGTCGCAATGATCGAGATGCGTAAAAAGAAGCATTATATCTATCTGAATGAAGATGGCCGTTATTATGATGAAAAAGGTATAGAAGCGGAAGGTTTTATGCTGAATCGGCCGGTAAAGAATGCCCGTGTCAGTTCGGGGTTTACCCTTCGCCGTTATCACCCCATCTTAAAAAAATATCGTGCCCATCTGGGTGTTGACTATGCTGCCAGACCGGGTACACCGATACGAGCAGCGGGCAGCGGACGAATCATCTTTGCCGGATATACACGGGGATACGGTAAACTTATCAAGATCCAGCACAGTGACGGATATATGACACTGTATGCACACCAACGCGCATTTCGTAAGGGAATTAAACGAGGAAAGTATGTCAAAAAGGGTGATGTTATAGGTTATGTCGGAAGTACAGGACTCTCTTCAGGGCCGCATCTGCATTTTGGCCTATACAAGAACGGACATGCCCGTAATCCGGCTCGCGTTATCCGGATTGCCACAAACAAGCTCAAGGGAAAAAAGCTCAAGGCTTTTACGGCGCTTAAGGAAGAGTATAATAAGGTCGTAGACTTGCATCTTGCTGCCGGTACCGAGGTAAAACAGCCTGAAATGTTTGCCGATGTCTATTATCTGGACAGCCAGAATTTTGAGCCAATCAAAAAGGGTGGGGAACAACATGAATCGCTTTAATGAAATGATGCACTCTTTTGAAATGTATCTTCAAGAACCCGAAGAGAACAATTTACACCCGAGCGATATTGCGAATCTGCTTAAAAGAGTACGTTCAAAAGAGAGCAAAGAAGCCTTCTTGGAGCTGCTTTCACAGATACCCGCAGATGTACTAGGAGAGGTACTTCTTGAACTTCCGGAAAAGATCAAAGATGAAGCACTTCAAGAACTTACGACGGAAGAACTTGCCCGTGCGATCGAAGATCTTGATTCGGATGATGCAACAGACCTTGTACAAGATATTGATGATCTTGACGAGAATAAGTCCGAAGCGGTTGTTGCCCATCTGGATGATGAATACCGTGAAGACATCGATAAGCTTCGTCGATATGAAGAGAACCAAGCCGGTGCTTGGATGCAGACGGAACTTTTTGACGCAACGCTTGAAGAGAGTGTCCAGGATGCCATTGATAGATTGCGACAGCTGAAGCTTGAAGGAGAACTTGAGAACATCTACCAGCTCTTCCTGGTAGATGACAACCACCGTCTGTTAGCGGGAATCTCCCTGGAAGACCTTATCGTTATGGACTTTCAACGTACTTTTAAGGAAGTCCTGGCTGAGGATGAAAGCTCATTCCTTTCTGTTAATGCGACACAGAATATTGAAGAAGTCGCAAAGATGTTTGAACAGTACGATCTGGCGGTACTACCGGTTCTTGACTGGCAGGGAAAACTGGTCGGACGTATCACTTCGGATGACATCTATGACGTCATGGAAGAAAAAGCTACGGAGCAGATCTATAACCTTGCCGGGGTTAATGATGAGGCAGAGCAGGAGGAAAAGCTTTTAGGGGTATTTCAAAAACGTGCATCCTGGTTGGGGATCAATCTGGTTACTGCAATACTCGCATCTATCGTGATCGGTTTTTTTGATGAGACTCTCGCAGCCTTCATCCCACTGGCAATTCTGATGCCTATTGTCGCTTCTATGGGGGGAAATGCAGGAACACAGACACTTACGGTAATGGTACGTCAGATGGCCTTGGGTGATATTGATGCAGAAAATGCCAAAGAAGCTGTCCTGAAAGAGTTTGTCGTTGCACTTTTCAATGGATTATTGTTTGCGATTATCATTGGAGTCATTGCCTTTTTCTGGTTTCATATAGAACTTTTAGGTGTGGTGATCGCTTTGGCGATGATCTTCAATCTTTTGATGGCAGGTCTTTTCGGTGCATTGATCCCGCTTTTTCTAAAACGTCTCAATATCGATCCCGCCGTCGGATCCACTGTATTGTTGACAACGGTAACCGATGTCTTCGGCTTTCTTAGTTTTTTAGGTCTAGCGAGTTTTATCTTATGATTTCAGATATTCGCCTCGGTAGATGCGAGGCATCCGATTTTGTCAAGACCCGTCGTATGCATTACCTGCAAAAAGGCATACAAAAGAGTTGGGATATGGTCGAAGTACATGACAGTGTGTCCATCCTGATCTATCACAAGAAGAAGCATGCCTTTGTGTTGGTTAAACAGTTTCGTCCACCGGTGTATCTACAAAACAATGACGGATTTACTTATGAACTCTGTGCAGGAATCGTAGATAAGGAGAGCTCTTTGGATCAGATAGCCAAAGAAGAGATCGATGAAGAGTGCGGCTATGATGTACCTGTAGAGTGTCTAGAAAGGGTGACTTCCTTTTATACTGCTGTCGGCTTTGCCGGCTCACAGCAGACGCTCTATTATTGTGAAGTGGATGAGAGCATGAAGGTCCATGATGGCGGAGGTATTCATGTCGAAGAGATAGAAGTCATCTATCTTGATGTTGATGAGGCAAAAGCTTTTATCCTGGATGAATCCAAAAGCAAGACACCGGGTATCATGTATGCTATGATGTGGTGGTTTGAAAACCATGTCTCCAAATCCGTCGAGTAAGAGGTTCTTATGAAATCTGACAAAGTCTTTAACAAGCCGATCAAAAAGCAGTTTGAATTTGATGAGGAGGTCGCTGTCGTCTTTGATGACATGCTTTCGCGTTCGGTTCCTTTTTATGATGAGGCGATGAAGCTAACGGCGCATTTTGCACAGTTGAATCTGGCCGAGGATGAAAGGGTGTATGATCTGGGGTGTTCTACCGCTTCACTGTTATTAGAAATCGAACGCCAGTGTGAGCATGATATTAAACTAATCGGGATTGACAACTCTGAGGCGATGCTGGAGCAGGCAGCTAAAAAACTGCATGCCTTTAATTCAAAAATTGAGCTGGAATGTGCGGATATCCTGAAGTATGAGTATGAAGAGGCAGCCGTGATCTGTTCAAATTATACCTTGCAGTTCGTACGTCCTCCGGTACGTGCTGATTTTGTTAAAAAAATTTATGAAGCATTAAAACCTGGAGGGCTCTTTATCTTCAGTGAAAAAGTTATCTCCAATGACAAGGCATTGAACAAACAGATGATCGACACGTATTATGCGTATAAAAAGGCACAGGGCTACAGTGAGTATGAGATCGTACAAAAACGTGAAGCCCTGGAAAATGTTTTGATCCCATACACGGAAGAAGAAAATCAGAAGATGTTACAAGAGGCAGGATTTAGCCATTGTGAATCGATTTTTAAATGGGTGAACTTCGAAACCTTTATTGCCAGAAAGTAAAACAGAAGCCCTTTTTCTGATTACCAGACAATCTTTTCTTCAAATTCAGGTTCTGTCTCTTCAGAAAAGGTGACGAAATCGACAGTCGCATCATAGGCATCTTCAATACCTTCTGCAACATCCGCAAATTCGACCAGATTCTCATCACAGGTTTTGTGGTAATAACCACGGGCATCATAATATTCTCTACAGTCGTTGTAATAGGTAGATGAAATGCCGCGTTTGTTGAGACAGCCGCTAAAAAGTGTTACCGTAATCATTAAAAATATGATATTCTTGTACATCATCAATCCTTTTATGAGTTTAAGCAAAAAGGATACCAAGAGGTCATTTAATGCAGGTAATGGACATCTTTAAAACAATCTGTTCGATTCCCCACTGCTCTCGTGAAGCAGATCAACTTAAAACGTATATCAGAGATAAGGCTGAGTCCTATGGCTACAGTGTGAGTGTAGACAGTGTTGGAAATATATTGTGTGCTCACAGCGAAGCAGAACTCATACTGCAGGCACATTATGACATGGTCTGTATCGGTCAAGCTCCAGATCTTGAGCTTTACGAAGAAGGTGGCAGGCTCAAAGCCAGGGAAAGTTCTTTGGGCGCGGATAACGGTATAGCCGTTTCGATGATGCTTTCATTGATGTCCCAGCAGAAGAAGGTCTCGTGTCTTTTTACTTCCGATGAGGAAGTGGGACTTGTCGGAGCTCAGGGGATTGAGCTGCCTATCAAAGAGAAGGTGATGCTCAATCTGGATACAGAAGAAGAAGGATATGTCTATATCGGTTGTGCAGGAGGAGCGGATATTCTCGCGAGAAAAGCAGTACACAAAGAGGAAATCATAGAAAAAGTCAATTGTTACGAGATCCTTGTCAGCGACTTTCCGGGAGGACATTCGGGTGTGGATATCCATAAAAACATACCGTCTGCTATTAAAGAGTTGTGTGCCTTTTTAGTCCATATCCCCCATTATCTTCTTGAGATAGAAGGTGGGGAGCGTCGTAATTCCATCTCTAAAAAAGCACGTGCGGTCATAGCTGTTCCTGAAGGTGTGATCCTGGATACTCAGCTTGAAAAGATACAGATCAAGGAGATAGAGATTGCCCATAAGCAGATGATCAAAGATGGGCATAAGATCTCGGAGATGATCCATGCATTTGCCCAGGGTGTGCGGGCGATGAACCCTGAACTGGGTATCGTGCAAAACAGCATCAATCTCGCACTTATTGAGACACATGAAAAAGAGGTGAGGATAACATTAAGTGCACGCTCGATGGATAACGAAGAGCTGTTGGTCCTGGTCGATGAGACGATCTGCTTTTTTAAGGCCTTTGATTTTCTGGCTTCTTCGGAGGGAAGCTATCCGGCATGGAAACCGGAAATCAACCGTTTTGCGCAACGGGTACAGGAAATATGTGCAAGACATTTTGAAAAGGTGGATTTTATGGCGATACATGCCGGTCTGGAGTGTGCGATTTTAAAACAGTATGCGCCTCATCTGGATATTGCCTCTATCGGGCCAAATATCTATGATCCGCACTCTTCGAGAGAGTCGGTCGAGATTGCTTCTGTGCAGAGGGTGTACAAGGCACTTGAAGAGATCGTAAAGGAATATAGTTGAGAAGTTTTATCCTTACAGTCGGACTTTTTGTCTTTGGCGGGTGTACCGTGGTGGGTGTCGGTGCTGCATCGGCTATAGGTGGAACCCATTATCTCTCCGGAGAGATCAAGGCTTCCTATCAGACTTCCATCTATCATCTGTATAAGGTTTCATTGTATACACTCAAACAGGAAAAGATAAAGATCGTATCTGTAGAGAACACAAAAACCGATGCAGACATTCAGGCTGAATATTGGGATGATACTTCAGTGAAGATCCATATCTACTACAATAAAGAGGGCTTGGCGACCCTTGGGGTCCGTGTAGGTATAATCGGGGATGAGAAGCGTAGCAGAGACCTACATGCCAAGATGGAAAGGTATCTGTAAGCGCTTTTGTTCAATCATGCAGGTTTGAACGACTTTGTCGTTTTACAAAACTCCTGCATGAAACATTCGGTATCGCATTTAGGGTTCTTGGCAGTACAGATATAGCGTCCGAAGAGTACCATTCCCTGATGGAGCTGATGAAGATTGGTCTTGAGTTTTTTAGCCAGTTCTTCCTCTGTTTTAAGGGCTGTTTTGGCATCGCTCAGACCAAGTCGGTGGGAGACTCTGAAGACATGGGTGTCAACGGCCATAAGATTGGCTCCGGTGTATTCGATAAGTACGACATGGGCCGTCTTTTGTCCGACTCCGGCCAGAGTGACAAGCTCTTTCTCATCCAAGGGCACTTCTCCATCATAGACTTCGACGATTCGCTGGGCCATCTTGATGAGGTTTTTACCTTTGTTATTAAAGAAGGAGCAGGTGTTGATGAGTTCTAGAACATCATCGAGTTCGGCATTGGCTAAAGAGACAGGATCAGGATATTTCTCAAACAGGGCAGGGGTGATGACATTTACCCGCTTATCTGTACATTGTGCGGAGAGTGCTACAGCGATGACAAGCTCGAAGGCGTTAGTGTAATTTAGCTCGGTGACGGCTTCATCATAGCGTTTGATAAACTCTTCTTTGATCTGTTCGATCTCTTTTTTGGTTGCTTTTTTCATAGGTGCAAGTTTAGCAAAGAGTATCTGAGTAACTCTTAATAGAAAAAAAAAGGTAAAAATGCCACCTAAGACTATCTGTTTAACCCCTGTTTAATTATAATATATGATAATGAGTGATTAAATATATACATATATGAAGTTGCAAGGAAGTTAAATGGCATCACTTTTTTCATGGTTTAGTTCTAAACTGAAAAACCAGGGACCAACGGCGTCTATCACGGCGTCTATGGAAAAAGATGGATATGTGTCGAAAGAGCTCTTTTACGAGATTTTAGACTTGGAGACAAACGCGATTTTGTTTTTTACAAAAGATGAGGGCTGGATTGGCGCTAATAAAGCCTTTTTTAACCGTTTTGACTTTGATAATATTGCTGACTTCCGCGCGAAGCATGAGAGTATTCGTGAACTGTTTGTCGAAGAATCCGAAGAGGTGTTTACCGAATATGATAAATCCTGGCTGGATTATATCCGTATTCATAAAGAGGAAGGATATCGTGTCGTCCTGAAAGACAAGGATGAGAATGATATCCCTTGTCGCGTCAAAGCACGTAAGATACGCCAGGCCGGAAAAGACCTGTATGTCTTGGAACTGGAGGATATTTCCGAACTCGAGGAAGCGAGGCTTAAGACTCAGGAAGTAGAACGTCTTAAAAGCAAGTTCCTTTCAAATATCGGGCATGAGTTTAGAACCCCTATGAACGGGATTCTTGGTTTTATTGAGTTGATGGAAAAAAACAATGCTGATCATCAGCAGAGTGAATATCTGCAGATGATCAATATCTCTGCACGCAACTTGATGTCCAATATCGAGTCCCTACTTGACCTTGCGCAGATGCAAGGCGGCCGTCTGAAACTTAATGAGAGTGAGTTCAACCCGATTGCCGAGATGGAAGAGTTGGCGAGATTACATGCCGTTGAAGGAAGAAATAAAGGTATTCAAACCTACTTTTATATCGATCCGAAACTACCGCAGTATATGACTGGAGATCTGCGAAAATTGAAGCAGATCCTGAATAACCTTATCAACAACGCCCTTAAATTCACCAAACGCGGTGGTAAAGTGACGATTGAGGTAAAACTTGTTCAGCGCAATAATGATGGTACCTGCAGTATCGGTTTCGGGGTCAAAGACACGGGCAAGGGTATCCTGAAAGAGCATCTTGCAATGATCACACAGCCATTTGTCGCAGGAGACCAGGCAGACAATCGTCTGGGTGTTGGTCTGAGCCTTTCTCATGGCTTGATCAAGATGATGGGGGGTGATCTCAAGATTCAATCCGAAGTCGAAAAAGGCTCCTCATTTACTTTTGCACTTAGCTTCTCATGTTCTGAAGCACAGTCATTTCAAGTGGTTCAAAACAAGACGGCCAAAGTCGTACTGCTGGATGAGGAACGTGTGGAGGATGCAAATCAGTTGACGATGTATCTGCGTTCTTTCTCTATGAATGTGATCAAGGTCAATGAGATCGATGACAAGATCTATGAAGGGGCCGATCTGGTCTACTTGATCGCATCACAGGATAAGCCAGGCTGGATGTTGAAACTTTCGACCTTCGCAAAACGTGGCAAGACGATTTTAGTTATCAATCCGGGTGAACAGGTGCAAACGAAGATGGCTCATATTATTGACCATACCTTTGTCAAGCCGATGATCCCGTCGAAGATCGCAAATCATTTAGCGAAGATTTTACGTCTGCCTAAATCGGCTCCGGTACTTCAGGAAGCGCAAACACGCAAGGAGGCGATTAAGGCATTGGTTGTTGAAGACAATCTGATCAATCAACGTCTGATCAAGATCCTCTTACAAGAGTATAATCTTGAGGTGACGACAGCCAGTGACGGAGAAGAAGCGGTCAACCTGTGTATGAGCAATGAATACAATATCATCTTTATGGATATTGACATGCCGGTTAAAGATGGTATTTTGGCAACACAGGAGATCAAGCAACAGCGTAACCCGGCTAAAACACGGCCGATGCCAATTGTAGCATTGACCGCTTTGGCGATGGAAGGTGATAGAGAGCATATCCTGGAAGAGGGTCTGGATGATTATCTTTCAAAACCGTTAACGCGCGAAAAGTTGGAGTATGTACTGCAAAAGCATCTACATTTAAGTTTTTAGTAAAACCGGAAAAATCAGGGAAAATTGCCTATGCATGAATTAAAAGAGCATCTACCACAAAGTGTCACAGAGTTTACCGAAGAGATATTAGAGCTTGAAAGTGCGATTGTCATCGTTATTGACAAAAAAGTAGGTGTTGTAGGAGCTAACAGTGCTTTTACGAATTATTTACCATTCAAGAGTTTGAAAGAGTTTTCTCAAAAACATAATGATATCAGTGAGCTTTTTGTCCCTTCATCAGAGACCATCAGTTCCGAAAAACCGTTTATGTGGTTGTATGAGGTCCTTAAAGCACCGCGCAAAAAGCATAAGGTAAAGATGCTGGATGTGAAAGGAAAAAAACGTCTTTTTGAGGTGAAGGTCAAAGAGGTGGTTGCCGAAGGTAAAAATCTTTTCATAGCCCAGTTTGATGATGTCTCAGCCTTTGAGAAAGCAAAACAGGCGCAAACGTATTTTGAAGAGTTCAAACAGAAGTTTTTAACTTCGATGTCCCATGAGTTCAGGACGCCGATGAACGGTATCATCGGTTTTGTGGATCTGTTGGAGCGTACGGATACCAATCGTATTCAAAAAGAGTATATCTCTTTGATCTCCCACTCTGCACAGGCGATGATGCACAATGTCGAAAACCTGCTTGAACTGGCACAGATAGAGAGCGGCCAGATCAAGATCCACGAAAAGAGTGTCAACCTTATCGAGTTGATGGAAAGTTTTTCCTTGGGATTTTGCGATGCAGCCAAAGAGAAGGATATACAGCTTCTTTTTTACATCGATCCTCTTTTACCCCAAGAGTTGGTGGCCGATGGAAATAAGATCAAAAAAGTTTTATCCAATCTCATTAAAAATGCCATTAAATATACGAATGCGAAAGGGCAGGTCTATATTGAGGTCCGTGCCAATGATACGGGAGATAAAGATGAAATCCTTGTTGAGTACTCCGTTACGGATACGGGTGTCGGTATAGATCATAAACGGCTCTCGACGATCATCCGTCCGTTTGCTTCGGCAAAGGATAATCAATCCAGAGGTAAAGATGGCTTGGGGGTAGGTCTGTCTGTCTGTTATAAGCTGACAGAGATGATGGGTTCAAAGTTAAAAGTTGCAACAGAGGTAGGAAAGGGGAGCCGCTTTAGTTTCTCGATCAAACATCAAAGCAATAATCTTGCTGCCTTTGAGTTTGTCAAAGGTTCTCGGGTGGCGATCTGGGCGGAAGACCATTATACGGTCTTGTATTCAAAACTTCTCAAGGAGTATCTAAGCCACTTTGGTGTCGATGTGATCGAGGTCGATGGCTTGGTAAATAAAGAACTTACGAACTGCGATGCGGTCTTCATTGTGACAGATCATCTTTCTGCATCTCGGGTAAAATCCATCAAATCACAATATAGAAATCTTCAGATCATACCTGTGATCAACCCTTCTATCGAGAGTAAGTTCAAATCGATCGCGTCCGAAGTGGATGATATCCTGATCAAACCTCTTCTTCCAAACAAGGTGTATGAGACATTGAATGTCGTTTGGAAAAAAGTACCTCCTGAACTATTGAAAAAAGTAGAGCTTAAACCGGAAAAACCGAAAAAAGCGCTTCTGGATCTGACAATCCTGGTAGCTGAAGACAACCCTATCAACCTGAAATTGATCGAAACACTTCTCTCCCAATATAAACTCAAAGTACGTACCGTGGTGAATGGCAAAGAGGCAGTAGACACTTATGATAAAGAGAAGAACTTCGATCTTGTGTTCATGGATATCGATATGCCTGTCATGGACGGTATCACAGCTACACGTATGATCAAAGAGATTGAAAAACGTGATTCGAGAGTACACACACCGGTGATCGCTTTGACTGCACATGGTCTTGCGGGAGACAGGGAACGTATCATCGGAGCCGGTCTTGATGATCATTTCCCTAAGCCTTTAGACCGTGCAAAATTGGAACTGGTATTAAAACAGTATCTTGATTTGGATATAAATTAATCTTGGTTAAGAATCTTTAACTATAATTGAGATGTTTTTATAGAGAATAGATGAATACTATACAAAAACTTGAAGGAAAAGAATGAAAAAAGTTATCTTAGCATTGGCAGCAGCAGGTGCAGTTTATGCGGGTACAGTCGTGACTGTAAATGGAAAAAATATTACTGACGCAGAAGTTCAAGAAGTATTGATGCAAGGAACACAAGGACGTTACAATCAACTTCCGGCAGAAAAAAAGGCAGAATTGTCCCAACGTGTAATTGATGGCCTCATTTCTCAAGAACTGGTTTTCTCGGATGCAAAGAAAATCGGTGTATTAGAGAGCGCTGAGTATAAAAAAGAGCTTGAGAAGGTACTTGAGCGTGTCAAGGTACAATTGGCTTCAAAGGTATGGGAAAAACGTCAATTTGAAAAAGTAAAAGTCAGCGATAAAGAGATCAAAGAGTATTACAAGACACATCCTGAAGAGTTTAGTGAAAAAGAGAAGGTACGTGCTTCACATATTCTATTGAAAACAGAGTCTGAAGCCAAAGCCGTGACGAAAGAACTTGCCGGTCTGAAAGGCGGTGCATTGAATGCGAAGTTTGCAGAACTGGCTAAAGCAAAGTCGACAGGACCAAGCGGACCAAAAGGCGGAGACCTCGGTTTCTTTGGCCAGGGACAGATGGTCCCAAGTTTCAATGATGCTGCATTTTCAATGAAAAAAGGCGAAATCACGAAAACACCGGTCAAATCACAGTTCGGATATCATGTGATTCTTGTAACAGATAAGCAAGAAGCAAAAGACCTTCCATTTGATGAAGTAAAAGGTTTTATCGACCAAAAACTGAAAGTTGAGGTCTTTAAAGAGCAGATGCAGGCAAAGATGGCCGAGCTCAAGAAAAAAGCCAAGATCACTTACGCGAAAAAGTAGTCTGTATTGCTTCCCTCGAGAATCGACAAGGTTCATTTTAGAGGAAGGCATTTTTATGTTAAACGCGATGACCTGATAGACAGTTGTCTCTCAGGTAACAAATATCGAAAACTCTACACCCTTCTTCATACTCCAAAACAAACATATACCAGAATCATCTCCTATGGCGGAGCGCAATCCAACGCCATGTACGCTATTGCCTGTTTGTGCCGACAAAAGGGATGGGAGTTTCATTACTATACGAAAAGCCTACCTCAATATTTAAAGGATGGTATTGAGGGAAATCTCGAATTTGCTTTGCAAGAGGGAATGATCCTCCATGAAGTATCGCATGAACTGTATGCTTCCAAGGTAGAGGAGTTACAGGGCGTAAGAAATGATAAAACCTTATTGATCTCTCAAGGTGGAGCGGATGCTTTGGCAAAAGAGGGAGTCTATCTGCTGGCAGATGAGATCAATCAGTGGAAAAAGAAGACAGATCTAGACAAGCTTAATGTAGTTTTACCAAGCGGTACAGGGACAACGGCACTCTATCTGAATGAGGTTTTGGGGGATGGGATTACACTGTTTACCTCTGTCTTGGTAGGGGATGAAGCATACCAGGTCAAACAGTGGCAAAAACTTTCTAACCCCCCTTATCCCCAAATATTTAAAACAGACAAAAAGAGACGGTTTGCAATGCCTTATCCCGAGTATCTGAAGGTCCAGCAAGAATTGCATGATGAGACAGGGATAGTTTTTGATCTCATCTATGCCCCATTGACTTGGTTACAGATGTGTGAACAATTAGGTGAAGATACAGAGATTCTCTATATCCATACCGGTGGAGTGTCCGGAAACAAGACTATGCTTGAAAGATACGTGTATAAACAGAGAAAATATTAAAATAGATAAAGAATATTTTATTATCATGTTTATATTTAATGTAATCAGATGTAGAAGAGGAAGACATATGAGAATTGGAATTTTGCTATTTGTTTTTACTATCAATTGTTTCGCATCACCCGTATGGTATGAAGAACGGCAGTATAAAAATAATAACAGTATTTACTTTGGTTATGGAGAGGGAGACACCAGTGCACAGGCGCGAAAAAATGCTTTGTCTGAAATTAGTGATACAATTGAGATAAAAGTAGCCAGTACATTTTTATCGGTAAACAAGCAATACAGCGATGACAGTGAACGATATGTAAAAGCACTTATAAAAACAAAAAGTCAGGCAGTCCTAAAAAATGCTGTTATAGTAAAAGAAGAGAAATCGTGGGGAAAATATTATCTTGTAGTGAAATATGTAGAGCCTGCACCTGATTGGTTTCGGAAACGAGATATAGATTATTTTCTTTTTTCGACATTAGGATATGGTAGTGGAGTTGATGAAAAAAGTGCATTACAAGCAGCTTTTTATGATTTGGCGGCACAGTTGTCGGTAAAGATAGAAGGTGGGCTTTCAATTGAAGAAAAGGTTGAAAATGGAGAGTCTACTAGAACAAGCAGTTTTCAAACAAAAACAAGTGTTGATTTGCAAATAAATCAAGCTAAGGTCATTAAAACACAAAAGAAAGGAAATGAATATTTTACAGTAGTTGGATATCAGATGAAGCCAAAAGAGGTCTGTGTCAACGCACAAAACCCATTTCTTACATCTTCACCTCTTATTAAAGATGCAAATACCTTCACTAATTGTCAGTATGATTATGAATTACGCTATCAAGCGGATGCATGGTATTTAAGTTATAAGTCTATTTTGGAGCGAGTAGGAGAACAATCCTTCGATAAGCTCTTTCAAACGGTGAAAAATAAAAATATAGTGTTGACGAGTAAAAAACAAACATATGTTGAAGGTGAATTGTTTAGCCTGAATATTTTGAGTAGGGTTACAGGTTATTTGAGTTTAATTGTTGTGTATGAAGATGGAAGGGTAGGCGTTTTATTAAAAAATTATTATTTAAACAGGAATGAAAATATTGTTTTTCCTGATACCCTTGAGTCCTTAGAAATGGAAGTAGGCTTGAATGAATCAAATAAAGCAACCAAAGATCTTTA
>JBFEXS010000064.1:0-13145 GCA_041562555.1 Sulfurimonadaceae bacterium
CAAAATGGTGAGCATGTCATGATTGTTGGTGGTGGTGACACCGCTGGTGAGTATGCTTACGGTCTAGTTGAGATGGAAGGTATGGAAGATTGTGTAGTTACACTTAACTACCGCCAAGCAGAGATCAAAAGAATGAACCCGATCAACACTGAGATGTGTTACAAATACCTAGACAACGGTAAAATTTGCAACAAAATGGGTGTAGACGTTGAGAGCCTTGAAGTATCTCCGGCTGGCAAAATCCAAGTTAACTTTACTGACGGAACTTCAGGTGAATATGACAGAGCTGTTTATGCACTTGGTGGTACAACTCCAAAAGATATCCTTGTTAACTCTGGTGTTCAAACAGGTGAATGGGATGTTCCTGTGTATAATGAAGCAACATTTGAAACAAATGTTGAAGGTCTGTACACTATCGGTGACGTTGTAACAGATCAAGGTTCGATCGCTCTAGCATTCAACCACGCTTCTGACGCTGTTAAAAACATCGCTAAAAACCTAAAATAACTCTTTTATATCATGCTCATTTCGAGCATGATGTCCCCTAAATCTTTCTCACTTTACATTTACTTTATACTGCAAAGCCGGAGATTAGCCAATCATCTCTTTTTGATGTATCTTCTTGAGATAAAAAGCCTGTTCTTGCTCTTGATGTTCAATCAGTCCCGCGATCTCTTTTTCACTTAACTTCAGACCGTCGGGAACTTTTTCAGAATGCAGCTGAATCGCTGTTTGCTTATAGTTTGGTTCCCCTGATTTCGGACAGAAGGTCGAAGAGGTCAAGGTGTTGATCAGTTGTTCACTAAAATGAAAAGGTACGAAGACATTTCCCGGTGCTACGCTCTGTGTCACCCGTACAACAACATCTTCTATACGTCCCCGTACTGAGGAGAGAGCGATCCGGTCACCCGAATTCACTTTCAGGCGTTGGGCATCGCTTGGGTTGATATCTACCCAAGCCTCGGGAGCAAGATCATTCAAGATATCGATGCTTTTTGTCTTGGTTCGTGTATGCCACTGTTCAACCGTACGCCCGGTATTCAAGATAACAGGAAACTCTGCTACTAAAGGCTCTTGTAATGGAACCCACTCTACCGGTAGAAGATTGGCTTTGGCATCCTTGGTTCGAAAAGGGATCTCTTCCGTATAGAGTCTAGGACTGCCTTCCGGATATTCCTCATTACATGGCCACTGTACGCCCCCTTTTTCTTCAAGCATCGCATACGTGATACCCGAATAGTCGCAGAACTGTCCCTTCGAGACCTTTTTCCATTCATTGAACGCATCTTCGGGTTTTTTCCAATTGGGAAAGAGGTTTTCCTGAATATTTTGGAAATACCCCGAGAACTCCACCACGATATCAAAATCACTCTTTGCCTCACCTGCCGGTTCTACAGCTTTATTCGCCCGGTTACAACGGCGTTCGGAGTTGGTATACACCCCCTCTTTCTCACCCCAGGTTCCCGCTGCAAAGACAACATCTGCCATCTCGGCTGTATCTGAATAAAAGGCATCCTGAACAACCAGCAGATCCAGTTTATCCAAGGCTGAACGCAACTTTTTCTGATTGACAAAACTGACCAAAGGATTGGTTGCGACGATCCAAAGGGCTTTGATCTCTCCCCTGTCAATCGCATCAATGATCTCCGCATATTTGTACCCGCGTTCACGGGGTATCCATTCATAAGGAACCCTGACAAGATCAGCATACTCTTTGGCTGCTGCCTCATCCCCAAAGTTTCTGTACCCCGGTAAAGACGAAGTAAACCCTGTCTCACGAGTTCCCATAGCATTACATTGTCCAGTGATCGAGAAAGGTGCTGCACCCGGTCTACCGATTTGACCCGTGATCAGATGAAGATTATTGATGGCAGATACCGTATCTGTCCCCATGTAGGATTGATTGACCCCCATTGTCCATGCCGTTAAAGCTGCATCCGCACCGGCAATGGAACGTGCGATCTCATACAGGTCTTTCACTTCAATGCCCGTGATATTTGCAACCTCCTGAGGAGGATAATCCTGTAGATGTCTTTGCAGTTCAGCAAAACCGTTACAATGCTTTGCAATATACTCAGCATTCTCCCATCCCTGCTCAAGGATGATATAACACAATCCATTGATCAGTGCCAGATCCGTTCTAGCTTTCACGGGAACATACATATCTGCCATCTGCGCCGTCTTAGACACACGCGGATCGATCACGATGATCTTCGGATTTTTCTTGTTTTTGGCCAGATGCAGTTTTAATATCGGATGGTTGTCTGCAATATTTGCCCCGATCAAAGTGATCACATCTGCCTGCTCAAAGTCCTCATAACATCCCACCGGACCGTCCGATCCTAAGGACTGTTTATATCCCATAACGGCAGATGCCATACAGAGTGTTGTATTCCCGTCATAATTGTTGGTGCGTAATCCAAGTTGTACAAACTTGCCCAGAGTATAGAACTCCTCTGTCAGTAATTGACCGGTGGAGATGACCCCGATAGCTTTTGGGCCATGTTCTTTCGTAATACGTTTGAACTCATTGCTTACCTTTCGGTAAGCTTCATCCCAGGATGCAGATCGGTGTTTCCCCTCATCTTTGATCAGTGGGGTCAAAATACGGTTGTCTGCGTTAATCATCTGATGCTCGCTCAATCCTTTTGGACAAAGAGTACCGATATTAACATCATGTTTCGGATTTCCTTTGGTGTAGACAGCTTTGCCATCTTTCACACCGATATACAGGCCACAGCCGACACCGCAATAACCACAGGTGGAAAAGACCCATTTATCCGGTTTTTTCTCATCCGAGATGCGGCCAAAGACGGGATCATCTGAAAGCTTGTATTTTGCTTCTTTAATATCTACTCCGAGAAAATCTTTTATCTTATTAATCATCATCTCTCCTTAATGTCTCTGTGAACCGACAAAAAATCCACCTGCCATATTCAGGGGAACGACTGTCGCATAAAACAGGAATCTGTCCATAAACTCTGACAGACTCATCATAAGCAAGGCCACTGCCAATAGTGGAATAGCCAAGGGACTAGAAATCATAACAGTGACGAGTAAAGGAAGCAACAGTGCTCCAAACACAAAACTTCCTATTCGAAGTTTTTGGTGTACGCCAAAGAAAGTTTCATAGATCTCCTCTGTCTTTGTCAACTGGGCAGTGTACACCCCACTTGTACCTAATCCTTTCTTATCCTCATAACTAAAAAACCCCTGTGTCAGTGCAAAAAGCAGCGCCAGACTCATCAATGGCGACGCAGCCTCATATTCACCCTGCAGTAAAAGGACAAAGGACAACAGAAACAATCCGATATACGAGACCCCGAAAAACTTCAATAATGTCGTCTTGCGATTCCATGACGGACGTGCTTCGATCTGATAGATCATCCCCTGTGCATAGATGCCGTAAGCACCTACGCCCAAAGTCAATGCTTCAAAAAAGACCCGTCCATACACGGTGAACTCAAACAGGTATAAAAGGATATTCAAAGACATAAGTCCGGTGAAGAGACCAAGAGCCAGGGCTTCACGACTTAACCATGAGGTCTTGATGTTCTTCATTGCCGTCATCGCCTTTAGGGGACGGCCCAAGTGTAATGCGGAGAGCGGAAGTCCAAGTGCTGCCGGTAACATTGCTATCAACGCCATGATCCATGTAGGTTCGTTGCGGCCACTGATGCTCAGTAGGTCTCCCAAAAAGAGTGCCAAAAATGCCCCTAGCGATATCTGGGTAAGAACGGTCATAAAGACAAGAGGCATCTCGGAGTGAGCCGGTTTCAAATGATGCGCATCTGCTGCTATCATCTCTTCAGGCAACTTGTCAGGAAGCGTATATCGGGTAGTCGCATTCGTGACTCTTGCATCGACCAGATGAGGCATATTTCCCTGTTCGTCGATCGCACCCTCTAACCACTCTTTTGGCTTGAACACCTCGATCTCAATCGCACCCGACGGACAGGCCTGGACGCAGGCCGGGGACTGTCCGATATCTAGACGTTCATGACACATATGACACTTGGTAACAATATGCCTTTCCTCATGGAAGGTAGGAACCCCGTATGGACAGTTCCATGTACAATACTGACATCCGATACATGAGAGATCATCATGTATGACGATCCCGGTCTCTTCGATCTTGATATAGGAGTTTGTCGGACAACCGATCAGACAAGCCGGATCAATACAGTGGTTGCACGACATCGAATTAAAGAGTTGACTGACCTGGGGAAAGACACCTCCCTCACTCTCTCCTACACGTCGCCATTTAATATCCAAAGGATTATTGTTTTGCTCGTTACAGGCAACTTCACAACAACGACATCCGACACAGGCAGTCGCATCAAAGTGGAAACGATAGTTCTCATCCTCCTGCAGTTCAGGTAAATCGATGCTGTAATTTCCACACTGCATTCCCGTCTGTGCTTTATAGTCGATAAATTGTTCCAATGGGGTTGCCGTGCTCATGACACTCCTTATAATTCTTAAACTATTATTAGCGAAATTATATCCGAATAGAAAAAAAGCAGAAAAAAGAAATGATTACTTTTTAATCATTTCATATAAGTCATGATATTCCTCTTGTTATATAACTAAATTCATTTATCTTCCTAAATAAAATCATCACTTGGAGTGACAAGATGGGGTGTTGGTTGTTTTTTAATCACAATACTGTCTACTATCTGTTTTTCATACCCTATAATTTCGCCAACAAACTGTTTAGGAGAACACAATGGCAGGTTTGAAAGCATTAAAAGGTGAAGGTCATTGGCCGACACTGTTAGCAGCTTTTTTATATTTCGATTTTAGTTTTATGGTGTGGACCATGTTGGGACCACTTTCTACAGAGATCTCTGAGTCGCTCGCAGCAACAGGTTTTATCATTTCTGCAGGGCAAAAAGCGACCCTGCTCTCATTACCGATTCTAGCTGGAGCATTGCTAAGAATCTTACTTGGATTTGGTGTCGATAAGTTTGGTGCGAAGAAGACGGCACTTATATCCCAGGCGGTTGTTATTTCCGCACTTTTTTTTGCCTACTTTCAGGGTGAGCATATCACCTATTCACAACTACTGGTAGTAGCCCTTGGTCTTGGATTTGCAGGTGCTTCATTCGCAGTTGCCCTTCCACAGGCCGGTCAATGGTATCCGCCAAAGCTTCAAGGTGTCGTCTTGGGAATTGCAGGTGCCGGTAATATTGGTGTCGTGATCGACTTTTTGTTCGCTCCGAAGATTGCTGAGCATTGGGGATGGCAATCAGTCTTCCTGGTTGGTGCGGTGCTTTCTACTATCATTTTCGTGACCTATATTTTCATGGCAAAAGATGCCCCGGAGAGCGTTTATAAATCAAACCCGAAATCTTTGAAGGATTACGCTAAATTGCTTAAAGACAAAGATACGTGGTGGTTCAACCTCTTTTATGCGATCAGCTTCGGCGGGTTTGTCGGTTTTGCAGGATATATGAAAGTGTACCTGATGAACACCTATGCACCAGAAATGGCAGAGTATGGTCTGTCATGGCTAGCCGAAGAGAATGTTAAGGTCATGGCAGGATATTTTGGCGCGCTCTGTATCTTTGCCGGTGCAGTACTCCGTCCGGTTGGCGGTGCGATCGCGGATAAGATGGGTGGTGTAAAATCTCTCTATATCTTTTTTGGAATGGTAGCGACCCTGGCTGTGATCAACGCACTGGTTGAACTTCCGTTTGCAGCAGCTATCCTCGTGCTTTTCCTGATCATGGCAAACCTTGGTATGGCAAATGGTGCAGTATTCCAACTTGTACCACAGCGTTTTGGAAAAGACATCGGTATCATGACCGGTATCATCGGTGCAGCAGGCGGTCTTGGCGGTACGGCACTGATCAAGACACTGGGTTGGTCAAAAGGTGCCTTTGACGGATATACAGCAGGTTTCCTGATTTTTGCCGGTGTCGTTTTTGTGGCGATCGCAGGGATCTCATTTGTCAAAACACGTTGGAGAACAACATGGGGTGCAGCAGCGGGTGGACGTATCTAGTCCACCACTCCACCCATGGTATTGAGCCTATCTTCGAACATCTTCTTTCCTTTTAGTCATCGATTCAACATAAGTATTGTGATTAGATCACATTTAAGCTAGAATGACTGTATAGAACTATATTTACTCTGGAGTTTTCCATGAAAAAACTACTTATCGTCGATGATAGTGAAACAGTACTGAATATTTTCAAAGATGCACTCAAAAACGCTCCTGAGATTGAGGCACTGTATGCTGAAAGTTACAATGAGGCGATGCGTATCATACGTTTAAACCCCGATCAGATTCATGCGGCCATTCTTGATTACAATCTTCCCGATGCCCCAAAAGGGGAGGTCATCGCACTGGCAAATTCCAATAACATCCCTACCGTCGTTTTGACCGGCAGCCTGAACAAAGACACCCGGAACATCATCTTAAAAAAGAATGTCATTGATTTTATCCTTAAAAATGATCCGAACAGCATCCGTTCTGCGCTGGATTCAGCCAATAAAGCACTTAAAAACTATGATACCACCGTTCTTATTGCCGATGACTCCAAACTGTCGCGTGAACTGATCAAGATGAGTCTGGAAACCATTCATCTCAACATCATGGAAGCCACCAACGGACAAGAAGCACTGGACCTCGTATTAAGCGATGAACATAATATCTCTTTACTCATCACCGATTATGAGATGCCCGAGATAGACGGTTTGGACCTTACCTTCACACTTCGGGAGAAGTTTTCAAAAGCCCAGCTTGGTATCATCGCCATGAGCGGTGCTGAGGACGAAGAGACCATCTCTAAATTTCTCAAACTCGGGGCGAATGATTTTGTTCATAAACCTCCCGTTCCCAATGAGATTATTACGACGGTCAATGCGAATCTGGAGCTTCTAAGTCTTTTTGAACAAGTTCAGGAGCTGGCAAACAAGGACTTTTTGACAGGAGCCTATAATCGACGCCATTTCTTTGACACCGGTGAAGCCATATTTTTGAAAGCGAAACGTAAAGACCTTCCTTTATCCGTGGCAATGCTGGATATTGATAAATTTAAAATCATCAATGATACCTATGGACATGACGTGGGAGATATAGCGATCAAGGAGGTAAAGACGATTTTGGAGACAACCCTCAGACGTTCTGACCTGTTTGCACGTTTCGGAGGAGAAGAGTTCTGTATCCTGCTGGAGGGGGTCTCTCTTGAAGACGTTCAAATGCTCTTCGAAAAGATACGCACCAAGTTTGAAAAGAACACAATCCATACGAAGGACACATCTGTCTCCTATACTGTTTCTATAGGTGTCGTCTATGGTATGGCAGACTCTCTCGAGGCTTTGGTTAATTTATCCGATGAAGCACTCTATTTTGCAAAAGAACATGGTCGAAACCAGGTCAAGATCAATACCCATACTATTTAATAAACAAGGAAAAATGTGTTAAAAGTCCAGTCATCCCAATATATACTCCCAAAGGCGGAAGGTATCCAAGGCGATGATGCCTGCGATTTTGCCATTTTAGAAAAATCACTGCTTGTCGCTGTCCTGTGCGACGGTGTCGGCTCTGCTAAGAAGGGAGGTGCTGCAGCCCGTCAAAGTGTCAAGTTCTTCATTGATCATTTTAAAACCCGGCCAAAAAACTGGGACATCACGCAAAGCCTCACACTCTTTACCCAGCATATCAACCGTCTGCTTTTCAAGGAGTCTATGACCCAGTATGAACGTATTGAACTCTTGACGACACTCTGTGTTGCCGTCATCGAAGGAGAAACGCTCTATACGATGAACCTTGGTGATTCGCGTATCTACCTCCTGGATAAAGATCAGAACCTTCGTCAACTGAGTGAAGATCATATCATGGATGAAGAGCACCTCTCCCACGTTTTGGTACAAGCCTGCGGACTAAGTGAACATGTTGAACCGGTCATCACTGCAACAAGTATCGCAAAAGGAGACACGCTTATCCTATGCAGTGATGGTCTGACATCTTTGATCAGTGATGAGGAGATCAAAACCGAGATCCTCAAGGGACTCGGAGCAACGACCCTGGTACAAAGTGCCGCCAAAGACCATAAGGACAATGAACGTGATGATATCTCACTGCAGATCTTTCGTATAGAAGAACTCGATCAGCGACATGCCCTGATGAAACAGGATCTTCTTATCCCTCAAACCCTGAAGAAGGGAGATATCTATGATGAATATGAGCTTGTCTCATCCATAGTGGAACATGGACGTATCTGGAAGGTACAAAAAGAGGACAAAACCTATGTGATGAAGTTTCCTATGGTACAAGCCATTGATGACCCCATGGCACTCGAAGAGTTCGTCAAAGAAGCCTGGTATGCCAAACAGATCCACCATAAAGCCTTTGGAGAGGCCTGGGTACCTGAAAATCGTTCCGCACGTTATTATCTCATGGAACTTGTCGAAGGAATCAACCTTGCCGAATATGTTAAAAACCGCCCTATTACGATCGATTCAGCTATTGCCTTGGCCAAATTCTTGCACAAGGCCGAAGCACATCTTTTACATTTTGGGCTGGTACACGGGGATATCAAGCCTGAGAATATCATTGTCTATAAGAAAGAGGGAGAAGTCGGTGTCGATTTCAAGATGGTCGATTTTGGATCGGTCGTAGAGGTATTCGAAGTCAATTCCAGAGCAGGTACACCCTCTTTTCTCGCTCCGGAACGTTTCAATGGCAATGCCATCAATGAATCGACCGAAATCTTCTCTATCGGAGTCACACTCTATTGGGCCTTGACCGGTAAATACCCCTATGGGGAGATCGAGCCCTTTCAGACCCCAAGCTTTAAGACGGCAAAACGACCCAGCCTGTATAATAAAAACATCCCTCATTGGTTTGAATCAATCATCATGCGATCCATAGAAATCGATGTAGAACACCGCTATAGCCACTATTCTGAATTCTTTTATGAGCTGAAATCACCAGAGAAGGTCAAACCCTATTATGAGAAAGACTCCTCTTTCATCGAGCGCGAACCTCTGTTGTTTTATAAGGCCGGTTTTTTCATCATGCTGATCATCAATGTTGTCGGCTTTATCTACTACAATGCCTAAGGACGTCGGCGTACAGGCTCCATAAGGCAGATGACACGACATTATGCTACAATAATCAAACAGAACCTTCGGGTTATAAGTTCCTATCGCAAGGCGTATGTATGTTTTCTTGGTTTACCTCTTTGTTCCATGTATCACCTCAGCCTACATATTCTTTTGGACGTTTCATCTCCTATAAAAAGACTCCTCAACAGCAAGACTCCTATCAAGCTTCTAAAAAAGCATTCTCTCAGCAGCGTTATCTGGAGGGCTACGAATATTATTTTGAGTATCTTAAGTTTTATGAAGATGGTGAAGAGAGCGGGAACATCTCCTATGAGAAGAAGCATGACACCTTATATTTCAAGATCATTCAGGGCTCGGCTATTATCCAGGGGAACATCACACAAAGGCGTCTGAGTGCGACCGCCAATATCGCACATACCGTCAATGATAATATCGCCGTGATGCGACGGCTCCTGGAAAAGAACTATATGTATACCTATACCAGTTTTTACCTGGAGAAAGAGACCCTTAAAGCCAAGATATTTTTCGACAATATTGCCCTCTCACCACAGAAAGTCTTTTTTCCCCTGCGCGAACTCACCATCAATGCAGATAAAGAAAAAGAGCTCTTATTGGACGAATTCAACGACCTTGATCCCATCGAGTTGGATCATATCGAAGCCATGAACCCTCATCTAAAAGAGACTAAACTTCGTTTTTATCGCGAATGGATCGATAAGACGGAACAGAAGGTCTCCCTTCTTCCCAGCCGGGAGCAATCCGGGGCGATCGCTTTTGTCTGGCTTACCCTGCTGCTTAAAATCGACTACTTCGTCACGCCCAGGGGGAAACTGGGATATGACATCTATGAAGCCATTCAGGAATACTATATTGATGACAACAAGCTGATCGAAGAGAAAAACGATGCCCTCCAAAAAGCAACGATTAAATTCAAAGAGATTGATTCCCAGCAGCTTGCTAAGAGTCTTTACAGTGTCAAGCAGACCTTTGATATCTTCAGTGCGAATAACCTGGATGAGATACGTGCCTTTATCGAAGAGACTCTGGGAAAGATCATCTGGTACAAGGAACACCGATATGAAGAGATCATTCTGACGATTTATGAATATCTCGGACTCTACATGCTCTATAACTTTGGAATGAATGACTGTCTTAAAGAGTTTGTTCAGCTTAATGTACGTCTTCACAATACCGATTTCCACTCTGCTCTGGGAATGGACAGTCTCTATAAAGGAGATAAGATCAACAGTTCGAAAGTATCCAAAAAGATATCTCAGACTATTGCATTCTATGCCAAGACCTACCCGCATCTGCATGATTTTTCGGCTCAACTCAATTATGAGTCCCTGGAGAAATTCCATCACTCCTATTTCAATGCCTTGAGAACCCTGAATTTTAGTGAGCTATAACATGAATACGCAAGAGATATTAGACACCTACCAAGAGAGTATCATCCAGATCGAGACACCTTTGGCTTCCGGTTCGGGATTTTACCTTCAAAAACACGAACTGATTATCACCAACTCACATGTAGTTGCCGGGCTCAAAGAGGTCGTCATCTCTTCCAAAGACATCAAACGGCGTGAAGCAACCGTCATTTACGATGATCCCAAATATGACCTTGCCTTTATACGGACAGAAGTCTCGTTAAAAGTCAAAAACCCTCTTCATCTTTCTCAAGAGAGTGTCCATGACGGAGACAGAGTCGTCGCTATCGGCCATCCCTATGGTCTTAATTATACCGCGACGGAAGGAATCGTCTCTAAGGCCGCACGCCTCCAAGGCGAATTGGAATATATTCAGATCGATGCTGCGATCAACCCGGGGAACAGTGGAGGACCGTTACTCAACGTCAACGGCGAGGTAATAGGTGTCAACACCTTTATAATCCAAAACTCCAACAATTTGGGATTCGCTCTGCCTTTCTCCTACGTCCAAGAAGCCCTTGACGCCTTTAAAGCCTTGGATAAACACGGGGTCATACGCTGTTCGTCCTGTCTCAACCTTGTACAAGAAGTAGATATCAAAGATGACTACTGCCCGGAATGTGGAGTCAAGATCGATATCGCCAAAAAACGACGCGAAGGATATACCCCTGTCGGGACCATCAAGACAGTTGAGAATATTTTAAGGGATATGGGTAAGGATGTTGCTCTCTCCCGCAGAGGACAACGTATGTGGCAGATCGACATCGGGTCTGCCCGTGTCGAAATATCCTATTATGACAACGGTATCATCGTGGCCGATGCTTCCTTATGCCGTCTTCCCCATGAGAACATCGAAAAAATCTATCATTTCATGTTGGAAGAAAACACCAAGATGGATTATCTCCAGTTTGCCATAAACGACAACACGATATTACTCTCATATATCATCGTGGACAGCTCTTTGGAAGAAAAAAATGGGAGTATCGCCTTGGGAAGACTCTTCAACAAGGCAGATATCTATGATGACATCCTGATCAACACCTATGGTGCACTTGTCATCAAACGCGATGATTAATTACATTAAAGGAGAACTATTATGAGTGAAACGATTCATATTGTCTGTCCCTACTGTAACGGGACAAATCGGGTTGCATCTGAAAACATCACAAAAGAAGTGAAATGCGGCCGATGCAAAGAAAATATTTTTGACACCAGACCCATCGAACTGACGACCGAGAATATCGCTCAGCATCTGGAAAAAAACGATATTCCTGTGATCATAGACTTTTGGGCTCCCTGGTGTGGACCGTGTAAGATAATGGGACCCAACTTTGAGCAGGCTGCTCAAGGATTTAGGACAAAAGTACGTTTTGCCAAAGTTAATACCGAAGCGCAGCAAAGCCTTGGAGGACATTTTAATATCCGTTCTATTCCCACACTTATACTGTTTAAAAAGGGCAAAGAGGTAGATCGGGTATCTGGGGCCTTAGATGCTTCAGCACTCCACAACTGGATTAACAGCAAACTTTGATTATAATATTTTCTAATTTCATGAGGTAACAGTTTAGGCAATTCTTTGACTTTCACTGACAAAGCATATCATACCACCATGTTTTATTGTAAAATAATCTAACCTGTGTTGAAAGGGATTTGTTCTATGCCATTAAGCAATTTTAAGATTCTGCTTACCCTTCATGAAAACAGCACGACGAAAGTCTACAGGGCGATCCGTAAATCGTATCACAAAAAGGTCATTATCAAAGAGCTTAAATATGCTGCCAGAACAGCACATATGATGAGCACCTTTATTAACGAGCAAAAAATACTCGATAAACTAAAACATAAAAACATAATCCACCTTATAGATGTGCTCTATACTCCGACTGAGTACCTTCACATCTTTGAAGACATCGAAGCAGATTCTCTCTTTGATCTTGTATCTATACACCCTTTTTCCCTTAAAGAGGCCCTGAAGATCTCCCTTGACCTGGCCAAAGTCCTTCAACTCCTTCATAATAACCAGATCCTTCATTCGGACATTAACCCAAAAAACATCATCTATAATCCGAATACTTCACAATTGCAATTGATCGACTTCGGAAATGCCTTACATTATGCGAATAAAACCCTTTTGGAAAAACCAAACGATACAACATCGGCAAACCTTTTTTATATCTCTCCGGAACAGACCGGTCTGACAACGTATACGATTGACGAGCGAAGTGACCTTTATAGCTTTGGGATGACTCTGTATCACCTCTTTTTGGGTCATTCTCCCTTTGAAGCGATTGATCGATATGAGCTTTTTCATAAACAGATTGCTCTGCGTCCCAAGCCTTTACATGAACGCAGGTCTAATTTCCCCCCTGTCTTGTCATATATCATCTCAAAACTGATTGAAAAGAACCCCTTTGATCGATATCAAAATGATGAAAGCCTAATCCACGATCTGCAATCGTGTTTGGCAGGACTAAGCCCACTGGATACAATCGAAGCATTTCCTATCGCCCGGTATGACCACCCCCCTATTGAGATCGGTGAACATCTGTATGGACGGGAAACTGAGCTCAAACAACTCAAAAAGATCTTATCAGAGGCACTTCTTTTGGATCCCGTTCGCCTGTTCATCTCCGGTGA
>JBFEXS010000065.1:0-13085 GCA_041562555.1 Sulfurimonadaceae bacterium
CTGCGCTTATCGTAGTTGGTAACAAAAACGGTCAAGTCGGTTTTGGTTACGGAAAAGCGAAAGAGGTGCCTGATGCTATTAAGAAAGCAGTAGATGAAGCGTTTAAAAACATTACTACTGTAAGTATCAAAGGTACGACTATTGCTCATGATATCGAAGAGAAGTTCAACGGATCTCGTATCATCATGCGTCCAGCATCTGAAGGTACGGGTCTAATCGCGGGTGGTGCAATGCGTCCAGTTCTTGAACTTGCGGGATTCCAGGACATCCTAACTAAATCTATCGGATCAAACAACCCGTCTACGGTTGTTCGTGCAACTATCAATGCACTTGATCGTTTAAAAGGATAAGAGATGGCATTAGAAAATCTTTCACCGGCTGAGGGTTCAACTCACAGCCGTAAGCGTGTAGGTCGTGGTCAAGGCTCGGGAATGGGTAAGACTTCTACACGTGGTCAAAAAGGTCAAAAGTCACGTACAGGTTACAAACGTAAGCGTAACTTCGAGGGTGGTCAACAACCTCTAGCGAAACGTTTACCAAAAATCGGTTTCTTCTCTCGCAAGATCAAACCATATGTAATCAACGTTGAGCGTGTTAAAGCAGTAGCTGAACTTGATGAGATCACAATGGAATCTATCCGTGGTGTTCACAAACTTGCTAAATCAATTACTGCAGTAAAACTTGTTGGTGCATCAGCTAAAGATCTTGCAGGCAAGATCAAAGATGAGAACGTAACAGTTACTGGAAAATAATTGTGAGTAAGTCTTTAGTAAATAAAATTCTTATTACTCTTGGCTTCTTATTCCTATACCGTATGCTGGCATATGTGCCAGTACCGGGTGTGGATGTAGAGGTAATCAAATCTTTCTTCGACGATAACTCCAATAATGCACTTGGATTATTCAATATGTTCAATGGTAATGCTGCTGAACGTCTATCTATCATATCCCTTGGTATCATGCCTTATATCACGGCTTCAATCATCATGGAACTTCTTGCTGCTACATTCCCGGCACTTGGTCAGATGAAAAAAGAACGTGACGGTATGGTGAAATATATGCAGATCATTCGTTACGCAACTATTGCGATTACCATAGTACAAGCAATTGGTGTATCTGTCGGACTTCAAAACTTGACAGGACCTGACGGTTCTTCGGCAATTATGGTTGCTAATATGAATGAGTTCTTACTTGTTGCTGCGGTTTCTATGCTTGCAGGGACAATGTTATTGATGTGGATCGGTGAGCAGATAACGCAAAGCGGTATCGGTAACGGTATCTCTTTGATCATCTTCGCAGGTATTGTTTCATCAATCCCTTCGGCGATCGGTTCAACGGTAACACTGCTGAACACAGGTGGAATCAACTTCCTGATGGTCATTGGTATCGTTGCAGTCATCCTGATTACCGTAGGTGTGATTATCTACGTTGAACTGGGTGAACGCCGTGTGCCGATTACATACGCTAAAAAAGTGATGATGCAAAATCAGAACAAGCGTGTAATGAACTATATTCCGATCAAAGTAAACCTGTCCGGTGTTATCCCGGTAATCTTTGCTTCAGCGATCTTGATGTTCCCGGGAACTATTTTGTCTGGAAATATCACTGCTGATTCATCTCAGTTGATGAAAGACGTTGCGGATATTATGAATCCTAATTCATATTTCTTCAATGTATTTACATTTGTCTTTGTTGTCTTCTTTGCATACTTCTATGCATCGATCACTTTCAATGCAAAAGACATCTCTGAGAACCTGAAGCGTCAGGGTGGCTTTATCCCGGGTGTACGTCCGGGAGAACATACAGCTGAGTTCTTGAATGAAACAGCAAGTCGTCTTACCTTTACCGGAGCGATATACCTAGGTCTGGTGGCAACACTTCCATGGGTTATCGTTAAGGGTATGGGTGTCCCATTCTTTTTTGGTGGGACAGCAGTACTGATCGTTGTTCAAGTCGCATTGGATACAATGCGTAAAATTGAAGCTCAAGTTTATATGCAAAAATACGAAACACTTTCGGCGGTTGGTCTTTAACCATGGCGATCGCGCTTCGTAAGCCAGAAGAAATTGAAAAACTTCGCGCCGCAAACAAGATTGTTGCCGGTGCTTTGAACCTTATGCGTGAAAATGCTGTTGTCGGTGCATCTTTGTCAGACTTAGATGCAATGGCAGAAGAGTATATACGCGCACAGGGTGCAAAACCTTCATTCAAAGGCCTATACGGCTTTCCATCCTCTGTATGTACTTCTCTTAATGAGGTGGTAATTCACGGAATCCCTACAGATTATAAACTTCAAGACGGCGATATTATCGGATTCGATATCGGTTCGGAATATGAAGGGTATTTTGGTGATTCTGCGATTACAGTTCCTGTTGGAAATGTGACAAAAGAGGATGAAGATTTGATTGCTTGTGCAAAAGATAGCCTCTATCATGCGATAGAGATTATTAAGCCGGGTATGCGTTTTAAAGAACTTTCTTTAGAACTCGAGCGTTTTATTACGGGTCGTGGATATGTTCCATTGCGCAATTTTTGCGGCCATGGAATTGGTAAGAAGCCCCATGAAGCCCCTGAGATTCCAAACTATTTGGATGCACCTAATCCAAAAGCGGGTCCAAAAATCAAAAATGGGATGGTTTTTTGTTTAGAACCTATGATATGCCAGAAAGATGGCCAACCTAAAATACTTGAGAATGGCTGGGACGTCGTCAGTGAAGATGGGTTACGTGCTTCACATTACGAGCATACTGTTGCTGTTATCAATGGTAAAGCAGAAATTCTCTCACAAATATAAAGGAAAGTAAAGATGTCAAAAGCTGATGTTATTGAAGTAGACGGTAAGATTATCGAAGCACTTCCAAATGCGACATTTCGCGTTGAACTTGAAAACGGCCATGTTATCTTATGTCATATCGCAGGTAAGATGCGTATGCACTATATTAAGATCCTACCGGGTGATAAAGTGAAACTTGAGCTTACACCATATAGCCTTGATAAGGGCCGTATTACATACCGTTACAAATAATAGGAACCCATCTAAGGGTTTCTACCTCTAATTCTGTTATACTTTCAAAATTTAATTGATCCAAGCGGTCGTTTTATTCACAAAGGTTATTATGCAAACTAGACATTATACGAACGAAGAGTTTAACTATCTGTTTGCAGAACTGAAAGCAAAAATAAAAGCAGAGGGTCTTTATGCAAAGTGTCCCCGACGCGCGAGTTTTGAGTTTTTTATTGTAATCACTCTATTGGTACTCTCTCTCTATTCAGTTACACATTTCCATCCGATTATTACTATTGTACTTTTTGCCACAACTATCATGCGTTCGACATTTGTGGCCCATGATCTTATTCATGGGCAATATTTTTCTTCACGTGAGACGAACAAGAGTATCTCTTACATATTTGCCAATGGGATCATGGGGATATCGCGTTCTTGGTGGGAGAATAAACATAATTTCCTGCATCATACCTATACGAATATTATTGGAAAAGATATGGACATTGATGCCGCAGGCGGTGCCTTTACAAAAAAGTACCATTATCCTAAATGGTTTCATAACTATCAGCATATCCTTTTTTGGCCTCTGCTGAGTCTTTTGTATTTTGTCTTCTGGATACAGTCACTTAACTTTGTGATACGTAAAGGGTATTGGGGAGAGGTGGCAGGAATAGCAGTGAATGCATTGATTGCGGTATATGTTGTATATTCGCTTGATATCAATACTGCACTTATTATTTTGCTGGGGATGTATATGTTGTGGGCTTCATGGTTTGGTGCAGTAATCATCACAAACCATCTGGGACTTGAGATGTTCCCTGAAGAGGAATATAAGAATTTTACGTGGCTTGAACTTCAAAACAGGACTTCACGAAATGTGCGTGGAGGAAAGCTGATCCATTGGTTCTACGGAGGATTGAATACTCAGGTAGAGCATCATCTTTACCCTAAAGCAGCCCGATTTTATCTACTGAAAGCGGCAGAGATTACAGAAGAGTTTTGTCGTGAACACGGGATAACCTATATCACAGCAACGCCTTGGGAAACCTATAAAGAGATCTATTATTATCTAAAAAACAATCGACCTTAGTCTATTAGCAGCATCTTGGGCCGAATTAAGAGCTCCTTCAAGGTATCCCCCCTCATCATAAGCTGTTTCTGTCCCGATAAAGATAAGCCTGCCATCAAAGTGATGCAGGTCAAGACCATATTGAGGATGCGTTGATAAACCTTTGTGATCTTCTTGTGTCGAGCTGAAGGATTCAGCTCTCCAATCCAGGCAATGAATAGCCGTTATATCATTTATTCTATCGGGAAAGATGCGCGCAATTTGCTGCTTGACAGCTGTTTCTAAATCAGGAGTGGAAAAATTAGAATGAACGAAACCGAAGAGTGCTGCTTTTTTTTCTGTACAGGCGTCATGAACCTCACTTAGAGGACCAAGTGGACTGTAGACAAATCCGCTTAGCCCTTCCATTCTCCAAAAAGCTTCTTTGAACTCAATGACACATTTTCTACTGTATCCCATCCAGGTGGGTGTCTTTTTCATACTTTCTTGTATATTATGGGTCAGTTTGGGATGATAGATGATGTTCTCAAGTGCCAAACGGGGAGGAAGGGCACACAAAAGATAATCGCACTTGTATGAATGATCCAGGGTCTTTATAGATATCTTCGGATGAGTATAATCAAGTGAGAGGACTTCGGAATTCAGCTGAATTTCTGTCCGGGAAAGTCGCGCAGCAAGGGAACTGACAAGTTTATCCAAGCCACCTTTGAGTCTAAAAGATTCCCCTGTCGGGGGTGCTTGAAATCTTTGGACGCCCTGAGGGGCATCGTAGATAGCATATCCATGGGTATATTGGCTGAAGAGTGTCAAGCCAAGTTCTTGGATAAGTGCGCGGATATGTTGTTGGTGTGGCCAAATCCAGGAGGGGCCAAGATCATGGCCCTGATGTGTTAAAACACGTCCGCCTAGACGGTCTCGGGCTTCCAAAACAGTTACATTGAAGAGGTCTTGCAGGAGATAGGCAGCATACAGGCCACTGAGTCCGCCTCCTATAATCGTTAGATCAGGCTTTTTTTTCATTCTGGATTCGCCGGATAAGGTGTTCAAGGTTATCTACATCAAAGCGGTAGTAAAGTTGTTGCAGAAGTTGGTTATAGCGGTTGCGATTAAAGTTTTTATAGGTGTCATCTTTTAGGTCATCGTGTTGGATCAAGATCTCAAAAAGTGTATCTTTGTCTAGACGCGCATTAGTGTGTGTCATGATGAGATCGATGATCATTGTTTGAAGTTTTTCATGTTGGGATCGTGTATCCAGACCTTCAACCGGGGTATTGAAAAGAAAATAGACTTTATAAAAACCGATACCTGCTGCCGCAAGAAAGGCAATAAGCATCCAAAACTGTATTTCGTCTTTTGTCATGGAGGAATTATACTCCATCCCTTGACAAAAGCAGATAATTATTTGATTTTAGTAGAGGTTGTTTTGGTATTCCCCTTTCGGTCTACCCAGGTCATCTCCAAAGTGTCTCCCTTGTTAGCTCCCTTGAACTGGAACTTGACGATAGGGTTTTTAGAAAGGAATTGACTGGTTGAGACCTCATATACAAGTTTTCCATTCACTGATGCCGTAATACGGGTGATAAAATTTGCGTTTTCTCTATCACCTGTTTTTTTGGCCGCCTGGTCATACGTTGTCATATCGTGTTTTGCCATTGCTTTGACTTTAACGATATCGCCTTTTAAAGTTGCTTTTACTTTCATGGTTCATCCTTTTGTTTAGTAGTTATCTGTATCCAAGACTTTTTATGGATCACATCCGCCAATGGCGACATCTAGTTGTTTTGTTCCCATGTACAACTTTCCATCCCTGCCTTCTACAATTGCTGTTACAATCACCGGCTTCCCCTCAGATTTCAGTTTGATTTTCAAATCATAATTGATAATGGCCCCTTCATGTACAGTAAATGCTGCGACAGCTGCTTCAGGATTGGCATCTTGAAAAACAGCGACGCTTTTTGCATCAATATCTGATTTGATATTGAAAGGTACGGAACCGCCATTTGCTGCAACATCTGGCATAGTAATCGTCACGCCCGAGTCAATTGTCTGGGATGTGCCGTACATTGCTGTAATGGCCTCATCTACTTTCGTTGCTGTCCATACCGTCGGTCTTGCTTGTCTATAATCTTGTGCATTTGCCGTAGGAACCAAGACAGCTACCGCTGCTAAAGCTCCCAGGCTTAAAAAGTTTCTTCTTTGCATCATATTTCCTTTATTGCTTCATATGTGAGATCTCGTCTGCCAAAGCAGTGATCTGTTGTTCGCTTAGATTAGCTACCTGACCTTTCATAAGCGCCTTCATCACTCCACCGTAACTGCCATCTTGATATCCTTTGAGTGCGGTGATAATATCTTCTTGACCCATCTCATTGATGACCCTGCTTTTTCCAAGGGCTGATTTTTCTCCTAAGGCTCCATGACAGCCAACACATTTCGTATATAGTTCAGCCCCTTCGGAGGCTATAAGTATCCCGCTGAGGGTGATCAGTGCAATCAGTATCTTTTTCATCATAAACTCCTTGATATATAATTTTTAGCCACATGAGGGCACGTTGCCAGAATCACTTGCATATTCGATCGCAAAATCCTTTACATGCTGCAGTTTTTTCCATACTTTCGGATTGGAAAGTGTCTTCTTAGACTTTGGAAAACGTTCGGAAAACTCTTTTTTGAATGCTTCACCTTCATTCTCGAATAAGGCTCTCCATTCATCCTGTGTATGAAGTGTCGCAAACTTGACACCGTTCATCTTGAACTTTGATTTGAAGGTCTTTAAGTAAAACTTCTGACCTTTTTTTACATCTGCCATCAATGCAGATGAGCTGATACTTCCAAGAAGTACGCTGATAAGTAAAATCTTTGCTAAGTTTCTCATTTTGTATCCTTTTATTCATCTTGCTCTTAAAGACCTAAATCTTTTAAGATGTCTAATAGTAAAAATTAATTGTGAAGCTATCGTGGAAATTAATAAAGTGTAATTTACAATATGGGAAGTTAGAACGTTTAGAATACATATATACCTAGAGAGGAGTTTGTGATGAAAAAATATAGATGTCCGACGTGTGATTATATCTATGACCCTGCCTTGGGGGATCCTGAGTCTGATATCCCACCGGGAACAGCATTCGAAGACCTTCCGGATGACTGGGTTTGTCCAGATTGTGGAGAGCCAAAAGAAGAATTTGAACCGGTTGAAGACTAGTCTTAGCTTTTTTTGACTACAATGTCACTCTTCAACCATAGACAGGTGGCCGAGTGGTCGAAGGCGCTCGCCTGGAACGCGAGTATAGGGCAACCTATCGAGAGTTCGAATCTCTTCCTGTCTGCCATGTTCGTATTTCTACGAAATCTTTTCTACTTTCTTACAATTTTGAATATTATAGATGAAATAGCACCCGTACACAAGCAACGCAACGGTTAAAAGCTTTACAGAAATCAAGGGTATGACCACAACGGAGTAGGTGCCAAATATACCGATCATGATAAATGAAAGCTTTTTTGCAAAACGGGGTATGCATCGTGAATTTTCCCAATTATAAAGAATCGGACCGAAGATCTTATTGTTAAGAAGCCATTGATGGCACCTTTCCGAAGACTGGGAGAAGAAGAAAGCAGCGAGGATGATAAAGGGTGTGGTAGGTAAAAGAGGGAGAAATACACCCAATAGACCTAAGAGTATGAAGACAAAGCCGAAGATAAGATACAGTGTCTTTTTAACATGTTTTCGCATAATACATCTCTCATTTTAGTAGTGGCATTATAGCTTGTAGGAAATAAAAATAGTTAAATGCTTGACTTCTCGGCAGGGATAAAAGATAATTTCATCAAAAAGGAAAAACATGGCAGTAGCTGATGCAAGACATATCCTCGTTGATGACGAGGCACAATGCCGGGAGTTGATCGATCGGATTAAAAACGGTGAGGATTTTGCTGCACTGGCACAGGAATATTCATTATGTCCATCCAAAGCAAAAGGCGGCGACTTGGGGACCTTCTCTCCCGGCAAGATGGTCAAGGAGTTTGATGAGGTAGTCTTCTCTGCCGATGTGGGCGAGATCTATGGGCCGGTGAAGACAGAGTTCGGGTATCATCTATTGGAAGTCACCTATCGAGGATAATGAATGGTATCAGAACCCTCTGAGGTGTTGTGGTACCAATGCCGGTTCCCCACGTTTGAGGGTTTTTTCGATCTGAAGAAGCAGTTTGTCTCTGTCTTTGGGTAGAGTGCCTGCAAGATGCAGGGCATTGGAAGCGTGATTGGATCGGAAGATGACCTGATTGGTCGGTTTGAGCATCGATACCAGACGTCGTTGTTCATCCAATACTTCCAGATCACTCAAAGGGTGAAAATTTTCAAACTGTTTAAGAAACCATCCTTTTATTTGCTCATCAAGTCCTAATTGTAAAGTGGAAAGATACGTGACCTTGGTCCGGTTGATCAGTTTTGCTGTGTTCTCTATGTGCGTAGCCGTATGCTCAAGGCCACCCAAACCAAGAATAACAGTGACTGAAGTCTTGAGCTTGGCTTCGTGGGCTCTGTTTAATGCAGTCACAATCTCAGATGCATTTACTCCTTTATGAATTTTTTGTAAGAGGATCTCATCTCCTGTCTCGACTCCGAAATAAATAAGCGACAATTTGTTCTCATACAGTGTTCGTAACTCTTTTTCACTCTTTTGCAAGATGTTCTGTGCAGTTGCATAGAGGGATATCCTTCGCAGTTGTTTGAAGGAGTTTTGTAAATAGTCTAGCACTTCCAGTAGATACTCCGTAGGAAGGGAGAGTGCGTCTCCATCAGCTAAAAAAACTCTTTTTGTGTCTGGATAGGCTTTTGCCAAGTGATCGATTTCGGAAAAAAGCGTACGGATATCGCGTATCCCATATTTTTTTGTTTTATACATACTGCAAAAGGTACAGTTATTATGACTGCAGCCATAGGTGGCTTGAAGAATGATACTATTTGCTTCTGCGGGCGGTCGATAGAGGGGGAAATTATAGTTGATCATAAGATTATTGTAGCTTTTTATGGCTGAAAAGATGAGTGGAAATGTATTCAGAGTAGTCGCTAACTGCTATATGAGTGTGTTATAATAGCCACATTAATTGGGAAGGACAGGCTATGGAACGCAAAATGAATGAAAATGATTTCATTGTGTCTAAAACCGACTTACGGGGGAATATCACGTATTGTAATCGGATTTTTATGGAGATGGCGGAGTATGAAGAGGAAGAATTGCTGGGTAAACCGCATAATATCATCCGTCATAAGGAGATGCCAAAGGCAGTTTTCAAACTTTTGTGGGATCGTATCCAGAATAAAGAAGAGGTATTCGCTTTTGTTGTGAACGCAACGAAGAACAATAATGAGTACTGGGTCTTTGCAAACGTAACAGCCTCATTGGATGCCCGAGGAAAGATCATTGGGTATTATTCCGTGAGACGTAAACCAAACCCTAAAGCGATAGAGATTATCAAGCCTCTGTATGCCAAGATGCTGGAGGTTGAAAAGACAAATGGTATGGAAGCCTCCGGTAGAGTCTTGACTGATTTATTAGAAGAGAAAGGAATGAGTTATGATGAACTTGTCATCGCTATTCAAGAATAAGCAGGCCCTGGTTCTTCTGATCGGTCTTATTGCCATTTGTGTGTATGCACTGGTGATTTCGGAGTTTGTGTTAGCCGGGTTGGCATTGGTCGTTATTATTGTATCGAGCTTTGCAAAACCTGCTGCAACTGCTATAAGCACGTATTTGAGAGATGAGATTCGAAGGGTACTTAATGCAACCGCCAAGGGAGATTTAGAACAGCGAATTACGCATATCCACTCCAAAGACAAGGGTCAGGAGGAGCTTGCGTGGGCAGTCAATGATGTTCTTGATCAGCTTGAAGCCTTTATGCGCGATGTATCGACTTCCATTGCAATGGCATCGGATGGTAAGACTTATAGACGCACGTTTCCAAGTGGGTTACACGGTAAGTTTAGAGACACCTGTATACAGCTAAATAATTCGATCGAGGCGATCTCCTTGGGTCATAAGACTAAGGTCCGTGGTGAACTGGCGAGGGAGTTCAATAAGCTTGGAGGAGGCTCAGACGGAGGCTTGAGTCTTATTCAAAGTGATGTCGACAGGGCAGAGGGAGAATCAGAACATATTGTCAAAACGGCTGAGTTGACAGCAGAAGAGGCATCAAAAAGTCGTGAGAGTGTGTATTCGGTGAGCAAGAAGCTGACGGAATTGAACGAATTGATTACGGCATCCCATGAGGGTGTTATAAGCCTGCATGGACGCTCTCAAGAGATTTCGGAGATAGTAGGCTTGATCAAAGACATCGCAGACCAGACAAATCTTTTAGCCCTTAATGCTGCGATAGAAGCAGCTCGTGCCGGGGAGCATGGACGTGGGTTCGCGGTTGTCGCTGATGAGGTTCGAAAACTGGCTGAGCGTACGCAAAAAGCAACACAGGAGATCGAAATCACTATCTCAACATTACAGCAAGAGTCCAGCGAGATCCAGAGTAATTCGGAGCATGTCTCAGAGTTGGCAACGACTTCGAGTGATGAGATCCAAAGTTTTGAAGAGATCTTCACGCACTTTTATGAAACGGCACAAAGCTCGGCACAGTCTGCTAATCTGATTAAAAACAGGCTGTTTGTCACACTGACGAAGATCGATCACATTATCTTGAAATCATCAGCATATTCAGCTGTACTGGAAGAAGAGGGCAGGGACGACCTATCGGACGCACAGGCATGTCGTTTGGGAAGATGGATGGAATCAGAGGGTGCACAGCGTTTCAGTCATACCCCATCTTTTAGAAAGATTGCCATCCCGCATGCCAAAGTTCATGAAAGACTACATGAAAATATGAAGTTTGCCAAAGAAAAGACAACACTTGAAGGACGTAATCCGGAACAACTGGTAGAAAACTTCAAACAGATGGAAGCGGCGAGTAAAGAGCTGTTTAGCGTTTTAGACAATATGGTCATGGAGTGATTTACATTCCATTTACCCTTATGTACTAAAATTTTGACATCCAACTTAAGATGTTAGGCTGGAAACAGGATGTAAACTATCCCCCCAATTGTTACACCTGTATAGATTATTTATTTACTTTTTACATGTAAAGCATATGGATTCCCCCGTCCGTATGCTACTCCTTTTTAAAACCTTTTTTTTATGATAAAATATTTATAATTTAAAACGATGTTCAATATAAAAGCAAGCTTTGCTTTTGTATCTTTACTCTAAAGGATTCCCCATAAGACGTTGTGCCCTAGTAGAAGATGATACGGTTTTTTTAGCCTTGATGCATAACTTTTTTGAGAAGAAAGCATGGATTTGTGATGATTATGTAGATGTGAATGGAGTATTGGAAGGTGTAAAAAACAATATATATGATCTGTATATTATCGATATCAACCTACCCGATTCTGATGGGATATCCCTTGTAAAGGAACTCCGTCAACTCTATCCGCACGTGCCTATTATCATGGTTAGCGGCTACAATGATATCGAGACGATCATGAATGCCTATGATATGGGGTGCGATGAATATCTGAAAAAGCCTTTTGATCTACGTGAATTGGAGATCAAGGTCTCAAAGCTAATGAATGATAAGTTACTGCAGCTGAATGAGACGGTAAAATATGATGTATCCGGCCGTATTTTATATATAGATGGGCAAGAGGTACATCTGAGCCAAAAAGAGTCCAATCTTCTTCATACGTTTATGACCAATATCAATAGACCTTTAACTCACGGGTATTTGGAATCTATCATCTGGGGTGGAGTCGAAGATAACGGACATGCACTTCGTAACCTGGTACTTCGTCTTCGTAAGCGTATTGGTACGGGGATCATCGATACTGTACAGGGAAAAGGCTATATTCTACGTTTAAATACCTAGAGAGCTTGTTTCCCGTCTTGTGTAGAGTATTTTTCTGTATTTTGTTGAATACGCGATATCATAGATAAAATTTGTTTGTTCATTGTCACTGTTTTGACAGGATATGTGTCCTGATGAGAGGAGATATCCCTTCCCTTTTCCATGAGGATCAAGCTGTTGTAAAAAATACTCATCCAGTGAAACCTCTTTATCTTGTGTATAACGATTTGATATATACATTTCACCATTATTGAGGATACAGATGCCTCCCATCTGTACCAGAGCGGAATAGGACCACAAACCGATATTCAAAGTATTGAGATCGATGTCTTCAAGATCGAAATAATCGATATACCATTGTAAACTATAACCTTGAAGCTGTTCGTTTTCATGGGTGATGAGAAAATAGGAAGTCTCTCCCTTGCGCTTGACCTCAAAATCATCACCTGTGTTGATACATTTCATCCATCCCTTATAACCGGTAAGACGTCCTTTTTTGTAATATTCTTTTATGTTTGAGAACTCAAAATCGATCGAATCAAACTCTCTGGCTATTGATTTTCCATATTGAAGTCCGTATTGCACTGTCCCATCATGATCTTCACAGTAGTCTACAAGATCATTGAGCATGTTGAGTTTTGCAGACACGGTTTTAACACGAAGTTTGTAGAGTGTCTTATAAGGGCTTTCGGCGAGGATGACAAACTCGTTCTCATCGACTATGTAATCTTTGACATTACGTTGCTTGTCAGGACGTTTGCCATTTTGGTAACCAAAGGTAGTGGCCGTTTTCATCGTCTCTGTTGCCTCTTGCCCCATACGAATCAGTGTACAGCCATCGAGTGTTAATAAAAGGATAAAGTATAAAAAATAAGTGTTAAGTTTTGAAAACATATGAGATAGTAGCATAAGGGAGTTGAATTTCAAATAGATGGTGCGGATGAGAGGACTTGAACCTCCACACCTTGCGGCACTAGATCCTAAGTCTAGCGTGTATACCAATTTCACCACATCCGCGTAATAATAGAAAGATTTGATATTGTTAAAAGTGCTTTATGAAGATGGTGCGGATGAGAGGACTTGAACCTCCACACCTTGCGGCACTAGATCCTAAGTCTAGCGTGTA
>JBFEXS010000066.1:0-12986 GCA_041562555.1 Sulfurimonadaceae bacterium
ACCCAGAGTAAAGCTTTTTTTGAGGGTCTCATCATCATCTATGGCGGTGACCACGACAATAGGGATGTGATGGTATTTTGGATTGGCCAGGATCGCTTCCGTCGCTTCAAGTCCATCGATGTCAGGCATGACGATGTCCATAAGGATCAGGTCTATCTCCTGGTTTTCGAGGACCTCATAGGCTTCGATCGCCCCGGAGGCAGCATGGACATTGGGAAACCCTTCTTCTTCCAGAATGGCTTCTATCAGAAGGATATTGGTCGCATTGTCATCTACGACAAGGATATTTTTATCATGTATAGAAAGATAAGAAGTCATCTTCATCCTGGTGTAATGATTTTAAAACTACTTAATACTAACTATAGCCATATTAAATTTGAGTAAAACTACAGATCTAATTAGCGATGTTTATACATGGTACATTCACCTGCATTGCTGGGAGGATTGTCTCGGAGATAGGTGAGGTCTTCCTTTGTCTGTTCCAAAACACGTTTTTGTTGCAGAAGGGGCAGCATCTTCGCATTTTTGGTTGTCATGTCCATGTTAAGGTCCATCACATAGGTCTGAACTTCCTTGTCAAGTTCGTCCAGAGCCATTTGAATATATTCTAATGATTTCATGATCTGTCTCTTTAAAACAGAGTGGGCTGAAGGGCTTTAAGCTTGAAGCTTTTACGATGTATGGGTGAATATCCATACTGCTTGATCGCCTCTACATGGGCTTTGGTCCCATATCCTTTATGGCCTTCAAACCCGTACTCTGTATATATTTTTGCGAATTCTACCATTTCTCTGTCCCGAGTAACTTTAGCTAGAATAGATGCTGCTGAAACTTCAGGAATCTTTGTGTCTGCTTTGACCATGGTACGCAGTCCAGAGACACCAAAGTTGGAATTACCGTCAAAGAGATAGTCACTGCTATCAAGGTTGGATATGATACTTTCAAGGCCTTTGGCAAGGCATGCTGATATACCAAGTTCATCGATCTGTTCTGCAGAAAAACTGACGATGTGATGGTGTGAGTGTTCTATGATGAGAGGAAAGAGGGCTTCGCGCTTCTTCTCACTGAGCTGTTTGGAATCCATCAGACCATCGATCTCTTTCTTCAGGATGACTCCGGCCATGACCAGGGAACCGGCTATGGGCCCTCTACCTGCTTCGTCGATCCCGCACAGACTCATGGTCGAAGCTCCAGATGCTTGATTTTGTAGGCCTGTTGCTGGGCAATGAAAAAACCTATAGTGCTTTGAACATGCTGGGTATGATCGATATCCAGTTTCGCCATGTCAAGCCAGGTACGTATCTCCCGCATGGACCAGTCCGGGTATTGCCCCTCATAACGTTCTCTCCACGCTTCAAGAGCCTGTTCGGTGTCTTCATTCTGAATACTCAAAGCGATAATATCGAGCATGTCATAGATGATCATCAGTTTGGTGTCTTGCCGGTGTTCGTTGATAAACTTTTCTTTGTGGGTCTTGGTGACCGTAGCTGAGGTGATCAGGGATATCTCAAAAAAGTTTAAAAAGGCCAAGGCATCGGAAGGATCGAGTTCGTAGGCTTTTTGTAGCTTTTCGGCAGCCTTTTCGAATTCATGCTTTTGCCAATAGAGAAGACCGAGTTCGGTCAGAACATAGGTGTCATCAGGTGCTTCAAAAAGGGACTTTTCATAATGTCTGATAGCGTCATCGGTGAGACCGAGTTCATTCTCCGTATAGGCAAGGCTGGCATAGACATAGGCACTTTGCTCAAACTTCAGTGAGGTCTCAAAGTGCTTTTGTGCCTCTTTGATATTGTTGGTGTCAATGTAGAGTTCGGCAATGAAGTTGTGTGCACGCGAAGAGGATGGGTTAAGACTCAGCGCTTTTTTGAGATGCGAGATCGCTCCATCCAATCTGTTCTGACGATCCTCGATCTTAGCCAAGAGTATATGGGGTGTCTCGCTCTGTGGATCGAGGTAGATAGCCTGATCGATATTTGTTTGAGCCTCGCTATAGGCTTTTTTGTCTATATGCTCTTCTGCGTGAAGGATATAGTCATCAAAGGTCAGATCGGAGAGTTCTGTCGTGAGAAATCTTTTGGGAATGGTTTTTCTGCTGTCTTCCTGCCACGTAGTAAAGATACCACAGTACTCTATGACCTCAAGTGACTCACTCTTTGCTGTCTTATAGACGGCTTTTGCCCTGTTTGAACAGAACCCGCTGCTTTGAAGGGGTTTGATGTTAAGGGCACCGGGTTTGAGTTCATTGATATGGGGCGGGAAAAGATGATGTATCAGTGGAAGCGAGAGTAGAAAAACGGCCACGGAGAGCTGTACCCTTTTTCTTACCTTGTTGCCGGTCTTTACCCCGTTTAGCCAAGTCTTTGATGGAAGTTTTACCTCTGTTTTGCCGGCCACGACATCGGCAATGCCTTCGAGGACTTCTTCGACGGGTTCATTAAGCATGGAGATCTGGACCAATAAGGGCGTGTGCTGATCTTTCATGTGTACTTTCATCCAGATAAAAGGTTCATGATCGGTATCGTACCGGTGGAAGAAAGAGATTTTTTTGATCTCTTTATATGCGTGGCGCTTGACATCGGTATCATCGGGACTGTCTCTAAAAAGCAGTTCGTTGTCACTGAGAATAAGATGGGGACGTTCTTGAAAGTTGTATATTCTCATCAGAGACCTTTTTTAGGGTTATATCGTACTTTTTATGGGGCTTTTAGCTCCAATATATTATTATTTTTCAAATTACAAATAGCTTGAAGCCTTTGTAAGAGTGTTAACGGTTCAGATTTGGGTAAGAGGATGTCTTTCAGGCCTTTCTCCCGGTGACGAGGCAAAGGAAACAAGTATGATGGAAAAATGTAAGCAACTCCTTTTAGACAGACATATTAACCCTGCCTCGACGATCGAGTACGAGGTGAACGGAGAACTTCATACCCTGAGTCTCGAATGGATAATCGAAGCCTATCTGAAAACAGAAAGAAGTGCTTTCTTTGTCGAGCTTTTTGAAAAGGTCGTTCGAGGAAGCGATAGTGATATAGAAACATTTTTTCAGCAGATGGGACAGCTTATTCTGATGAGTTCACTCTCTGAAAATGAAATCAACAAATAAATATTGAGGAAATACGATCAAAACGATAATTAAAACATTACTTCTGCTATTGGCATTCAGTCTTTTTAGCGGATGTACACAACAGGTAAGTGAAGAAGAGTTGAGAGCTGCCCGTGCAGCAGTAAGCAAGGGGGCAATGATCATTGATGTCCGCTCTAAGAAAGAGTATGATCGCGGTCATGCGAAAAATGCGGTAAATATTCCTATCGATGTATTGGATCAGATGTATAGAGGTATCCCGAAGGATAAAGAACTTGTTCTTTATTGTCGTACAGGAAGCCGTAGTATGGTTGCTGCGCGACTGTTACGCGAGCAGGGTTGGACCGTTTATAATGTCGTCAACCAGGAGCAGTGGGAACAGGAGCTTCCGCCTAAGACCGAGCCTTAAGCGCAGGGTCATTCTTCATCGTGTTTTGTCAGTGTCATCTCATAGAGCCACTGCTGTAAAGGCAGAAGCTCTTCGTAGATGTGATAGCAGCGATCGATCAGTTTTTCAGAGAAGTAAACATCATCGGGTGCAAACTTCTTATTGACCACCATACCGTCCAAACGCGCTAATTCAGGGTAGGGATAGCTTTTATCAAAACCTCTGGGAAGCCGCTTATAGGATGGTTCTATCACTTTGTATCCCATTTTTTTGCAGGTTTGTAAAATAGCATAGAGCTTGTCCGCATTGTCAAGGTCCAGGATATACTCTCGGTAGGTACTTAATAACGCGGTGTCAAAACGGCGGATCCCTGCACCGATGACATACTCCTCAGGAGTTGCCCGCGTATAAAAGTTGGCCGATTGTGTCCGTTTGGCTTTTCCCTGCCAAAAGATCACCCCTGTATGGGTCTTCATCGGGGTCTTGTCTTTGGCAAAACGGGTGTCTCTGTATATCCTATACATGGATCCGTTGATCTTGGGTACAGCATTGATCGTGGGCACAAGTGCCTGAATATGCTCTCCCATTTCAATCACAAAGCGACGGTTGGCTTCCAATATGTACGTTTCATAGATATGTTTTCTTGCTTCAAACCACTCTTTTGTATTATTCTCACGCAATTCTTTCAAAAATGCTAAACTTTTTTTATCGTAACCCTTAAACTGCATACACTTCTACCTGTTAATATTGCAGGAAGTATACATAAGCTCTCTATAATATTAAATTAATTAATACTATGTTATAAAATTGATAATTGAAACATATAGAGGAATGTAAATGAACAACATTTTAAGGGTTTTATCTGTGGGACTATTCTGTTCTTCAGTTCTTTTTGCAGGAGACTCTGCACTACTTGAGGCAGCAAAAAACGGTAAAGTTGATGGAGTGTCGGCTGCTTTGGCAGCAGGTGAAGATGTGAATGCAGCAGGTGACGGCGGTGCACGTGCACTTATGTGGGCAGCAAAAAATAATCATACGGAAGTCGTTGACCTGTTGTTAGCCAAGGGCGCAGACGTCAATGCTCAGGACAATGCAGGCTACAGTGCACTGATTTATGCGAGTAATGAAGGAAATGTCAAAGTGGCGGTTAGTCTTATCGAACATAAAGCCAATGTAGATATGAGAACAAAGAATGAGAACACACCGCTGATCATCGCTGTACAGAAAGGACAATTGAACATTGTCCGTCTATTGGTGGATAAAGGGGCTCAAGTCGACCTTCGTGATGGAGGTGGATATACACCGTTGATGTATGCAGCTCAAGAAGACAACGAGAAAGAGTATAAGATATGCGAGTACCTGATCAAGAAGGGTGCGGATGTAAATGCTAAAGACGAAGAGGGGTATACGGTACTGATGGCTGCAGCAGAAATGGGACATGAAAAGATCGTAAAACTCTTGCTGGATAGCGGTGCGGATAAAAATGCAAAAACTGCAGAGGGAGATACGGCTTTAAGTTATGCTGAGGCCGAAGAACATGTTCAGGTTGCTAAACTACTGAAGTAGGATCTACTTCAGTATTATCTCTCCATATCCTTGCTCATATAGGCCAGGATCAGTGCTACAACAACCAAAACACCAAACATCACAAGCCAAACCGTGAAGTCAGCTCCACCGGTTTTTGACAATGCGGAATCAGGGTTCATGATTACTTATCTAGATATGAACAGCAGTAATCGGTCACTGTTTTAACGTTGACTTGAAATTTTGCGTTGGCCGGCACTTCAAAAGTCTCCCCGCCTTTAATGGTCATATAGCTGTCACTGTCCGGAAGTTTTACATCCAGTTCACCAGCCATGATATCCATGATCTCATATTGGGATGTTCCAAACTCATATTCGCCCGGCATCATGATACCCAGGGTCTTTACAGAGCCATCTGCAAAGGTAAGTGTTCTGCTTGTCACCTTTCCATCAAAATAGTAGTTTGCTTCTGCTGTAACAGTTACGTTTGTAAATTCTGCCATGATTGTTCCTTGATTGATTTGTGAGATTTTAGCAGATATTTCTTTAAAGGGGTTGTTCCCTTCATCTATGAAAGTTTTTTTGTTTTAGCGGCTAAACAGGTCTGACAAGTTTTTTTATCTCTTTGGGTAAATGGGCGAAGGGAAGTTTCATGACCTGTTTCTTTTCGCCGGGATACATAGATGAGACTTCAACTTCCATTGTATTGGGGTTAAAGGAGATGATCCTAATCTGTCGATCCTGCTCGGTGTATGTGATGTTTTGATCAGAGAGATTGATCACTTTTTTCTTTTTCTTAGCCATGAAAAATTATAACATTTTTAGATCTCACTTCCCCAGCGTATCGTATCCAATCCATATTTTTCCCGAAGTTTTTTTGTCTTTTGGGTAAGGTTGTGTTGACGTTTGTCTTCTTGATAGTATAAAAGATTGAGTGCACGGTGTGAATGGGTCGTAAATGCTGCGGTAGAGATACTGATACGGATGATCCGAAGGGCGGGAGACTGGTCAGCTTTCAAAAATAGATCTTTGCACAGGTTTTTAAAAAACCTTTCATTGAAGAGACGGTTTACGGAGATGTTTGCCTTTCCTTTTGCCCCATGTTCATAGGAGATACTTAGATGAAATGTCGTAGGTATGACACCCATGCGCATAATTGCGAAGCCAAGATGGCGGGAGAGAATGGTTAGTCTCCTGAGCGCTTCTTCTCTGTCCCGAATGGGGTCAAAGGTGCGGGAGATACCAATGGATTTTCGAATATGTTCTTTTTCTATGGGCGTGTTATCGACACCGCAGACACGCTGGTAGAGCTCCCATGTGGATCTGCTCTGATGTAAGAAGAGCTCTTTTGCTTTTTGGATATCACCAAGGGTCTGCAGTCCGTAAGCATGCAATTTACTTGCAGTGCGTCGCCCGATACCGGGGAAGTTTACGAGTGGAATATCCTGGATAAAGGTATCGACTTCATGGGGAAATACCGTTTTTGTCCCGAAGGGCTTGGCGACATTGGTCGCGAGCTTGGCGGTGTATTTGCTTTTAGCGGCGCCGATGGAGATAGGCAATGAGAGTTTTTGTTTGACCTCAAGCTTGAGTGCTTCGATAAAGGCGGGAACATCTTGATCATCGATCCACCCTCCGAGGTCCCCGTAGAACTCATCAATACTTCCTTGTTCTAACAGAGGAATACGCAGGCGAAGAAAGTCGTGGAGGGTATGGGATAGATGTTGATAGAGTTTCATGTTGGGTTTTTTGATGATGATGTGCGGACATTTTTTGATGGCCTCATTGATTGTCGTACCGGTGTGAATACCGAAAGCTCTCGCTTCATAGGAGGAGGTCGTCAAAATCCCGCGTACTCTCCCGTCCGGGTCGATGAACTTTTCCAGGTCGTTGTGTCTACTTGAGGGAGAATCCTGGAAGAAACTCATCACAAAAGCGCCATTATTGGCAAGACTCATGGTCTGCTGCGTATTGCGTTTAGAAAAGATATGCTGATCAGAACGACCGCCGACTCCGACGGGCCTTCCAATCAATGAGGGATCGGCGATACGTTCGGCTGAGACAAAAAAACAGTCAAGGTCAATATGGATTTTCATACTGAGAGTATAAAGGATAACCCATAGGGACAGACAAAAGATGGCATCCAGCCATGTAACGGGGTTCTAAACCTTGTATCGGATGGTAAGATAAGCGGTTGTCCCCGGTATAATGGCGGAATGAAAAAGTTTATAAGTGATAGAATTAATTATAAGTTGATGAAAAGACGTTAAAATGATTTTTAAACTTTAGGGAGGATCGGATGCAATATAGATATATAGGAAAAACGGGACTCAGAGTCTCACCGATCTGTTTGGGTACGATGACATTTGGAACACAGTGTGATAAAAAAGAAGCATTCAGGATCATGGACAAGGCTTATGACAGGGGTGTGAACTTTTTTGATACGGCTGAAATATACCCGGTACCCCCCACTGCAAAGCTTGGAGGGTTGACCGAAGAGATCGTCGGAGAATGGTTGCAAGATAAGCCAAGGGACAAGATGATCATCGCGACGAAGGTCGCCGGTGCAGCTTCGGGCTGGTTTGTCCCGCCGACACGCCATGGTATGACAGCCATCGACAGACATCATATCACTAAAGGGATCGAAGGAAGCCTTAGACGTTTAAACACGGATTATATCGATCTGTATCAGATGCACTGGCCAGACACGGTTGTCCCGATCGAAGAGTCGATGGAAGCCTTTGATAGACTGGTTCAAGAGGGTAAGGTACGTTATTTGGGAACGTCAAATGATACTGCCTACGGAACGACCAAGGCGAATATGACGGCACAGATGAAGGGGTATAAGCGTTTTGAGTCTATTCAAAATAATTTTTCGCTTCTGAACAGACGTTTTCTAGATGAGATGCAGGTGATGTGCGAGAGAGAAAAGATCTCGCTATTGCCTTATTCACCGTTGGCAGGGGGAGTGTTAAGCGGAAAGTATAATGCTGCTTTCACACAGGAGGGCCGCTTCTCAGCCTATATGAAATCCGAGAACCCCCGTGTCAGGGCCCAGGCTACACGGTTTGTCAATGAGAAGACCCTTTCTTCAACGGAAGAATATATGTCTATTGCAAAGGAAACAGGAATATCGGCGGTGACCTTGGCAACGGCATGGTCAAAGCAGTTCTCCTTTGTTGCCTCGACTATTATCGGGGCAACAAAGGAATCCCAATTGGATGAGACACTGGCTGCTATGGATTTAGAGTTGAGTGAAGAAGTATTAAAGGCATGTGATGAAGTGCATAAAAACACTCTTTATCCTATGGGCTAGTCTGATTTTTCTGGGGGGCTGTGCAAAACAGTACACTAAGAACGAGAGCCGTTTGATCATCATTAAATCCAAACAACTAAAATACGCAGATCTGGGCTATCTTCGCAGCAATGCTGATGAGGTTCGGGCAGATCTTTTTATTGCGGGCAAGTTGGTGGAGAGTCTTCAGGTATCGACGCTGGTATGTGTGAACGAGGGATGTCTGACAAAATCGACATTTAATGAACGTTATCTGCATCCTTCTTATCCGGACGATCTTATCTTGAATGTCTTACTGGGACGACCAATCTTTGAGAAAGCTTCATTCCAGAAGACACAAGAGGGGTTTATACAAACTCTAAAAAGTGATGAGTACAATATTGTCTATAAAATTGAAAATGGAAATATTTTCTTCAAAGACAGACAAAATCGATTGATGATAAAAATTTCAAAATTAAAAGGATAAGAGTGAGTAATAAATATGTCGGAGCGCACACCTCGGCTTCAGGGGGTGTGTTTAATGCACCAATTAATGCAAAAAACATAGGCGCGCAGGCGTTTGCACTATTTACAAAGAATCAGCGCCAATGGGTTGCCAAAGATTTGGACACGAAGACGATAGATAAATTCAAACAGGAGCTTGAAGATGCCTGCATCTTGCCAAAACATGTGTTGCCCCATGATTCCTACCTTATAAACCTGGGGCATCCTGAGCCTGAAAAGCGTGAAAAGTCTTTGACTGCATTCATCGATGAGCTGGAACGTTGTGATCAGCTTGGTCTGGACCGGTTGAACTTTCATCCCGGTTCGCATCTGAAAAAGATCTCCGAAGATGAGTGTCTGGACGGTATAGCAGAGTCCATGAACTTTGCCATTGATAAAACCAAAAATGTAAAGTTGGTGATCGAGAACACTGCGGGTCAGGGCTCAAACCTAGGATGGAAGTTTGAGCATCTGGCACACATTATCGATAAGATAGAGGACAAGTCCCGTGTGGGAGTCTGCATCGACACCTGTCATATGTTCACGGCGGGATATGATATCCGTACAAAGGAAGCTTATGATATATCTATGGCACAATTTGGTAATATAGTGGGTTTTGAATATTTGATGGGGATGCATCTGAATGATTCCAAGCCTGACTTGGGGTCGCATGTGGACCGTCATGAGAGCATTGGGAAGGGGAAGATTGGGCTTGATGCTTTCCGATTTATCATGAATGATGAGCGTATGGATGACATACCTTTGATTTTGGAAACGATCGATGAGAGTATCTGGAAAGAAGAGATCGAGCTTCTTTATTCACTAGAGAATTAAATTTAATAGTTGGGAGAACAGATGAAGAAAGTTGGAGTACTGTCGCTAGCTGCGACAACGGTTTTAATGGCGGGTGGATATAGTATCCCCGAGCAGTCAGTCAATGCAGTAGGGCTTTCTGGCGCTTATGTTGCTCATGCAAATGGTGCAGATGCGACCTATTACAATCCTGCGAATATGGTGTTTAATGAAGATGGTGGTTTCTTGGAGATTGATCTAACCTACATTCATTTGACAGCTATTAATGCAACAGGTACGTATGGGGGATTCCTTCCTTATGATATTGAGTCGGAAAAGGAAAACTTTATTATTCCTACAATGCATTATGTGTCGCCTGCCGTGAATGATTTCAGATTTGGTCTCTCTTTGGTGGCACCGGGTGGATTGGCAAAGCGTTGGAACGAGGCACCTGGTTCGTGGTCGGCAAAAGAGTTCAGTCTAACAACTTATGAAATCAATCCAACAGTCGCATACAAAGTGAATGATCAGTTCTCCATAGGTGTAGGACTTAGGGGTGTTTACTCATCAGGGAAGATTATTATTGATGCGACAACCGTTCCCAATCCGGCAGCAAATCCTTATTATGATTTAAAAGCCGACGGATTTGATTTCGGATATAACTTTGCTTTGAACTACAGACCGATAAGCGAGCTTTCGCTTGCCGCTACGTATCGATCAAAGGTCGAACTTAATTTAGATGGTGACGCGACACTGACATATCCGACAGGTGTACCTGTGGTAGGTGGTGCGACATTTGATGATTCCGGAAAGACATCTATTCCTCTTCCTGCTGTATCGAGATTGGCCGCTGCTTATACATTTAATGAGGCTACTACGGTTGAATTTGTTTATGAAAGAAACTATTGGTCGGAATATAAAAAGCTTGATATTGAATTCGGAACACATACATTATTAAACATCAATCAGGATAAAAATTGGGAAGATGCACAAGCGTATCGTTTAGGTGTTTCGCATGTATATAATTCAGATTGGACAGTGATGGCCGGTATGGTCTATGATGAGTCTCCGATCCCTGATGAATCACTTAGCTTTGAACTCCCGGGTTCAGATGGTATGGTTTATTCTGTAGGTACGCGTTATATGCTTTCTGAAGAAGTTGAGGTAGGGGCATCTTTCTTTTATCTTGACAAAAAGAGCAGAACCGTCAATCAAGCTGGCGGGATTGACGGAACCTTTACAGATGCTGCGGCTTATTTTCTAACCCTTGGGGTTGAATACCGATTTTAAGACCTTTGCTCTCTAGAGCAGGGTTCTCAAGCGAGTATTGATCGTATATTCCAAGAACTTACTACAAAACTAAAAAGGATATCTCAAACTATTTTCGGTAGGCTTGAGAACAGTAATAATGAACTACCCATATAAAAACTTTTATGAAATGATCTCGTCGAATGCTAGATCCCAAGCTAAGAAAACACTTGTATTTATTAATGATGAAAAGATCAGTAATCTGGAGTTTTTACACCGCGTCGATACTTTTGCACGCTTTTTGTCTCACAGCGGTATCGGTAATGATGACAAGGTCGCATTGATAACACCAAACTCCCTGGAGTTTTTGATAACTTTTTTTGCGGTTGGTAAGGTTGGCGGGGTAGTTGTGCCTGTCAATAACATGTTAAAGGAAGAAGAGTATACCTATATTCTCAATGACGCCGAAGCGAAGATGCTTGTAACATCCAGCAAGTTTGCTGCTCAGACAGAGAAACTGCAGGAAACGACGGGGATAGAAACCACAGTCTGGATAGATGACTTGCCAAAACAAGAAGGAAAAAACTTTTTATTTTCCGAGGTTATGGCGATTCCAAATGAAGGTGGTGATGTAAACGCCGATAAATCAATAGATGAGCTGGCGGTATTGATTTATACTTCCGGAACGACAGGGCACCCGAAAGGGGCGATGCTCTCGTACAAAAACATTTTTTCTAATCTCCACGGAGCTCAGGAGCGTTTTGATTTGAATAAAAAAGACAGGTTTATTGTCTATCTTCCGATGTTTCATTCGTTTACGCTTTCCATATCGGTCCTTGTCCCGATTTTTATCAGAGGGTCATTGATCATCATTCCTTCCGTATTGCCGTTTTCAAATATCATAAAGCAGACATTACTCAAGCGTGTAACGGTATTCTTGGGTATCCCGGATGTATATAATGCCTTGGTCCGTGCAAAATTACCGTGGTATTTCTTGTGGTTTAATTCGGTACGTGCCTTTGTATCGGGTGGTGCTGCATTGAGTGAAGACACACTGACGAAGTTCAATACAATTTTTAGTCGGGCAAAGATGCTTGAGGGATATGGCCTTAGCGAGTGTTCGCCTGCCGTGGCCATCAACCCGGTATCCAAACAAAAACCACTGTCTATAGGATTGCCTTTAGACGGATATGAGGTGAAGATTGTCGATGAAGAGATGGTCGAAGTACCGGTAGGTCAGGTCGGTGAACTTATTGTCAAGGGTGATTGTGTGATGATGGGATACTGGAAGCGTCCGACTGCTACGGATGAGACGATTATCAATGGATGGGTACGAACAGGTGACCTTGGGAAAGTGGATGAAGAGGGGTATATTTATATTGTAGATAGAAAAAAGGATCTGATCATTTCCAAAGGGATAAATATCTACCCACGGGAAATTGAAGAAGTTCTGTATCATCATCCTTCTATTAAGGCAGCGGCAGTGATAGGTATTAAAGATGATCATAGCGGAGAGATACCGATTGCATATGTTGAACTTGATGAAGAACAAGAACCAGTAAGTGAATCTGATATAAAAAGCTATCTAAAACAGCATCTTGCAAACTTTAAAATACCAAAGAGCATCTCATTTTTAGACGAATTACCTAAAAATGCTACAGGAAAAGTACTCAAACGTGTACTTAAAGAAAAACATTAAAAATAAAAAAAATCAAGTTATAAGAAGCTTTCTCATACTATCTTAGATGGACTATACATGAGGAGCTTCTTATGATGGTAAATGATAGACGGAGAAAAACACCTTCATATGTGGTGCCTTTTCTATATGAACTTTTAGAAATGGTGATGATATGGATAGTTTTTTCTCTCTTTGAAGGAACAGTTGATATTTCAACCTGGAGTCTTATGTCTTATGGTTTAGCCGGCTCTTGGTTTATGTATACGTTTTATAAATTAATGCGGGTATTAAACAGACAAGTGCATCATAACTGGTAAATGTTACTAAAAAACCACACAAAATGGAGAAATTTCAATATTTTTCCAAATTCAGCAAAAAAACACTTGACATAGGGATGAGATTTCTCTATAATTCCCGTCCACAAACACAGAGACCATAAGTTTTGGCTCAGTAATTAGGTTTACGAAGATGTTTGAGATCATTGAAAACTAAGTAGAAGA
>JBFEXS010000067.1:0-12157 GCA_041562555.1 Sulfurimonadaceae bacterium
AGAGTTACCTTCACGAAGAACTGGGTTAACCGCAGAACCTAGACATACGTCATATTTAGCTTTCGTAGCTTCTTCAGCTGCGTTTGCAGGCTCTTCAGGGTAATTAGGAATATCATAACCTTGACCTTGAAGCTCAGCGATACAGTCTTTAAGTTGACCAACAGAAGCAGAGATGTTTGGAAGTTTGATAACGTTTCCATCTTCTTGAAGTACAACTTCACCAAGTTTAGAAAGCTCATCTTCTGCAAGACCTTGACTTGCAAGTACACGACCAGCAAGAGAGATGTCACTAAGAACCACATCGATACCTGCTTCTTTAGTGAAAGCATTAACGATTGGTAGTAACGAGTATGTTGCTAAAGCCGGAGCTTCATCAATTTTTGACCAAATGATTTTTGACATGGGAGTTTCCTCTTTGTTTTTTTTATGTCTAGAATCATAACACTTATAGAATCCATTTGTGCATCATAACGATTATAATTTATCTGTTTTTACAATAGTGTTTCATTTTGTAGCACTACGTATATTGGTCAAATGAGTAGAATAGTAACGCGTAAAATCATGGGTTCCCTTTTTATTCTTCATAAAATAGAGGTAATCTGTTTTTGCAGGAAAGATAGCCGCTTTGATCGCACTGAACTCGACATTACATACCGGTAAAGGCGGTAAACCCTTATGCTTGTAGGTGTTATAGCGGCTCTTATCCGTACGGATACGCTTTGGCGTTATTCTTTCATGGGAATACCTTCCATAATTCAGAGTACCATCCATCTGCAGCTTCATCCCTTTTTTCAAGCGGTTATAGATCACTGAAGATACCAACGGCATCTCTTCTTTGTTGGCAGCTTCTTTTTGAATGACCGATGCGACCACAAGAAACTTCTCCCATTTTTTCTTATTATAGGTTCCGAATATCTTTTCTGCCCATGCCATATGACGTTGTGCCGATGACTTCAGAAGATGGATAGCCAGTGTTTTCTCCTCTATCCCGATAGGGACATTATAGGTGTCAGGTACCAAGGCTCCTTCCGAATAGTGTCCATATTCATTGAAATATGCGTACAGCTTCATCGCATCCAGTCCAAGTTCTGCAGCCAGCTGTTGGGAAAACGCATAAGTCGTTTCACCCGGAATAAGTGTCAATTGTGTCAAAGCCGCTTTTGAATGGGTCAATTTATATAAAAAGTCCCCGTGGGTCATTTTCTCCTCACCCATATATATCCATCCCTTTTGCGGGCTCCCCATCACTCGTAAAAAACTCTTGTCCAGGCTGGTCAAGGAGATCTTTTTCGCCTTTAAGTGTGTTATAATGGCACTAATTGAGCCAGAGGGTATAAAAAGTACTTTTGAAGTCTGAAGCGGTTGAGCAAGGTAGTAGATGAGCAGTAATGCACTTAATAAGATAATCTCAAAAATCCAATTCAGTATATACAGTCTTTTTGCTTTTATCATCTCTGGTATCATCATTCTCTATGCTCTTTTATCTTATGGTATCTCGATTCCACGTCTGGCTATCTCTAATATTGAAGCCGAGCAATTATACATAAAACTCGATAAAAAGCTCATCCTCAATGCCAGAGAGATAAATGTTACAGAAAGTAACAATGATACAAAGTCTGCTTCACGTATAAACATACCATTTATCGCCCAAATAATAAATCTCTCCTTGCAGGCTTTTAAAGAAGTCCAAATCGACACACTGAATGTCAAAGGGCACAAGGTTACTATTCGTTACACAGACACCCTGGATCCTTCGCTACAAAACCTCATCACAATCGATGGAGAGCACTTCAACGGCGCCCTGTCCTACAAATACCTTGATGATACACTTCTTATATCAGTAGATAGCCTTGTGCATACGCCAAGCGATATTAGGATCTCAGGAAAGTTACTCTATGAGTTCGATGTGCACCTGGGATATTCTCAACTCAGGTTCTCCCTCTCCAATTGTGCAGACATGGAAGTGTATCTTAAAGAAAATGGAGAAGAACTTGCTTTCTTTGCAGAATCCTTTCCCTTTGAGGACCTGGCACCGATCATTAAACTCTTTCCCCTTGAAAAGAGTATAACCCAATGGATTGTCCAGTATAACAATGCGGTTTCCCATCAACTTGTTGAAGCTAAGGGTATCCATAATTATAATGACATCAACGTTCTTCTTGACACTCTTTTTCTCCATGCCGTCGAGAAAGATGTGGAATACACCTTCAACGAAGCACTCTCCCCCGTCAACAGCCCAAAAGTCGACGTCTACTTCAAGCACGGTATCCTGGACATACGTCCCCGCAATGCGACCTATCATGATCATACCCTGGAATCAGGCAATGTGAAAATCGATTTTAACCATCAAGATATCATGCTTATCATTGATCTGCATACCAAGACAACACTGACCCAGGATATTGTTGATATCCTGAAAGCCTATAAAATCTCTCTTCCCCTACTACAGGAAAATGGCTCAACCAATGCCCGGCTTCAAATCGTCGTGAACCTCGACAATGAGGATGCCTATGCCGTCGGTCAGTTTTTTGTCAAGAAATCCGACCTGCTTTTTGGTAAAGGGAAATACCACATCAACAATGCTTCTGTTCGTCTGCACAAGAACCTTTTGAGTATTGATACCGCACGGGTGGCCTATAAGGACCTTTTTTTGGCTGATGTCAATGGAGAGATAGACCTTAAAGACTTGATCGGTGATTTTTATTTTGACACCTCAAAGGTCTCTTTGGAACTCAGTGATCAGAACCGTCTTGATCTTGCCAATAAACATACGAATGTACAAATGCATCTTTCTAAAGACAAACACTCCTTTATCATTCCCCAGACCCACTGGCAGTTTAAGGACATCAACCTCAGTGTTCAGCCAAATGAAATCTTCTTGGATGAAAAGTTCTCGTCCATCCTTAATTTTCAGAACCTTCAAGTATCACTCCAGGACATAGCCACCCTTTATGCTCATGGAAGCTATGATATCAACCAGGAAAAAGCGCTAGTCGATGCAAATATCACTCATTTTAATCTACTGAACGATGATGTTAATCTATCCGCAGCCACACTACCGATCAACTTCCATACTCTGTACGAGAACAATGTGACACAGATCTCTGTGCTGTCTGAAAACACCTTCGTGTTCAATGAATACAATATTAGTCTGATGCCTACTGATTTCTATATCAACGAAGGCTTTCTGGATACAAACCGATCCCTTGTCCATATCAATGATATTTTACGCACAGAGCTGAAACTACACCATCTATTAGGTTCGGATGAGATTACGTTCAACCTCAAGGACACCTCGGTGTTCAAAGATGACATACTCCGTATCAGGCCTCCTTTCGATCTTAACTACAAAGCCAATGATCAACACCATATAACTATAGACAAGTATCAAGTCGATATACGAAAAAACGGAGACGATATTATCGACCTCAAACTCAATGATCTCAAAAAACTGCGCCGTCACTCCAAGCTTATGAAGAAGTTCGATATTAAAAATGGATACGCCGTCCTGACCTTTCTTGATGACCGTGTCGGTTTGGACCTGACCCTTAAAAACTTTCACCCTCTCTTGTCTAAAAACGGCCATGAGGTAAAGACATATACAATCAAAGGGGATTATAGTAACCAGACCGCCAACCTTCAGATCAACAAAGACATTGATCTTCTTTACCGTAAAAAAGGAAAGTTAACGGCAAAAAACATCGATTTCAACCTTTTCCCTATTATGAATTATCTCGAACGTGTTGATAATAATGCCAGTGATACAGACCTTGAGCTTATTGTAAAAACTAAAAACTGTAATGTCTCTTTAGGAAGATCGGGAAGAAAGATCCTTTCTGATACGATTGATGTACAGATTCTAAATGATCATATCCAAGCACAATTGGTGCATGGTACAGGTGGTGTTCTCTTTGAAAGCCGTGATCAAAACCTCTCTGTATTTGGACGCGGACTCAATGATGCCTTTATGAACGAACTGTTCAAGTTTTCAACCTTCAAAGGAGGAAAGCTCTCCTTTGTTATGCAAGGGCCTTATGATGACATGAAAGGTCTTATCCGTATTGATGACACCATCATTAAGGACTATACCGTCATCAACAATACCCTGGCATTCTTCAATACGATCCCCTCTTTATTGACCTTCTCCGTTCCGGGCTATTCAAAAGATGGACTTGAAGTGGATGAGATGTATGGAAGCTTCGAAAAACATGGAGATCATATGAGGATCAAGGATACCATGATCAAATCCAAGGAGCTTACGATCACCGCAGAGGGAGAGTCTGACTTTAAGAAAGAGACTATTGATGTGTTGATGCAGGTCAAGACCGATTTAGGAAGTTCTGCAAAAAACATACCTATCATCGGATATATAATCTTTGGAGATGACAGTGTCTCAACGACCGTACGCGTCCATGGTGACCTGAGTGACCCGAAAGTAGAGAGTTCCGTGGCCAAAAGTATTATGGCCGCTCCTTACAATATCATCAAACGTACGATCAGCCTGCCACTGCTTCCTTTCCTTGATAAAGACGATGACAATATAAGTACGAAGTAACTGATTTTTTTTAAACAATACTAGTATAGTTTTTTGTATACTTAAGACAAAGAGACAAAGGACTGCAGATGGATATGGATTCAATATTGCCCTACACCAAAGATCTGGCAGTATTATATGTCGAAGACTCTATGACCGTTCGAAAGTTGATCCAAAAAAGACTTCTGAAAGCTTTTAGACATGTTGAAGTAGCGACTGACGGGGAAGAAGGGTTTGTCTTATATCGGGAATACTATGAAAGAAATGATAGATATTTTGATCTTCTTATCACCGATCTTGAAATGCCAAACATGGATGGGTTGAAACTCTCGAAAATCGCCCTGGACTTTAATCCGAGTCAAGAGATCATCGTCCTCTCAGCCAATACTGATTTCCATCGTATTATCGATCTTATCAATCTCGGAGTCCATAAGTTCATCTTAAAGCCCATTGAGGATGGACAGTTCTATCAGGTCATCCTGGATGTTGCTCAAAAGATCCGTCTTAAACGGCTCAAAGAAGAGGAACAAGAAGAGATAGAAGAGTATAACGCGATTTTAAAAGAACGTGAATCCGTCTACCTCAAGACCCTTGAAGGTTTCAAAACTGCCTTGGATACCAGTGCCATCATCTCCAAAACGGATATCGACGGGACTATCACCTATGTCAATGACAAGTTTTGCAAGATAAGCGGTTATAGCAAAGAAGAGCTCATTGGTGTGAACCATCGCATTGTCAATAGTCAAAACATGAAACAATCCTTTTATGACAAGATGTGGAAAACAATCTTGGATAAGAAAAGTTTCAAAGCACTCTTTGAGAACAGGACGAAGGATGGCAACCTCTACTACCTTCAATCCGTCATCAATCCCATCTTAAACCCCGAGATGGAGATCGTTGAGTTCATTGCTATCTCCTTTGATATGACCAAGCTTGTCTCATCTATGAAGAACCTCAAAAATGCAGAAAAGTCCAAAGAAGAGTTCTTTATCAATATTTCCCATGAGATGCGTACGCCATTAAATGCCATCATGGGATTTGCCTCAATTTTAAAGAAGCATCTCAAAGAAGATCCGGCCAATCTACAGATCATCAATACTATTCAGGAGAGCGGAAGTGATCTGCAGCATCTTATAGAGTCGATTCTTGATCTCAATAAACTCAAAGAGAACAAGCTTACCTTGGATATACAGCCTTTTGATCCCCTTGAGGTTTTTACCAAAGAGAGTCAGTACTGCTTGCAAAAAGCGCTTAAAAAAGAGCAGATATATACTGCCACTATTGATCCTTCCCTGCCTGCAAGTCTGATGGGGGACTCTCTGCGTATAACACAGATCCTTCGTATTCTCTTGGACAACGCGGTCAAGTTTACGCCGGATAAAGGAAGGATATCCTTGGATATACATTATGACGAGGGTGATCAAAGACTTCATTGCACAATCAAAGACAACGGCATCGGGATTGCCAAAGAACACCAGGCTTCTATCTTTACCTTTGCACAAATAGACGGTTCCTTCACCCGTTCCCATGAGGGCACCGGCATCGGACTGCGTATCGCCTCCGCGCTCTTATTATTGATGAAAGGGGATATCGATTTACAGAGCCAACCGGGGAAAGGTGCCTGCTTCACAATCCAGATACCGCTTAAGCAAACCTAGGCTCTTACTTGCATCATAATGTGGGAATAAAGTTCGTTTAAACAGTCGACTTTTCGAACGTCATGCTTCTTCAACACTGCATCGCATAGGGTAGCCCTCTTTTCGTGCCTGCTGTCGTACGATACTCGCCTTTGTCTCGGCTAATTCAAAGGTATACACACCACACAATCCCTTGCCTTTTGTGTGGATATCATGGGTGATTCTGTCAGCTTCTTCCAGTGTTTTATGAAAGACACCACTGATAATCCGAAGACAAAACTCCCAACTCGTATAATCATCATTGAGCATATAGACCTTATAGAGTTTGGGTTTGTCCAGTCTGCTCTGTAAAAAACTCTGTGTCTTAAGAGACAAGGTATCTACTCGTTTCTTAAGACATTGAGCACATCGACCTGCGCTGCTTTTTTGGCCGGATACCATGCCGAGAGTACGACAATGACAAAGGCTCCGATGATGATGGAGAAGAAATCGACAACTGAGAGTTCCAAAGGAAGTCTGGATGTCCCATAAACCTCCTCCGGAATCGATATAAGATCAAAACTTGAGAGTATCCATAGACCGCTGAGTCCCAGGATCGTTCCCGCAAAGATGCCCGCCAATCCGATGATGATCCCCAAACGCATGAAGATCTTCTTTACCTCTTCTTCTGATGCCCCCAGTGAGATAAACAGTGCTATCTCACTACGGCGATTCATCACCGTCATCAATAAGGAGGAAATGATATTGACTGCTGCGATCAAGATGATGAGCATAAGTACGATAAAAAGTGCATGCTTCTCCAGCTCAAGTGCCGCAAAAAAGGAGATATTGTCTTCCCACCACCCTTTGACACGTACACCTGAAGGTAAAACTGCTTGCAGCCGCTCGATATCTTTATGCGGATTACCTGAGAAGATATGGACACCATCATACTGATCTTTCGGGATATTCAGAATGACCTGCATCGCAGCAAGGGATGTATAATGATACGCCTTGTCATAGGCAGAGAGTCCTGAGTCGAAAGAACCATTGATCTTGAAACGCTTGATCGTCGGTGTAAGCGTGAGTCCACCCGGTTCTGCTTGAGTAAAGATATACATCAAACGTTCCTGATCATTCAAATAGAGTTCATTGAACAGTGTCTTTCCGACAATGACATCAAACTTTTTGTATTCTCTTCCATCTATCGCCTTGGCCAACACCTTGTTAGCTTTTGCCTCTTCATGCATATCAACGCCAAAAAGATAGCCACCTTCCATACTCTGCCCCCTACGCACGATAACAGGAGAAGCGATATAAGGGCTGAAAGCAAGTTCTGGGAACTGTTCGCGCAGTTCAGTGATAAGTTCTTTGTTTACCGAACCGTAAAACTTGGGCAAGATTGTAAGGGGATAGTTCATGACCGTAAGTTTTTTTCTGAACTCGGCATCAAAACCGTTCATCAAGGACATAGCAATGATCAATACCATTACTCCCAAAAGAATTCCGATAAAAGCCAATAATGCGGATAGGAAGATAAAGGGCTGGTCCTGGTCAAAACGCAGATAGCGTTTGACCATGAACTTTACGAGGGTGTTATTCACGCTGTTCCTTGAGCTAACACACCTTTTTTAGGGCCGCTCTTTCCACAACAGCTTTTATATTTTTTACCTGAGCCACACGGGCACGGATCATTACGTGCGACTTTTTTTTCACTGACAGTATTTTCATCATGGGAAAGCTGTCGGTTCATCTCATCCTGGCGCTTTTGTACTTCACGCTGCTCTACCAGTGCTTCAGCTTCCTCTTCCGCTGCTCTAAACTGGATAACCTGAAGCATCTTAATCGTCTCAAACTTGATAGAGTCTCTGAGTTCAGAGAAAAGATTATAGGACTCTTTCTTAAACTCAACCAATGGATCCTTCTGATTATAGGCACGCAGACGGATACCCGTTTTCATCGTATCCATCTGATACAGGTGGTCTCTCCATGTCTGATCAAGGGTTTTCAGGAATATCTCACGCTCGACTGCAGTATGGATTGCATCGTCCAGGACTTCCATCTTATCATCATAAGCCTTCTTGATACTCTCAAGCACCATGGAGGCGAGAGATTCATAATCCTTCTCTTTCATCGGCTCGATCGGAAGTTCCTGGTTGATCTCCTCTTTAAACACTGCCGAAAGTTTTTCAAGGTTGAAGTCTTCTTCACTCTGTCCAGGGAAGATATCACAGTTCATAAGCGTACTGGTCACATATTCGGAACGGATCTCATCCACCTTCGCATGGATATCATATTCAGGGTCCAGGATATCATTTCTGAACTTGTATACGATCTTTCTTTGTTCATTGGCGACATCATCATACTCAACAATCTGCTTACGACCTTCAAAATGCATCGTCTCGACTTTCTTTTGAGCCTTTTCAACTGCACGGGTGACCATCTTTGATTCGATATACTCTCCGTCTTCAACCCCGAGACGTTCCATGATAGACTTGATACGGTCTGATCCGAAGATACGCAGAAGGTTATCCTCAAGTGAAAGGTAGAACTGTGTTACACCCGGGTCTCCCTGACGTCCTGAACGACCACGAAGCTGATTGTCGATACGACGGTTTTCATGACGTTCTGTACCGATGATGTAAAGTCCTCCAAGCGCTTTGATCTCATCAGAGACCTTGATGTCGACACCACGTCCTGCCATATTGGTCGCGATCGTAACGGCACCCTTTTGACCGGCATTCTTGATGATCTCACCCTCTTGTTCATGCTGTTTTGCATTCAGGACCGTATGCGGGATTTTTGCCTTTGACAAGAGCCCGTGCAATACTTCTGATTTTTCAATGGAAGCTGTTCCTATCAGTACCGGCTGACCTGTCTTGTTCAACTCTTTGATCTGTTTGATGACCGCATCAAACTTCTCTTTTTCTGTCTTATAGATCAAATCATTCAGATCTTTACGCGCGATTGGAATATTCGTTGGAATAGAGACGACATCCAGGTTATAGATCTGTGCAAACTCGGTTGCCTCAGTCTGTGCCGTACCGGTCATACCCGCCAGCTTGTCATACATTCTGAAGTAGTTTTGGAAGGTGATATCTGCAAGGGTCTGTGTCTCTTCTTTGATCTCCACACCCTCTTTTGCCTCAAGTGCCTGGTGCAGACCTTCTGAATAACGACGTCCTTCGGAAAGACGGCCTGTAAACTCATCAACGATCACGACTTCTCCGTCGCGGACCACGTAATCCACATCGGCTTCAAACAGATAGTTTGCCTTAAGAGCATTATCCAAATAATGTGAAAGTTCTGCATTTTGAGGGCTGTAAAGGTTCTCGACATCAAACAGTTCTTCCGCTTTGGCGATTCCTTCCTCAGTGATCAGGACGACACGGTCTTTTTCGTCCAGTGTAAAATGTTCGTCACGCACCATCTTTTGAGCGACACTGTTTGACTTGTCATAGTTCTCGACCTTGCGGTTTGTCGGTCCGGAGATGATCAGCGGTGTACGTGCTTCATCGATCAGGATCGAGTCCACCTCATCCACAATAACGAAGGCATGATCACGCTGGACCATCTGTTCCTTGGAATAAGACATGTTATCACGCAGATAATCAAAACCGAACTCATTATTTGTTCCGTAGGTGATATCCGCACTGTATTGCTCACGTTTTTTCATCGGATCATAGTCATCTTCCAGGATCGTACCCGTAGTAAACCCTAAGAATCCATATAAAGCACCCATCTCTTCCGCATCACGGGAAGCAAGATAGTCATTCACGGTGACGACATGCACCCCTTTGCCTCTCAAAGCATTCAAGACAACAGCAAGGGTAGCAACAAGCGTCTTACCTTCACCGGTTTTCATCTCTGCGATTCGTCCTTCATGAAGCACCATACCACCGATAAGCTGCACATCAAAGTGACGCATATTAAGTACCCGTTTACCTGCCTCACGTGTTATGGCGAAAGAGTCCACAAGAACATCATCCAAACTTTTTTCTTCACTTAATACTGCGACCTTCAGTGCATTAAAGGCATCCTTTAGCGCTTCATCATCCATCGCTTCATAATGTGCCTCAAGCTCATTGATCTTTTTGACACGTTTTTTATATTTTTTAAGTTCTCGATCGTTTTTTGTTCCAAACACCTTGCCTAGCATCTGCTGAATCATCTATACCTACTTTGAATATGGGTTACTATTGTTTATAGTTTAAAATTTGCTGATTTTATCATCTTAAATCTATAAAACGGCTTTATCCCATATCAGGAGATATTTTTCTTGCCCATATTACACAGTTTAAAGCCTAAAAAGGATAGACTTCTCTTTTCAAAGGATAGCGATGAAATTATTACTCTTTTTACTATTGTCCCTCTCATCTCTCTTTGCTTTTGGTGAAAACATTCACAGTTTTGAGGCTGAATTTATACAGACAATTACCGATGAGACAGGTAAGACACTGACCTATAAGGGAGATATACACACCAAGCGTCCAGGTTATGTCTTATGGAACTACAAAGAACCTGAACAAGTCGCAAAAAAGATCTATGTGAATGAGAAAAGAGCCGTTGTAGTACAGCCGCTTTTGGAGCAGGCGACAATCCGCAGACTGCAGGGTGAGATGAACTTCTTTTCTATTTTAAGCTCTGCCAAAATGGTCGATCAAAACCATTATAAAGCACGCTATCAGGAGATTGACTTCCTCCTGCAAGAGGAAAATGGTGTCATCACCTCCCTCTCTTATCAAGATGAACTAGAGAACAAGGTAGTGATCATTTTTTCAAAGCAACGACAGAACCGCCCTATCGAGGACACCTTCTTCACCCCTAAGGTACCCCAGGACTTTGATATTATCCGTGAATAGTCACTCCTCTCCACAGGAGCTGCAAAATGTTTCATGCCGTACACGCTGTTCCCCACAGTGAAGACACTGTTCATGTAGTTTTACCCCGCAGAAAGGACAAAAAGACTTCGTATAATCGATCTTATAATCACACTCAAAACATTGTGACCATGAGATCAAACGCTGATGGTCCTTACCGATGATGACCGCCTGCTTCTTAATCAGCGTACGTTTTTGTATCCAGTAAATCAGTCCACCAAACACCAGTACCACCAAAAAGATCGCCACGTAGTTCAATATGGAGATCAAACCTATCTCCACCAGGAACTCGACAAGGCGTTTTAAAAGTGTCTTGGGAAGTACATGATAGGCCAAGCCCAGGCTATACCATACCAACGGCAATGCTAATATCAAAGAGATATGCGCACAAATGATCTTGACAACAGGGTTATACTCCTCTGCTTTGAGTGCCTTGCTTCTTGCTCTTTTGTAGAAGTACCCAAAAAAAAGCAAAAGCGGGAGAATAAAGACGAGCATATGGGCATATGCCTTAAAGGGTTGCCAGAAAGTATAGGATCTCTTGGCATCAAAAAATGCTTCCTTATTCTTTTCGACATAATCGCTGTAGGACTCATAGCCTTCAAAACTTGTGATCTTTACAACAGCTTCCCGCTCTTTTTTCAGCTCTGTATTGTCCATGACGATACCGTCGTACTCACTCTTGGCATCTTGTAATTCTGCATTGTTTTGCATCTGTGCAATACGTTCGAACAGACGGGTATTATACTGTTTGGAGATCTCGCCCAGCCGTCTCTTGTTCTGTGCAAGCGTGGATTCTATTTCCCGAATCCGTTCGAGATTCACCCCAAAACGTTCATCCCCACTTAAACGCGCTATCCTTTTGTCAAGTTCTTTACAATGTTCATTAAGATGCGGACGGATATGTGCCGCTCTTGACTGACCGTAGTGGTAGTGCTCAAAGGAACTATACTCAGTCTGCACCTTCTCAAAATGCTTCGTACAATCCAATGGAAAATGATAGCTTACCCGAGGGACCTTCGCCGTTTCGCCTTCTACTCCTATGATTACATTGGTGAAGATAAAGATATCAAGGAGGATCAATAGAACGATTGAGATGCCCGAAAGAGGTTCATCCCTAAAACTGA
>JBFEXS010000068.1:0-11800 GCA_041562555.1 Sulfurimonadaceae bacterium
GATGTCCAGATAGACCTCGCCTCCTCTTTCGATCTCTTCCGAGATCGCACGGGCAACCACATCACGGGGAGCCAGCTCATCGGTAAAGCGCTCTTTATTGGCATTCAACAGGTGTCCACCCGCACCACGAGCTGATTCAGAGATCAATATCGCCGAGTTTTTCAGTGCCGTCGGGTGAAACTGTACAAACTCCATATCCGACAATCTCGCACCGGCACGCAACGCCGCTGCCGCACCGTCCCCACTGGCCGCTGATGAGTTGGTACTAAACCCGTGAAATAATTGGGAATACCCTCCTGTCGCCAGGATGACGGACTTTGCCCTGAATGCAACGACTTCTCCGCTTTTAATATCCAGAAATGTCGCTCCGGCTATGGTATTGTCTTGGGTAATACAGTTGAGCAAAAAGTGCTCATTGACAAACTCTATTCCCATCTTTGAAGCCCTGTCATACAGGGTGTGCAATATCTTCAAACCGGTATAATCCTGAGCATAACAGGCGCGTATGCCCGATGCTCCGCCCAATCGGCGTTGGGCTATTTTTCCCTCTTTCGTACGTGAAAAGGGCAGACCCATGCGATCAAGCCACTGTACAGCCTCAATTGCTTCGCCACACAGTTTCTGCACTGCCTGTTCCGAGGCCAATCCCTGGGAAGACTTCAAGGTATCTCTCACATGATCTCCGATGCTGTCTTCTTCCACGTTTGCCATCGCCGCATTAATACCCCCCTGTGCCATAGAGGTCTGCGAACGGGTCGGGAACTCTTTTCCTATCACCTTAACATTTGCTCCGGTCTCTTTTGCGCGAATCGCCGCTACGAGTCCGGCTCCACCTGAACCAACAATCAATACATCTGTCATTTATACTTCTTTAGAGGTCTGTTTCCCTTTATTATGTGCATATTTTACACTAAGACAGATGGATAGAGATTAAGTGATGTAAAAATGCTGACGGCTTAAGATAGGATTTTAGATGATGCCCCCTATTGCAGCAATTGAAGTATCAACCAATACCTTAGAATACGTAGAAAGAAGGTGATTAAAACAAAAGGGACAATATGTAACCGGACAAGACCGGAGACGATCGTAATCGGGTCACCGATGACAGGAAGAGCCGAAAGTAAAAGTGCTCCATATCCATACCGGTGTGCCAGACGATAAGCACGCTGGCCTATCTTCGAGCTTTCTATCCTCTGATGCATCAGCTGAAAGAGAAAAAAACCCAACGCATAGTTGACAACTACCGCCAGACAATTTCCTACGGAAGCATATACCAAAGCATCGGTATGATGCATCCCAAGTTCGACCGCTCCTACCAATGCCACTTCCGAACTAAACGGAAGAATAGTTGCTGCCAAAAAGCTGGAGAAGAAAAGCCCCATAGGGCCAAATTCGTCCATCATCTAGTTGTTTTTGATGTTCTCTATCACTGAAGCGATCAGTTTTTGACGTGCTTCTACAGAAGTCCATGCGATATGCGGAGTGATATAAAGACGCTCTTTCGCCTTGATCGTTAAAAGTGGATGATCCTCTCTCATAGGCTCTTGTGCCAATACGTCAAGACCCACATAGATCGGTTTTGCATCCATGATATACGAAAGAGCCTCTTCACTGACGATCCCTCCTCGACCCAGATTTAGCAATATCGCACTATCTTTCATCATCAGAAGTTCAGAATGGGCAATCAGGTCCTGAGTATCAGCGTTCAAAGGAGCATGTACCGATATCACGTCACTTTGTTCCAAAATATTGGAAATAGTATCGCGTTTATACGCATCATTGTCATTTTTTCCCGAGGTAGAGTAGTACGAGACTTCTGCGCCAAAAGCCGAAGCGATCCTGGCGACACCTCTTCCGATCTCACCTAGGCCAATGATCCCCCATTTCTTGCCTTTGAGCTCAAAAAACGGCTGTGCTACATGGGTAAAGAGTCCTGACTTGCTCCATGAACCATCTTTGACATATTCATCATAATAGCGCGAATGCCCCATAAGATAAAAAAGCATAGAGAAAGTATGCTGTATCACCGAGTCTGTTGAGTATCCGGCCACGTTTTTGACTGCAATACCCTTTTCTTTAGCTGCTTCAAGGTCCACGTTGTTCATGCCTGTCGCTGCAATACAGATGAGCTTCAAATCATGGCATGCATCCATCATCTCTGCCGTGATCACAACCTTGTTTGTGACGATCACCGTAGCATCTTTGATGCGTTCCAATGTCTGATCTGCCGATGTGGTCTCGTAATTCATAACCTCACCCAAGTTATCAAAACCGCTTAGATCACTGTCTCCAAAAGTCAAAGTGTCAAGTAATACGATCTTCATTAGGCGTCTTTGATCTTTGAGATAAGTGCTTTCGCCTGTTCAAGTGCTTTTTCTACCTGATCAAACACAAGTGCTACCGCCATACGGCGTCCCTTATGTGACTGCGGTTTCCCGAAAACACGCACAAAGGAGTTGTCGCTAAAAAGAGAATCATCTACATCAACAACCGGTGCATACGAGTCCTTGCCTGATTTAAAGGCTGCCGATGCGCCATCTCCGTAAAAGGTAAATCCAAGTGGCAATCCCAAGACTGCACGCAGATGCAGGGCGAATTCAGACTGAGATTGTGTGATCAATGTCACCATACCCGTATCATGCGGACGTGGACTGACTTCTGAAAAATAGACTTCATCCCCTTTGATAAACAGTTCGACACCGAATATACCCTGACCGCCCAGTCCATCGGTGATCGTCTTTGCGATCTCTTGAGCACGCTCTTTTGCCAATGCGGTCATCTGTGCCGGCTGCCATGAATAGATATAATCCCCATCTTGCTGCTGATGGCCAATAGGTTCACAGTAGACGGTATCTTTTCCGTTACGTGCTGTCAGCATCGTGATCTCATAATCGAAATCGATAAACGCTTCGACGATCAACTCCGAGGCGTCACCCCGTGCTTCTTTTGCCATCTCCCATGAGTTATCAAGGTCTGCTTCCGAACGCATCACACTCTGACCGTGCCCGGATGAAGACATGACCGGCTTGACCACACATGGATACCCCATCTGTGCTGCGGCTTCTTCCATCTCTTCACGTGTCTTGACAAACTTGTAAGGCCCTGTCTTAAGTCCCAGCTCTTCTGCAGCAAATTGACGAATATTTTTACGGTTCATCGTCTTGTTCACGGCTTCTGCATTGGGAATAACGTTATACCCCTCTTTTTCGGCTATAAACAATGCAGATATACTGATAGCCTCTACCTCAGGAAGGATGTAGTCAGGCTTTTCTTTGCGAATGATCTCAAGGATGGCCTCCTCGTCTTGCATGTTCACCACATGTGAAGAGGTCGCTACCAAATGGGCAGGGGCACCCTCATACTTATCAACAGCCACCACCTCAAGTCCCAGTCTCTGTGCCTCGATGGCCACCTCTTTACCCAGTTCTCCCGAGCCTAACAACATTACTTTTTTACTATTACTCTTCAATGGTGCGCTAAATTGCATCGTATCTATCCTTCCAGAAATTTCAATTCATGTATTTTATCCTATCGGACTTGAAGAAAAGGCTAAAGAGGATCTTTTCCAAGGATGATCTCACCTTCTTGAATCTCTCCTTGACGCCTGATCTCCACGACAAGCTTTTCCCCTACTTGTCCACGCAGAGCCTTTCTGAGACCAAACAGCGTCATATCATCCATCCCTTCGACAGCAATGATTTCATCCCCCTCCTGAAGGTTGGAGACTACAGCGCCCGGCATCGGCTTGATACTAAATACTATTATTTTCTGCTCTTTCAATATCAGGCGGATACCCGACTTATCCACCTCTTCACGGTAGTCATAATCCTTGTGATGTGTTAGGTAGAGGGCATGGAAAGGAAAGTCCAGTACAATATTGTGACGCTTTAAAAAGGCCAGGCCAAGAGCATTTTGTCTGGATGTCTGCATCACAAGATGTGAATAGTTCACCCCTGCGAATTCCAAAGAGCCCAGTCGAAACTCCTCGCTTTGGGATAAAGAGCTGACCGTAATCACATCCTGAACATGGGACTTCAAGATCACATTCCTCTGTTTGAGCCTTATAAGGTTTTGTGTATGCAAACGTCCTGTCCCATTATCCCCAAGGTCAATATCAAACACCAGGGGCATGCCGCCTAAGGTCACTTTAACCTGTGGGATATAGCCTCTACTCCATAAAATTGGCGTCCGGGCAGTGTACTCTCCGCCATAAGGTTCTGCCCCGATATAGGCCTTGACCTTTCCCCTGTCAAAATCAAATTCCCAGCGAAACTGATGTACGAAAGAGCTCCCCAGGATTCCACAAAACTTTCGTCCGGAAAAAGGCCATAAGGACTTCAAGTCTGCCGTAATATAAGGGAATCGATTGGCGATCTGTAAACGTCCGAGTTTTAAGGGGATTGCCTTGTACAGCTTTAACTCAAGTTCACCGTTAGGTGTCATGATCGTCTCGGAAAACTTGACCCCTGCTCGGGCTTGAGCCTCTTCGATTTCAAGTGCTTCACCCAGTAGATGAGTGTAATCGTTGTCTAAAACAACAAAGCTGGCTCCTGTATCAAATAAAAAGTCACATTGCTCCCCATCGATGTTCACCGGTAAAAAGACACCATTGGCATCAAGCTCGAAATCTTGCTGATATAAGGGGCGTTCGAGCCCATGTAAAGAGATAAATAGGAGAAAAAGAAGAAAGCTAGTTTTCATTCTCAACGGAGATTGCACACTGTTTGATCGGCTCGAATTTATGAGCAAACTCACACGGCATCTCGGAAAAGTTGTCTATCAGATATAACAGTTCATGTATACCCTGATGTTTCAGTACACGCTTTTTGTTATAACTTTCAAGACAGTGATTACACCCCAAAAACTCGGAACAGTCCAGAGAATCACTGATCGTGATGATCTGCTGCATAGGATTGAGTCCAAGGATTTCCGTCAACGTCTCTATACCATGATCTATCGTAAAGTCGATAAGAACCATGTCCGGTTCTTCTTTTTTATAAAACTCCATAGCTGCATCATGGCCTGCAATGAGGTGTACGTCATGATGGGCCATCTGCTCAAGCAGACCCACACGTATGGAGTTTTGTATCGATGGATTATCTATAAAGAGTATCTTCATACCTGTATTATATACCATCTTTGTAAAAGAAGCGTTAAATCCCAACTAATAAAAATCATAAGAAGAAATTTAGTGCTGCGCCTGAACAAACATCTGGTAATGGCCCTCTTCTTCCACAAGCTTTTGGGGTTCTCCCTCTTCGACAATCTCCCCATCCTTCATCACATAAATATAATCCGAGTTCTGTACCGTACTCAGCCTGTGTGCGATGGTGATGATCGTACGATCTTCCAAGAAAGTGTTCAAGGCATTGAACAGGTCTGTCTCCGTATGCACATCCAAAGCAGAGGTTGACTCGTCAAAGATGACCACACTGGGGTTTGCCAGGATCATCCTTGCAATACTCAGACGCTGTTTTTGACCTCCCGAAAGCCTCACCCCTCCTTTGCCGACCAAGGTCTCAAGACCTTGAGGTATCTCCCTCACAAATGAAGACAGCTGCGCGATCTCTAGGGCTTTTAAGATCTGTTCATCCTTATATTCATCTCCCATCGTTAGGTTGAAACGCAGGGTGTCATTAAACAGAACAGGCTGTTGTAATACTACAAAAAGGTTTTCCCGCAAAGTCTGCAATCCGATCTCGTACAAAGAGACCCCATTGAAATACAGCTGACCGTCTTTGGGCGGATAAAAGCCTGAAAGCACCTTGGCCAATGTGGTTTTCCCACTACCACTCGGTCCTATCAGCGCAACCTTTGAACCCGCCTTGATTTCCATATTGATATGTTTTAATATAGGCTGAGCATTTGCATAGGAAAAACTCAGGTTTTGTACTGAAACCGAAGCGCTCTTGCTCTTGAATGGATTGGATTGATGATGACAAACCGGTTCCTGCTCCAATTCAAACAACTTGTTCAGACGCGTTAATGCGGCCTTGGCATTAGAATATGCATACTGCAAGGACAAGAGATCCTGCACCGGTGTCATCATAAACCACAGATAACCAAAGAGCGCGAACATCAATCCGATACTCAGGTCTGATGAAAGTACCAAAATAATACCCAAGGCTCTGAAGACTTCAAAAACGGATAGGAAAAGGGTAAAAGAGAAACGTTCCGACGCAAAGGATTTTTTTCCAAAACGTGCCGTCTCATCCCTTAGCTTTGCTGCATCATCGATACTCTTATCAATGAACTCATGCTCTTTGGATGAGGCACGGATCTGTCCAAACAGGTCCAGCGTCTCTATCAAGGCATTTTGAAACCGTGAGATAGCGCGGTTTTCCTCTTTTTTAAAACCTGCGACCCGGCGGGAGATCAACTGGGTCAGCACAACTACGGCAGGATGCAGTACCAGGATCAACAATCCCAGACGCCACTCGATCAGAAGCAAGACGATAGCCACGCCTATCAGTGTCAATACGGAGACAATGGAACGACTCAAAGCGGAACCGATAAAGCTCTCAAGTGTCTGCATATCGCTCACAAGCTTAGATGAAACGGTACCTGAACCAAGCGTCTCATATTCATGCATCGCAACTCGTTTAAGGTGTAGAAGCAGTTTTTTCCGTAACACAAAGGTGATTTCCTGGGCGATCTCGGTAAAGGCATAATGTGCAAAGATAGAAGAGAGCAAAAAACCAAAACGCAAGGCGATAGTCACAAACAGAGTGACAACGATATATCCCAAAGGGGAGAACTCCCCAAACATAAACTGTATCGTCCCTAGAAGTGCACCTTCTTCTTGCAGTATCACCTCATCAATCAACAGGGGTATAAGCAAAGGGATGGGAATACTGATCAGTGTTGCGAGCAAAGCAATAAGATTTGCCTTGATCAGTTTTGACTTGTGTTTAAGTACAAGCTTATAAAGGAGGTGAAAGCTAATCATATTCATAATCTTAGAATCATAGTCTTTTTTGTTGAATCTCTACTAAAAGATTCCTGCTGCCTTAGGAAAAAAGGACTAGACCTTCTTAAGCAGGGGTGGGATATAATCTTGTCATGATTGCACAAGACTCCATAGAAGCCCTTAAGACCCGACTTGATATTGTTGATGTAGTAGGTAACTACGTGGAGCTTAAAAAGGCTGGAGCCAACTTCAAGGCACCCTGTCCCTTTCACGATGAGAAAAGCCCCTCTTTTGTCGTAAGTCCGGCAAAACAGATCTATCACTGCTTTGGATGCGGAGTGACCGGTGACCCTATCCGTTTCGTCATGGAGTATGAGAAACTCAACTATCCCGAAGCCATCGAAAAACTGGCCGAATACTATAATTTTTCCCTGCAATATACCAAAGGCGGACAAAAGAAAGCCGATACACGCCTTCTGGAGAAACTTAATGACTGGTACAAAAGCCTCCTTGATTCCAATCCTATAGCGCAAAACTACCTCAAAGAACGCGGGATTTTCGAATCCTCCATTGAAAAGTTCGGCATCGGATACGCTCCTGCTTCCCAACAGACCATCACCTACTTGAAAAGCCATATGTTCGATATCAAAGAGGGAATAGAACTGGGAGTCCTGGGTCAAGGTGAGAACAATATCTTCGCACGTTTTATCGAACGTATCACCTTCCCTATCCAAGCCGCGAATGGTTCCATGGTGGGTTTTGGAGGAAGAACCATCACCGGCCATCAGGCAAAATACGTCAACTCCCCTCAGACGAAACTCTTTAACAAATCACGCCTGCTCTATGCCTACAATCACGCCAAGGAGAACATCTATAAGAGCAAAGAGATGATCGTCACCGAAGGGTATCTGGACGTAGTGATGCTCCATCAGGCCGGGTTTAACAACGCCGTTGCGACACTGGGAACAGCACTGACGAATGAGCATCTTCCCCTGCTTCGCAAAGGTGAACCCCGTATTGTCATGGCCTATGACGGGGACAGTGCCGGACTGAACGCAGCTATCAAGGCGTCGAAGCTTCTTTCTGCTTCGGGCATGGATGGGGGTGTGGTTATCTTTGGCGAAGGCCTGGATCCTGCGGATATGGTAAAAAACGGCCAAATGGAGGAGCTTACCCGTCTGCTTCGTCATCCCAAGCCCTTTATCGAATTCGTACTCGAACAAAGCGTCCACAGCTTTGATCTGAATAATCCCAAAGCCAAAGAAGAAGCACTGCATACGGGTATTGCCTATCTCAAAACGCTCTCGCCCCTCTTGCAGGAGGAGTACAAACCCTATTTAGCTGCCCTGCTTAATGTCAATAAAGGCGTCATCCGTCTGCAGAAAGCACCTCAGAATCAGCAGATGCCACAATTTTCAGCCCCTTTGAGCCGTGAGGATATCTGGGAACTGAGCCTGATAAAAACCATCCTCGAGACCCCTGCCGTAACAGAGAACATCCTTGACTTTATCGATCCATCCCAACTCGATGCACACGCTCAGGAGTTTACCTTAGCCATCAGCGGTCAGCGCGAACATCCTCTGCTTGTCAAGACAATGCTCAATGAGAGCATCAAAGCCTTTGCCGAAGAAGACCTTAAGAATGAGCTGCTTACCTTTTTAAGCCACTATTACAATAAAGAACTGCGTAAAATAAACCAACAAAAAGATATGAGTTTTGAGAAAAAAGCCTTCTATATACGCTCCTATCGCGAGAAGATCAACAAACTAAAACGCGGTGAACTTGTTCCCTTTCAAGTATAGCCATCGCAACGATTTTTTAACATTGGGTATCCTATAATTCCCCCAAGTGAACATTTACTCTGCGGAATTTTAAAGAATATAAAATTTTCCCCTAAAAATTTTTATATGCTATTTCTTTAACTTTGTTTTCCCCTCAAGATCCAAGGTTTAAATATTCACTTTCTCCCAAGAAACACTTCCAAGACAAATGACATAATTATAAGATTAAGCTATCTCTTAAAGACAAGAAAGTATACTGATTACAATGCAAAAAACATACAATCATCCTTTGGTTTACCCCTTGAGATGATCTGCAATAAGGGAATGATGATGAGTGTACCGTTTTCTTTTTTCAATTTCACAGGACTGGTCGATCTGCATCGCGGTATCGTAGAGCGACTCGATGATGCACATCTGGAAGCCTTTAGTATCTTATATTGTGATTTTGAGGGTCTGGACAAAACCAAGATCGATGATAGTCTCCAACAGGTCGTCCGTTCTTCAGACTCTTATGTTCACAATGACAACGCTTTTTTCTTTGTACTCTATCAGACGGACAAGTACGGGGCAACCGTTGTAGCCAATATGTTTGAGGAGTTCTTTGGTAAATATATCCGCCACGATGTCGTATCTTATCCAAGAGACGGTGATACGGCACAAGAACTCTTTGATTCACTTCAGGCAAGTGTCAAAAAGAAACTTGATATCGATTTGGAATGTCTCGATCATAACAGCCGAGAGCATCCTACTTTTGGAATTGATAAAAAGTAGAGTTCCTATAATAAGCGAGAGCTTCCGCAATCTCTGATTCGCGCAGTGCTTTTTTCGTTGGCTTGCAGAATATCTCTTCGGTTTTCACGTCTTCGTGCATCCCTACCACTGTTTTTGGCTCACTCTTGGCAATCATCTCTTTTTCAGGAACGGGTGCTTCACCCTTGGATATTTTGATCGGTTCAACCGTTTCCATCTCTTCTTCGGAGACCTTCTCCTTTTTCATCTTATTAAGGGTACGGGCCTTGGCCATAACGATCGATTGCTGCATCTGCTGTTCAGGTTTGGGTATACTCAGTTTTGCCGGCATCGGTACGATAAACGCTTTTGGCGTCACCTTCTGCTTTATCTCTTCCAAGCCCTTTTGTGCTTCGTCATAATCTTTGAACTCACCTGCAAGCACACGATATCGGCCTTCGGAATACCGTGTCTGAAAAGGGATATCGAGGGACTTGAGCTTTTGCATAAACGCTTCGGTTATCGACGTTTTTTCCTCCGTACTCAATACCTGTACCGTCAATTTATCCTGAGCGAAGAGTGTTGCGACGAAGATGGCAGATACAATAAGCTTTTTCATACATATTTTCCTATATCGATGGACTTGGGGATTAATCTGTCTAGTATATCGGCAGATGGGATATGGAATGTAGAGAAATTTCAATTATTCCATGAAGCGTGTAAGAGCACCTTAAGGCACAAATAATTATACTTTCCATCTTCCAAACTGTGGGGCATTAGCTCAGCTGGGAGAGCGCTTCGCTGGCAGCGAAGAGGTCAGCGGTTCGATCCCGCTATGCTCCACCATTCAATAATCCAACACAATCCTAAATGATCTACAAAACACCCTTAAATACGATGTTTTAAAGCTATCTATCGTCTGAGTACGTCTAGTATAATATAACTAAATCTACAACTTTAATGTACTTTTTAGTGTACTTCGTCATAATGTACTTTAATATTTCATCAAATAAAGTACATTAGAGGTACATAATGGCTAACCGTTCAATCCAAGATGCTCTTAGTGATGCAACTATCAAAACAGCCAAAGCCAAAGAGAAAGCGTACCACCTACCCGATGGTAACGGACTACAATTACTTATCAAACCGAATGGCACTAAAACATGGGAAATCCGATACACAATCAACGGTAAAACCACCAAAACCACCGCAGGGAACTATCCAACTGTTAAGCTCAAAGAGGCCCGTAAAAAACGAGATGAATATAAAGAGCTTGCTTATAAAGGCATTAACCCCGTCCAGGCAAAACGAGAAGCCAAAGCGAAAAGAGAAGCAGCCAATAAAGGCCAATTTCATTTAGTGGTTCGTGAATGGGCTGATAACCTCACTTGTAGTAAACCATATGCGGACAAGCGTTACAGAGCCTATGAGCGTGATATGTTTCCGTACTTCTGTAAATACGATAAACAGCATAATATACTTTCTTCTCAACATATCAACGAAATAAAGCATGAAGACCTTTTTAAAGCGATCAAAGCAAAAGAAGTTCAAACACCCGAAACAGCTAAAAGACTCTATCAAGATGCAAAGCTAATATGGGAACACGCTATTTCAAGTGGATACACTGAGGTCATGACACCTCTTAAAATTAAAAAATCTTCTCTTCCTAAGCCACAAAAAAAACACTATGCCAAGATCACAGATGCAGCAACACTAAATGAGCTGCTGCATGAAATTGACAAATATAAAGGCCAACCAATCACACGCCTCATGCTTCAATTCGTATGTAGGATACCTCTAAGAGCCGAGAACCTATGTAAACTACGCTGGGAACAGATAGACCTGGACAAAGGACTATTAACCATTAAACGGTCTAATATGAAGGTTAAAGACAGCAACCTTCCAGACTTTAATGTACTTTTACCTCAGCAAGCAATCGAAATTCTACGTGAAGTACATAATATTACTGGATGGGGACAATGGGTGTTCCATGGGCTTAAAAACATACATACTCATATAAATCAGGAAACAGGCAATAAAGCTCTTCGTATGATGGGCTTTAATGATGAAGAGAGAGGGCGTAAGCAAACATTGCATAGCTTTAGAGGTACATTTCGCTCTTTAGTTGAAACACATAGGCAAGAGCATAATGCTAGCTTTGAGACAATGGAGAGATGTTTGGATCATCATGAAAAAAGGGCTGAGGTCCGAGCCTATTCACATGAAGCCGACTACACAAAACAAATGGGTGATCTTTTCCAATGGTGGTGTAATTACTTGGATGAAATTAAAATAAAAGCCTTTTGAGATCCATCTCAAATTCCTGATCTCTAAACTCCCCTAAAATAGGGGGTTTGAAACCTCCCAAAATAGTGTCTAA
>JBFEXS010000069.1:0-11796 GCA_041562555.1 Sulfurimonadaceae bacterium
ACTACCCGAGTGTTGAGCTGGAGAAGCTGCAGGAACGTCTACAGGAGTATTACCTTATCAATGCTTCGATCTTTCAAAGTCTTCCTGATTACTGGGGGCTTGGACAACGTTTTCCGATTATGCCTATTCACAAACTGGACACCCCTGCTCTGCGCTCAGCATCGCTGTGGGATATCACTTGTGACAGTGACGGGGAGATAGGGTTTTCATCCAATTCACCTCTGTATCTGCATGATATAGACCTTGATGAGGAAGATTACTTCCTTGGTTTTTTCAATGTCGGTGCTTACCAGGAGACCTTGGGAATGGAGCATAATCTTTTCTCTCACCCGAGTGAGTGTACTGTCATCATCGATGAACATGGATATACGCTGGAGCAGATCGATGAGTCGGATTCTTTATTGAAGGTCGTTTCCAATCTTGGATATGATGAGAATCAAATCTTAATCCAACTAAAAAATTCTTTAGCACGTTCTACTTTTATCACAGAAGAAGAAAAAAGTGATACACTTCAAAAGTTAGAACTCTATTTGTATCAAAATAGTTATCTAAGAACTACTAACTAGGAAAACTATTGGGAATTTTTTCACAAATCAAAGAAGATTTTACAAACGTTTATAACAATGACCCGGCGATTCACTCAAGAATAGAGTTGTTTTTCAATTATCCGGGGGTATGGGCTATCGCCAACCATCGCATAGCCAACAGACTCTACAAGGCAAATTGGAAACGATTGGCACGTGTCATCATGGGTATCAATCAGATCATCACAAACATTGATATCCACCCTGCCGCCACTATCGGATCACGCGTATTTATCGACCATGGGACCGGTGTGGTCATCGGTGAGACGACGGTTATCGAAGATGATGTACTGATCTATCAAGGAGTCACCCTTGGCGGGGTCAACCTTGTTGCAGGGAAACGTCACCCCACGATCAAAAGAGGTGCCGTTATCGGTGCCGGAGCAAAGGTACTTGGGAATATCACCATCGGTGAAAACTCTAAGGTCGGCGCCAATTCCGTCGTCGTCAAAGAGGTCCCTCCCCGTTCTACCGCTATCGGTATTCCAGCGCGTGTTGTAGACAAAGGACGGTGCCAAGATCCCTTTTCACACAACAAACTCCCGGATGTCAACAAGGAGATCTTTGAGTATTTGCTTAAACGTGTGGCTGTCTTGGAGCATGTCATGGTACAGGACAACAAAGAGATTCTCGAACAAGACCTTGAACTTGAGCATATCTACGAGTCATTCATCAAGTCGATGAAATCTTAAGTGGCTTAGGCTGCGAACACTTCTTCTTATACGCAAGATAAATTCAACAAAAAACTTGTTATAATCTCACTACTAATAATGGTGTCTTTTCCATAGCGCCATATAAGCTTTATTTCAAAGGTTACACATGCTATCAGATAGAATCAATATTCTTTCCGAGTCAATTACTATCGCAGTCACTACGTTAGCGCAAGAACTACGTGCTGCAGGAAAAGATGTCCTGAGCTTTTCAGCAGGAGAGCCTGACTTTGACACACCGCAGGTTATCAAAGATTCTGCGATCAATGCGATCAATGAAGGATTCACCAAGTATACTGCGGTTGATGGCATTCCCGATCTTAAAGCCGCAGTCGCTGAAAAGTTAAAACGTGACAACAACCTTGAATATGCAGCCAACCAGATCATTGTAAGCAATGGCGCAAAACACTCTTTATTCAACCTCTTTCAAGCGACCATAGGTGAAGGCGATGAAGTGATCATTCCTGCACCATACTGGGTGACTTACCCTGAATTGGTTAAGTACAGTGGAGGCACCGTTGTAGAGATAGTTACAGATGATACAAGCGGGTTTAAAATTACACCGGAACAGTTAAAAGCAGCAATCACTCCCAAGTCAAAGATGCTGATCCTTACTACCCCGTCAAACCCGACAGGTTCTGTTTACTCAAAAGAGGAACTCACAGCATTGGCAGATGTACTCAAAGGAACAGACATCCTTGTCGCAAGTGACGAAATGTATGAAAAACTTGTTTACGACGGTGAGTTCACATCCGCTGCGTCTATCAGTGAAGACATGTACAACCGTACCATCACGATCAACGGACTGAGTAAATCTGTTGCCATGACAGGATGGCGTTTTGGTTACCTTGCTGCAAAAGACCCTGAATTGATCAAGGCGATGAAAAAGCTTCAAAGCCAGAGTACATCCAATATCTGTTCCATTACACAAAAAGCAGCCATTACAGGTCTTAACGGATCTGCGGACAAGGATATCGAGATGATGTGTCAGGCATTCTCCGCACGCAGGGATGAAGCGGTTGAACTTTTCAACAAGATCGACGGAGTTTCTGTTGTCAAACCGGATGGCGCCTTTTATCTTTTCGTGAACATTTCTCAAGTCGAGAAAGACTCACTGAAGTTTTCAAAATCACTGCTAGAAGAGACCGGCGTCGCTGTTGTTCCTGGCGTAGGTTTTGGATCAGACGGATATTTCAGGTTCTCGTTCGCTACGGATATCGAGAGTATTCGCGAAGGTATCAAACGTATAGAGACCTTTATCAATAACAACTACTAAACCTATTAGAGCACATCTTTCTCAGCGTGCTCTGTACCCCAAGCTTTATTAGCCCTTACAAACCCTGTCTTAATTTACAATATATATTATTATATAGTTTATTATATAGTGAAATACATTTCCTCTGAAAGCTCCTGATGTTGCTCTTTGATATACTTTTTGATATAATACTTATAATATAGATTAATCGATTAGAGTGCATCATGAAATTAGAAAGCCAAAGTTTTTTATATGACACAGCTTACAAGTATGAACAGGCGGATATCAAGACTTCCAAGGCTGCCGTAAACTCAAGAAACTTTTCAGATGTTAATAAAATAGATGATATTTCAGACCAGAATGTCGTCAGTGCCTATTTTGATCTCTTTGATGAAAGCTTCTCTGAACTCACAATCAAGAATCTCTTGAATCAACGGTTACAGCCCGCCTATCTTCTCCCAAAAGTGCACAATACTGATCTTCTTGCCGCCAAGGCAAATGAGTTGTTAAACTTCTCTGTTGCTATTTAAACAAACACTGCTTATGCACACAACCCCATATTTAATATAGAAGTAAATATTTCATGAAAAGTCCAAGTCCCAAGAAGGGACAGGATATTAAAAAATGCGGCCTATGATTTTAATGCTTGCAAGGCTGCAATGACATCATCAAGATTCGTCATAGGAAGGTGAACCTTCCACTCCGGGTTTTCTGCATCACCGGAAAGGGAGATACCTACACTGGCAACGGTTCCGCTGCCTTTGCCATAAGGTTCTTCAAGTTTGGTTACCGAGATAACCCCGTTTTTCGTACCGTCTAATGCAATTGTTTGACTCATCTTCTTTCCTTTAATATATGAGCACGCAAATGCCCATCATTTGGTTTTCAATAGTCTAGCCAATTTTGCTTGAAGTTTCAACCATGCGCGTTGTTCCATCAATGGGAAACCACCGTAGACCTTGGAACCGTCCGTCACATCATTGGTTACACCTGAACGTGCTGCAAACTGAGTGAATGGCGCGATAGTCAAATGTCCGGCCGTAGCACTTTGTCCACCCATAACGACATTACGACCCAACTTGGTGGAGCCGGCTATACCGCATTGTGCCACAAGGATAGTATACTCGCCGATATCGACATTGTGTCCAAACTGCACAAGATTGTCGATCTTACACCCTTTACGGATATAGGTCGATCCAAATACAGCCCTGTCAATGGCACAGTTGGCACCGATCTCAACATCATCTTCGATGACAACATTCCCGTTTTGATAGATCTTGACATGCTCACCCAGTTTTGTATGTGCAAACCCAAAACCGTCAGAGCCAACGGTCGTTCCCGAGTGAATGATACAATCCGAGCCTACTTCACAATCTCTGTACACTGAGACATTTGGGTGCAATATCGTATTGTCACCGATTCTGGCATTATCACCCACGAAGACGCCCGGCAAGAGTTTGACGTTCTTACCGATAACACTCCCCTTGCCCACGTATGCCGTAGGTGCGATAAAGCTGCCCTCGCCGATTTCAGGGTCCGTCCCCTCAGTCTCAATAACATTGGGAGCAAACAACTTAGAAGCAAGGGCAAGTTTCAGGTAAGGCTCTTCATCTATCAAAGCGATACACCCTTTTGGCACCTTCTGTGAAGCAGCTGCATTACACAAGACAGCCGCCGCTTTTGTCTCTTCAAGAGAGTTGATATACTTCGGATTATCCAAAAAACTCATTTGAGTCGATGTTGCATCACTAAGTGTATGAATACCTGTGATCTCCAGGTCTTCCCCACTAAACTCTACGCCAATTGCTTTTGCGATATGCGAGAGCTTCACTACATCTCCATCGCAACGACACCGCTGCGAACGATCTCTTTAGGGTGAAAGCGTTTGATGGCACGTAAGAAGTTATCTACCCTGTGCGGTTCATCTGCAACGTTGGCGATGATAACATCCTCACTTACATTCACGATCTGTCCGTTATACGCCCCACACAATGCAGCAATATCGCTTAAACACTCGGATACAGGGAACTTGACAAGGGCCATCTCTTTTTCAACAAGATACTCATGTTCATATACCTTAAGCACCGGGATAAGCTTATGAAGCTGTTTGATGATCTGTTCGATCACACGGATCGAACCCTCTGTAACGATCGTGATACGAGAGTACTTTGACTCCGGGATCGGAGCAACTGTTAAGGAATCAATATTGTATCCACGACCTGAAAAAAGACCGACAATACGGGAAAGTACCGAAGCCTCATTCATTACGATTACTGAAATTACGCGTCTCTCTTGCGCCATTATTTGTCCTTATACTCTAACATCATATTAAATAGTGAACCGCCCGCTGGAACCATTGGAAGTACATTCTCTAAACGGTTGACCGTTACATCGATCAGAGCAACCACGTTTTTCTCAACAGCATCTTTGATCGCTGCATCGAACTCTTCTTTCGTCTTGACACGGTAACCTACCCCACCAAAACTCTGTGCAAGCATGACAAAATCAGGTTGCATGGTAAGGTCAGTCGATGAGTGACGCTTGTCGTAGAACATTGTCTGCCACTGACGTACCATACCAAGATAGTTGTTGTTCAAGATGACATTGATGACCGGAAGTTTGTACTCAACCGATGTCATCAACTCCTGGATGTTCATCAGGATGGAACCGTCTCCCGTGACGTTGATACTTACCTTATCAGGGCACCCGCGTTTAACACCAAGTGCTGCAGGGAATCCGAATCCCATCGTTCCAAGACCACCTGAGGTGATCCATTGACGTGCACGGGAAAACGGATAAAACTGTGCTGTCCACATCTGATGCTGTCCAACATCCGTAGTGATATTTGCATCATCACCAAGCAATTCACCCAAACGTTCAATAGCCCATTGCGGTTTGATGACTTCATCACTGTCTTCATACGCCAGAGGGTGCAGTTTGTCAAAGTTGGCTACTGTTTCGCGCCAACCCGCATAACGTGTTCCGTCAATTTTCTCTTTAGCCAATGGAATCATCTCTTCGATAACATTTTTGACATCTCCGACAATAGGGAAATCTGCCGGGACAAGTTTCGAAACACTCGCAGGGTCGATATCAATATGAATTACTTTGGCATGCTTGGCAAACTCTGAGAGCTTACCGGTAACGCGGTCATCAAAACGTGCACCGACGGCGATCATCAAATCCGCTTCAGACATTGACATGTTTGCCGCATACGAACCGTGCATGCCCAGCATAGAGATCAGGTTTTCATTGTCAGCCCCCAGGACTCCTCTTGCCATCAGCGTCTCCACTGCAGGTATATTCGTCATATTGACCAACTCACGCACCTGCTCTGATGCATTCGAATTAACGACACCACCACCTAGGTAGAAGATAGGGCGAGATGCCTCGGCAATAGCCTCAACCGCTTTTTTGATCTGGCGGGAGTTCCCTTTTACCGTAGGTTTATACGTCTCCATATCGACGCCATCCGGATAGACAAACTCCTCGATCTGCGCTGTGACATCCTTAGGGATATCGACATGGACAGGGCCTGGACGCCCGGTAGATGCCACATAAAATGCTTCTTTCATAATACGTGGAAGATCTTTGGCATCTGTTACAAGATAATTATGTTTTGTACATGGACGGGAGATTCCCACCGCATCGATTTCCTGGAAAGCATCCGTCCCGATAAGGGACATCGGCACCTGTCCAGAGATGACGACCATAGGGATTGAGTCCATATACGCATCTGCCAGACCTGTGACAGCATTGGTAAATCCAGGACCGGAGGTAATCATCGCCACACCGACTTTTCCTGTCGCTTTTGAATATCCCTCTGCCGCGTGAATCGCCGCTTGCTCATGACGAGCCAAAACGTGTTGAAAACCTTGTTGTTTATAAATTTCATCATAGACATTCATGATCGCTCCGCCTGGATAGCCAAAAACTACCTCGACATTTTCTGCGATCAAAGATTCTATAACCATTTGAGCACCGCTAATCTGCATGTGTCTCTCCATATTTAAAAATTCTTTGTATTATAGTAAAAAAATCTATGATAGAGGTTAAACATGAGCCTGAGGTCTTGATTCTAAGAAAGTTCAGGCCCTTGTTCACATGCAGTTATCGCCAATCCTTCACGCAGCCCGTCATCGATGATAACCGACGTCTCATAATCAAAGAGCCTAAAAAACTGTGCGTAGATCATGACACCTGCGAGGATCAACTCCTCACGCCCGACACCTACGTAGGAAGCTCTTTCATCAAAATCAAGAGAAAGAAGATCATCCAAAGCTTCCATGCATTCAAAACAGTTCAGCGTTGAACCATTGATACGTTCAGCCTCATAATCATCATATTTCATTCCCTGTCTAAAAGCACTTATTGTCGTTGGTGTACCTGCCGTCGCCACGAAAAAATCCGGTTTACCCTCGCGCGTATAATAGTTGTGAACATATTCACTTATCTCAGAAAGTTCTGAAACAAGATGTCGATTCATCTCATCCCGTGAAGGATACTTCGATGCCATCGTCACGATACCGACGGGAAAACTCTTTGACTCACTCACGTATCCTTTTTTAAAGATAACTTCCGTTGAACCGCCTCCGATATCAACCAACACAAAGGACCCTCGAAATCCAAGATCTTCCAACCGTCGTTCCACTGCCAATAGTGTCAACTGAGCCTCTTTATGGGCTGAGATGATCTTGAACTCTACCCCCGTCTTCTCATGTATTCTTTTCAAAACACTCTCAGCATTGCTAGCACGACGCATCGCTTCCGTCGTCACTGCCACACATGTATGCGTATCAAAATCCAAATACTGCGATGCCTCTTTAAAACCTTGGAGTATCCGTTCCTCGGCAGCATCAGATATGATGCCCTGCGAATGTAACAGTTCTGCTGTTTTGACTATCTTTTCATATTCGGCAACAAACACTTTACCCGCACAATCCCTTTGAATCATCCGAAGGGAATTCGAACCCAAATCAATAGCAATCATCTACATCTCCACAATGTCATTTATTATCATACTCGGTCTGAACAAAGTGATATCTCCATTCTGCATAGCAGACAGATGTAATACACCACCACGCTTACCTTCATACTTTTCCAGGAAGTTTTCCACATGCTCATCCAGACCAAACAGGCGGATATACTTTTCCAGTCCTCGTGCTATCAACACCTCTGACTTACCGGTACGCAGGGCTATGCCAAGCTGAGACATATATGCCTGCTGCATGACAATAGCCACAGACACATATTTTGATTTGATCTCAAAAAAGTCTTTCAAACTCGAGACTACTCCCGACACATCTCCCCTTGAAGCAAACTTCTCGGCCAAAAGCAGATGCGCATACCAATTCCCCTCTATCTCTTTGGCTTCTTTTCGCTCCATTAGATAGGGGTTCTTCCCAATCATTTCATACATCTTTGGCACATCATTAAGATGAAAGGCATCACTGAAGTCTTGATACACTTTTGAACGTTCCATCATCTCCAGTACATCATCTTTGAAATCAGGAAAGAGCAAAAGTTCAGATGCATATTTCACACAATCAGCATAATCCTCGTTTTCCAGGGACTGATGCGCTTTGATATACAGATTGTCCGCATAGGCAATCAGATCATCATATTCATCAAACTCCTTGATAAAGGGACATCTTTCAAGCAGTGTGAAGAGAGCCTGGTAATCCTTTTGTGCCAGTTTCTTTTGAAATAGCATATACGCGGTACGCTGCTGAAACAATTCCTGTATCAAAATAGATTTTTCAGATATCCCCTTGAAGGATGAAAGCAGTTTCCTGACCCTTTCGTCCCCATCCTTTTTAAGTAAGATGGTTTTAGCTTTGTTAAACTGTATGTGCCACTCGTTTTCCATAAATCGATAAGCATCGCTCTTTTTGAAATGGGGGTGTCTGTTCGCCAGGGGATATGCCAGGGAGTATTTTTTCTCGTTCACACAACGCACAAAGGTCTCATACTCACGATAATCCTTGAACAGCTCTTGAATAAGAGCTCCCTTTGATCGTACCTTTTCAAAGGGAGCAATGGTGTTCCTCGCATTCTCTTTTTGACCCATCTCTAAGAGTTTCGTCGCTTTTTTAAGGGTTGATTCCCACACCTGCTCAAGCTTGTTATAGACATAGGAATAGCGTAAAAGCGGATTCTCTTCTACTAAATCATACAAGACATCATACGCCTTAACTTTAAGCTGCTGTACTAGATAATGCTCTTTGGGGACTAGGGAGTAAAAGTTCAAACGCCCGCTTTTGGTGCCGACCACCAATTGATTCTTTTGCTTAAGCACCGTCAGTGCGGTCACTTTTGTCGACTCTTTGACAAAGGAGCGTTTAAGACACTCCCCACTTTGAATATCATACAGCACTACATTCCCCAACTTGGTTCCCACAAAAAGAAACCTCTCGTCAGCACTGACACAAAAACAGTTCACGTCATCATTGATCTTTTTAAAACGCGTGATCGCCTTTGACGTACGAAGATCCCATAAAATGACATTTCCCGTCTTGTCCGCAGAGAGCATCTTCATCCCTTTAAGGAGTTTCATCTGTATGATCACACTCTGATGGCCGCTTAAGCGGATCGGTGTCTGCATCGTCGTAAGGTTAAGCACGGAAATATTTCGGTCATAGGAAGCAGATGCGATCCAGATACTGTTGATCTCCAAGGCCGTTATGTAATCTGCATGGGGAGGAAAGGAGTATACCAGTTTTGCCGTTTCCAGATTCCAGACATAGGTCTTCCCGTCCGTACCGCCGGTGACAAAATAGTGATTATCATCGTCCACACAGACAGATTCCAAATCACCCTTATGACGTGAAGTCGTATACAGAAGCTTTCTGTTGTGTATATCATAGAGTGCTGCTTTATTGCTCTTTGGGATAACACAGGCGGCATACTTTCCCGACGCCGAGACAGACATGTGATTTCCCCAGGAACGTTCCTGCTCTATCTTGGTCTTAAACCCGTCAATCGTCTTGTAGTTTTGCGCATCAATGTAACGCAGAGTACCCATCTTGTCCATGAGGATCAGATTGCCGTCATGAAGTGCCTTGAGCGTAACAACAGGTGATTTGATCTCTACACTTTTATCGGCGATCATCTGGTATTATTTCATCTCGCTACTTAAATATCCGTGTTCTTGCAATACATGCCTGATCTCTTCTTGGTGTGCTTTACCTTTGGTCTCGAGATGGATAGTGACATGAGCATCCCCGTAATCAAGTGTCGTAGATGTTCTGTCATAAGCGATATGTACAATATTTGCATACAGCTCTTTGAGCAATTCTGTCAATTTCATCAACGAACCTGGTTTATCCACCAGGGTAACCGTCAGCTTCATTTTGCGATGCGACTTGAGCAGACCTTTTTCGATGATAACTGAAAGCATCGTTACATCGATATTCCCACCGCTGAGGATGACACCTATCTTTTTACCGGCGAAGGCTTCCAGCTTACCATGCAGCAGTGCCGCTACACCGACGGCACCGGCACCTTCAACCACAAGTTTCTGTTTCTCCAGCAGATAGAGGATCGCATTCGCGATCTCTTCATCATCAACGGAGATGACCTCATCAACACTTTGCAGCATATACTCGAGAGTGATTTCCGAAGTGTCCCTGACCGCAATACCATCGGCGATAGTCCGGACCGAACTTGTATGGACGGCACGCTTCTGTTCAAAAGAGTTCTTCAAAGCCGGTGCACCTTTGGCACTTACACCGATAATCTTCACCTTAGGATTGATCTGCTTCGCGGCAGAAGCCACACCCGAGATCAGGCCACCCCCACCTACAGGAACCACAATAAGGTCCAGATCAGGCTCTGCTTCAAGCATCTCTATAGCTATACTTCCCTGTCCTGCGATGACCTCATCATCCTCAAAAGGGTGTATGAAAACCAGACTGTTCTTTTGGGCATATTCCGTCGCATAGGCATAAGCCTCATCATAATTGCTTCCGGCCAGTACAACTTCTGCACCCAAAGCACTCACTCCGTTGATCTTTGTGATCGGTGTAGATTCAGGCATCACGATAACGGATTGGATATCAAAATGCTTTGCAGCAAAAGCGACCCCCTGGGCATGGTTTCCCGCACTCGCCGCAATCACACCCTTTTGTTGCTGCTCCTGTGAGAGTGAAGCCACCTTATTAAAGGCTCCACGCAGCTTAAAGGCTCCTGTGATCTGTAGGTTCTCTTTTTTGATGAACACCTGTGCTTCAGCTATTTCACTAAGTTGTGGTGCAAAGGCAAATGGCGTATTCACCGCGACGTTCTTTATCCGTTCAGCGGCTTTTTTGATCAGTTCTAACTCTAACAATTCAATCCTTATATTCCTGCATGCTCAACCATGGTACATTTATTCTGAACGACCTTTATTCCTGCGTCTTCTACAATGCGGGCTGCTTCATTATTGACAATTCCCTGCTGTGCCCAAAAACACTTCACATCTCCCCGGGCCAATACGGCTTCAGCTATTAACACCAATGCCTTGGGTTTACGAAAGACATCTACCATATCGATTTCAAAAGGGATCTCAGCCAATGAACGGTACACCTTCTCCCCCAGGATCTCATCCTCTTTCGGATAGATCGGGACAATCCTGAACCCCTGCCCTTTAAGGTACTTTGCCACCCGGTAACTCGCCTTGGAAGGATCAGGGGAAAGTCCCAGAATCGCTATGGTCTTCGTTTTTGAAAAGATCTCTTTGATCTCATCATCTGTACTGTTCACCGTAGGAAATTCACACTCCATATGGACTCCTTAAAGACATTCAAACACTTGACCTGCCTTTTTGATAATTTTGGGATTATATCAGACTAAAACAAAGTTACGGATAAACACCCGAGATATCTGTTTGAAATCGATTCAAGTGAATAAGAAAATATTATGATAGAATAGAACCAGAAAAGTAAAAACTGGAAACATTTATGAATACCTCTGAGATTGAAAAATTAAAAGCAGAAAACAAGGCATTGCGTAAAGAACTCAATGCCTGTAATGCTTATGTCGACCGTCTTAACATGACTCTGGATGAACAATATGAATGGGTGTGGGAAGTCGATGCAATTACTCAAAATGAGGATTACTTTCATGACAATGCGGGGCAATTGTTCGATTTTGTCAATGCGTTTATGAATGACCTGATATTTTGGAAGACCAAGATCTTTTATGAAGGTGCACCAAGTGTCGGTTTTCTCAACGATTCAATTACGACCAATGCCAATATGCTCAATGC
>JBFEXS010000070.1:0-11785 GCA_041562555.1 Sulfurimonadaceae bacterium
CTTTAGACCAATCACCGGTATCGCAAAGATCATAGATAGCCATTTCCAGAAGGCTACTATTCATTCTTCGGGTACAGTGGCAGAGTATTATTTAAATGTGGTGTCCCAATCGGGAAAAATCGCATGGAATCCAGGTAGTACAGGTAAATACAGCTTTGTACATACGATTGAGGATGCACTACACGGTATGGAGTCGGTGGTCAATGATAATGATTATTTGGATGTTCATGCTTGGTGTTTTGTCCCTCACTCTTTCAGGTTGATTGTTCACGACCTTTTTTGTCTTGGGCTTATCCCTTTTCAAGAGGTGGATTTTTATTCAACGGATGGACACGAGTTTTATATTACGTTAGGAAGAAGAGGACAAGGGATTACAGAATCAAGGTTGGAATTGCTTGAAACTATCGAGTCGGAAATAAAGAATAAAATAGGTATCAAGGAACGATTTTCTGTGGCGATCTCTAGGAGTATACACATTTTCAGACGTATAAGAAGGTACATTAAGTGACTGAAGTATGTGACTTTGGAAAGTTGTTGATCGTGAACTGTCAAAGAAGGTAATGATCAGTACCAGTGGTTTAGTTGATGGGCGTAAACCTGTGGAAATATTTTTTATAGACACACTTTCTCCTATAAAGATTTAAATCCTTTTTTTTCTGCAAAACATAATCCAAAATTTAGCCTTCTTGACTTATAATCCTTGTAAATAATAAAGCAGGTTTTTACTATGTCAGTACAGCAATTTACCCACTTACACCTACACACGGAATACTCCCTTCTAGACGGGGCAAACAAGATCACTAATCTGGTTGAAGAGGTAAAAAAGCTTGGCATGGATTCTGTTGCCATGACCGATCATGGAAACATGTTCGGAGCGATCGATTTTTACAAGCAGATGAAAGATGCTGACATCAAACCGATCATTGGGATGGAAGGCTATATCCATAACGGTGAGACATTGGATGATCGCAGTACAAAACAGCGTTTTCATGTCTGTCTTTTTGCGAAGAACAAGATCGGATACGAAAACCTGATGTACCTCTCATCCAAGGCATATATTGACGGATTCTATTACTTCCCGCGTATCAACAAAAAAGAGCTGCGTGAGCACTCTGAGGGGATTATCTGTACCTCTGCCTGTCTGCAGGGTGAGGTAAACTGGCACCTCAATCTGGCCAATGAACGTAATGTGCGTAACGGAGCAGGGGGATACGAGGGTGCAAAGGCCGTGGCCCTTGAGTATAAGGAGATCTTCGGTGATGATTTCTATCTGGAGATCATGCGTCACGGTATCGGGGATCAGCTTTTTATCGATGAGCAGCTTCTTCAGCTTTCCGTCGAGACAGGGATCAAGATCGTCGCTACCAACGATACCCATTACACTTATCCTGATGATGCTCAGTATCATGAGGCCTTCATGTGTATCGGGATGAATAAACTCTATGACGATCCCAACCGTATGCGTCACTCGGTGCACGAGTTCTATCTCAAATCACCGGAGCAGATGGCCCGCCTGTTTGCCGATATTCCGGAAGCGATTTCCAATACCCAGGAGATCACCAACAAGATCGAAGACTTTGTGCCGATTGTCAAGGAGCCTATCCCGCCTAACTTCAAGTTTACTCCCGAGTATGCGAAAGAGGAGGGGCTGGATATCAATCATGAAGATGATGCACCTCTGGCTGAGGATGCGACGGATGAGGCACGTAAAAAATGGCTGGCAGCAGCGGATAAGAATGATGCAGAATATTTTATCCACCGCTGTGAGGTCGGTCTGAAAAACCGTCTGATCCATGTTCCTGAAGAACGCCATGAGGAGTATTGGGAACGCCTGAGATATGAGATGGATATCATCAACTCCATGAAGTTCCCGGGATATATGCTGATAGTCTGGGACTTTGTGAAGGTAGCCAAGGAGATGGGTATCGCTGTCGGACCTGGACGTGGATCGGCAGCTGGTTCTCTGGTCGCCTATGCCCTTGATATTACCGATATCGATCCGATGAAGTATGACCTTCTGTTTGAGCGTTTCTTGAATCCAGAGCGTGTATCGATGCCCGATATCGATATGGACTTCATGCAGGCACGCCGCGGTGAGATCATTGACTATGTTGTGCAAAAGTATGGACGTGATCAGGTCGCCCAGATCATCACCTTCGGTTCCCTGCTTGCCAAAGGGGTCATCCGTGACGTATCGCGCGTCTTGGACGTTCCCTTGTCTCAGGCAGACAAGATGGCAAAACTGATCCCTGATGAGCTGGGTATCACACTCAACGGGAAGATGAAAAACGGTGAGTTAAAGCCGGGTGCTTACCAAAAAGAGCCTAAGTTGCAGGAGTTGGTAGAGACCGATCCGACGGCAGCGCGTGTCTGGGAGTTTTCCAAACGGCTTGAAGGGCTTAAACGAAATGCCGGGATGCACGCTGCGGGGGTTGTTATCTCTAACAGGGAGTTATGGTATAAAACACCGATCTACAAACCCTCGGGTGAGGATACCTTTGTCACCCAATATTCACTGAACTACCTTGAAGATGTCGATCTGATCAAGTTTGACTTCCTTGGACTGAAGACACTGGACGTGATCGATGCGGCGATCAAACTGGTCAAACGCCGTTATGATGTGGATGTGGACTGGAACGCGATCGATGAGAATGACCCGAAAGTCTATTCGGTGATCCAGACAGGTGAGACGGTAGGTATGTTCCAGATAGAGAGTTCGGGTATGCAGGATTTGAACAAACGTTTGAAACCTTCGAACTTCGAAGACCTGATCGCGGTCCTGGCCCTGTATCGTCCGGGGCCGATGGAATCAGGGATGCTGGATGACTTCATCGAGCGTAAACACGGACGTAAGAAGGTCTATTATCCGTTCGAAGAGGTCAGCTTTGATCTGCTTAAGGACACCTTGGAGCCAACCTACGGGATGATCGTCTATCAAGAACAGGTCATGCAGATCGTTCAGTATATCGGTGGTATGAGTCTGGGTGGTGCGGATATCGTACGTCGTGCCATGGGTAAGAAGAAAGTAGATGAGATGGAGAAGTATAACCGTCTTTTCTCTGAAGGCGCGCAGAAGCTGGGTCTGGATTATAACAAGGCGTCAGAACTTTTTAAACTGATCGAGAAGTTTGCGGGTTACGGGTTTAATAAATCCCACTCGGCAGCCTATGCGATGGTCACCTTTCAAACGGCATGGCTGAAGACCTATTATCCGCAGGAGTTCATGGCAGCCCTGTTGACCTCTGAGAAGGATAATACGGAGAAGATCGTCAAGTATATCGATGAGGTCAAGCGCATGGGTATCGAGCTTTCTCCGCCGGATATCAATTTCTCCCAATTGGAGTTCTCCGCAACCAAGAAAGATGATCAGGATGTGATCCTCTTTGGTCTGGGAGCCATCAAGGGTGTAGGGGAGTCAGCGGTACAGTCGATCCTGGAAGTACGCGAAGAACGTCCTTTTGATGATATGAAAGACTTCGTCAACCGTATCGAACCGGCAAAGGTGAACAAGCGGGTACTGGAGTCTGTGACGAAGTCCGGTGGTTTTGATCAGTTTGAGTTTTCCCGACGTGCGATTCTGGAACAGATCGAGACGATCATCCAGACAGCCAAAGATGCCTCTTCCGCGCGCAAGAATGCCGTCGGAAGTCTGTTTGGAGATGATGCGGATATCACAGAGGTCGATCTGAAGCTGACCAATGCGCCGGAGTTTGAGCTCAAGCAGATCCTGGAGTTTGAAAAAGACACCCTTGGCTTTTATGTCTCGGGGCATCCTCTGGATGATTACAGGGGAGAGATCGACCAGATAAAGTACACGCTCTCATCGGATATTGAAAACATTGCCGACGGTTCAACGGCGATCTTCATCGGTAAGGTCGAAGAGATACAAAAAAAGGTCTCCAAAAAGGGAAATACCTTTGGTATATTGCGTCTGATGGACTTTCACGGGGATATCGAGATGATGCTTTTCTCGGATAAACTTGACCAGTTGGAGTCGATGGACCTGGATGAACCGATCGCCTTTAAAGTGAAGGTAACGCAGCATCATGATTTTGGCGCGCGTATATCTGTCTTGAAGATCTTTACGCTTAAAGAGGTGAAGAAAGAGGCGAAGAAGGTACAGACCAAGATACGCGAGATCCCTCAGGAACCATTGATCGTGACAGTTCGCCTCTCCCGTGACCTTGCCCGTCTGGAAGAACTCTATCGTCTGATCCGCCAAAACCCGGGAACCCGGGAGCTTAAACTCTGTATCACTTCCAAGCTGCAAAATGTGGTCCTGGATTCGGCGATCCGTGTAGACAACAAGATCATCCCTGAACTTGAAAAACTGATCGATGTCAATGTCGCCTGAGATCATCATCGCCGTTCTTGCCCGTCTTAATGCACTTTTAGAGGGAAAGCATAGGGAGTATCAAAGAAAGTTGAAGAAGTTTAAACAACTTCAGATGATGCTGGCAGTGCTTTCCGTATCGATATCCTTTGTACTCTTTATCATCTATCATGCGCCGTTTGCGCAGATGCTCTTTATCTTGATTGCCTTCAATGCACTGTTTTACATCGGCTTTAAACCCAGAAGCCATTATGATGAATCCAGTGTCAAAGAGATGATGCAACAGGTTGTCTCTTTGCAAGTCAGACTTAAAAAGTTTCTCGCCGGTGAAGAGGTCAGTTTTGATGGGGTGAGATGTTCGCAAGATGAAGGTTGGATCAGTGATAAATGGGGTCTATACAAAGAGGATGAACGTATTGACTATGGGGAGTTCTTGTATGATGACAAGGTCAAAGGCCTCTATCTCGAAGCATTGAGAAATAAAAAGTAAATCGTGCCTAGGTTATAATAGGAGATACGCTTGAAGGAGGGAGACATAAGATGGTGATCAGAATCTTATTTGCCATACTTGTTTTCCTCAGCCCCCTGTATTCCACACCCTTGCATAAAGCTGTCAAAGAGGTGAATGAGACAAAGGTCATGAAGTTTCTTGAGGAGGGATTGGATGTCAATGCCCTTGATACCCATGGTAAGACACCTCTGCATTATGCGGCTTCAATCGGCCGTTTCAGTATAGTCAAGAAGCTGGTAGAAAACGGGGCTAACCCGCATATCAAAGACCAGTCCCATAAAACACCCTTGGTCTATGCAATCGAAAAAAACCGTATTAAAGTGATCATATACCTTAGTCAGGTCGCAAACCAGACAGCTTTGCAGGAGGATGACCCTTTTTTCACCGCAGCAAAAGAGGGAGATATCGATCTGCTCTCTTATCACCTTGCCCGTCGTGATATCAACAGTGTCAATCAGGACGGGAAGACAGCCTTGCATATTGCCAGTGAGGAGGGAAAGCTGGAGATTGTCAGTTTTTTACTCAACCTGGGCGCATCCAAAGATCTTCTGGACCATGATGGCCGAACGGCATTAAATTATGCTAAACTCTCAGGAAATAAAGCGCTTATAGAATTACTGAGCAGACCATAGGTATATTTTGATGACACAAACCGATTTCAATACAGAACTTTTGACGTTTCTTCAATCTTCTCCAACGCCTTTTCATGCAACGGCTGAACTGGCAAGAAGCTTAGAAGAAGCAGGATTTGAAAGACTTGACGAGTCCCAGTCTTGGGATCTTAAAAAAACGCATAAGTATTATGTCACCCGAAATGATTCTTCTCTGATCGCGTTTGTCTATGGAGAAGAGGAATTGAGTGAGACGGGTATCGCAATGGTCGGTGCCCACACCGACAGTCCCTGTCTGAAGCTCAAACCCAATACGATCATTCATAAAAAGGGCTATATTCAACTTGGTGTAGAAGTATATGGGGGTGCCTTACTGAACCCATGGTTTGATCGAGACCTCTCTTTGGCGGGGCGGGTCAGTGGTCTGAACAGTGCTGGTGAACTGGTACACCCTCTGATCGACTTTAAACGACCGATCGCTGTTATCCCTTCACTTGCGATCCATCTGGATATCGATGCAAACAAGGAAAGGTCGATCAATGCACAGACGGATATACCGCCGATCATGATGCGCAGTGACGAGATGATCTCTTTTGAGGAGATACTGATGAAAGAGAGCGGTCTGAAAGAGATACTTGATTTCGAACTGGTGTTTTATGATACCCAGGCCCCTGCCTTTATCGGGCTTAACCGGGAGTTCCTGGCTTCTGCAAGGTTAGACAACCTTTTATCCTGCTATGTAGGGCTACAGGCCATCAAAACTGCTTCTGCCAAAAAAAGTGCGCTTTTGATATGTTCGGACCATGAAGAGGTGGGCAGTGAGTCCACCTCCGGAGCTGCCGGTCCGTTTTTACAGATGGTACTGCAGCGTATCAACAAAGAACACGAGTCCTATTCTCGCATGGTGAATGCATCGATGATGATCTCCGCAGACAATGCACATGGGATCCATCCGAACTTTACATCAAAACATGATGAGAACCACGGCCCTTTGCTTAATCATGGCCCGGTGATCAAGGTCAATGCAAACCAGCGTTATGCCAGCAATTCACAGACGGTATCCGCCTTTAAACTGTTATGTAAAGGTGCGGATGTGCCTTATCAGAGTTTTGTCACCCGAACGGATATGGGATGCGGTTCTACGATCGGACCGATCACCGCGACCAAGATCGGTATCAAAACACTGGATGTGGGATTACCGACCTTTGCCATGCATTCGATCCGTGAAACGGCAGGGGATAAGGACGCCTATATGCTCTATACGGTACTCAAAACGTATTTCTCCTAGTAGAGCCTTTCATCCAACCATTTGGTCCTGAGTCCACTTGTGGATTCATTGCCGATAATAAAGGTCGGATATCCTGTCCCCTTGTATCTCTTCATGAGTTCACGGCCTTTTTGGGATTTTTCGGCATCATACTCTGTATAGACAATACCCTTCTCACGAAGATATTGTTTTGCATACCTACATTGTCTACACCAGGTCGTAGACAGCAGGATAAGAGGGTTTTGACGGTAAGCCATATTCTGTGTTGATATATCTATACCATACTGCTTTTCATAGCCTTTATCCATTTGTATCCGTTTATTAAGATAGGCCGATTCCCCATATTGCTTATGGCTAAGATAGTATTGCATAGTAGACGATTCAAAACTCCGTTGTTCATACAGGGCATCGATACCTGCGTCTGATATGCCAAGGAAACGTGCATAATCATCAGTTTTTATGGCATTATGAAGTTCCTGCTTGAGCACCGTGATTATGTTGTCATAGGCTTGATTGAGTGAACGTAATGCTTTGAAATATGCCTGTTTATTCCCACTTTCGTAGAGTTTAAGGGCATCTGTTTTATCGATATGATAGCTTTCAAGAAGATGTGAGTAATTAGGGCTCTGCGGGAGCTTGGAAAAGAGTTTATCGGCTTTGTAAAGAGGTGTCCCTAACTGAGAAAACAGTTCTGGATAAGTGGTGCCGGCATGGAGGCTTAGGGTTATTAATAGAGTGAATATAATGGATTTCATCGACTTCCTTCCTTAAATGAAGGTGTGATTTTATCATAATTTATATTTTAATTTGTTAAATAAGATTTGGTACTCTGTCGTTCTTCTCGGATAACTCTTTGAATGAGGTGAGTTCGGTATGGATCTTCTCTTTGTAACGCTTTTTCAGTTCTTCGACTTCTGCTTTGGCCTTGTTGATCTTGTCAATATGGGTCGATTCAAGCTTGATAAGCTTTTCGATAAAGGCTGTGAAGAAACGTTTGTCCCGTGTCAGTAGGACAATATCCTCTTTGGGAGCCCATTTGCGTTTGACATTGGGCTTCTCACCAAACTCGAAAATAATATGCTTGTTTTTGTCCGAGAGGATATACCGGGGAACCTCATAGGAGGTAAAATGTTTCTCATCCATATCATGTAGAAGTTGAACGACATAATACATCTATACTCCTTTTAGGTCTATTTCTTTAGGCTCAGGGTGAAACGCGCACCGTCTTTGGTGTTTTGTACGCTAAGGTGACCCTGATGTTTCTGCGCGATCTGCGAACTCATATACAGTCCGATTCCCGTGCCTTCTTTATCTCCCTTTGATGTCACGTTTGGATGGAAGATGTTATCTATAATATCGGCAGGAATCCCGCCGGCATTATCGACTACCTGTAAAATGATGTGATGTTCGGTCTCATTATGTCCGATCGCAATGATACGTTTTTGAATATTGTTCTCATTGAAGGCATCTTTGGCATTGTTGATAAGGTTCAGTAAAAGATGTTTGAACTCATTCTCATGTCCGTGGATAAAGATATCTTCTTGTTTGTTCCGCTGGATCTGGATGTTGTTTTTAAGGATCTCATCTTTTAGCAGTACCATGACAGAGTCGATACATCCTTCAAGGGAGAAGTCTTCTTTCTCTTTGTTGGGGCGGAAGAAACTGCGAAATTCGCTCATCGTCGTCGTCATGTGTTCGATCTGATGATGGATCACATCACTCATCTCGTTGGCCTCTACACATCTGGGACTTAGCTCCTCTCCCTCTTTGATCTCACATCGGATCATATCAGCCGCCATGGATATTGCATTAAGGGGTTGCTTCCATTGGTGTGCGATAGCGTCGATCATCTCACCCATAGAGGCAAGACGGGATTGCTCTTTGAGGAGGTTCTCTTTTTCGGAGACATTGGCCATCTCTTCTTGGACCCGCTTTTCCAAACGGCTTTTATATTGTTCAAGTTTCCAGTGGGCCTGCTCCAGGTCATTCTTACTCTTTTCTAGGGCAGCGGTACGTTCGCTGACCTTGTCTTCAAGGGTCGCTGTCAGTTTAGAGAGTTTCTGCGTCTCACGTTTGAGCCGGGCGCTTGAGAGCTTCATGCTAAAGACAAAATAACCAAGGATCATCGTGATGACCAGTTGTATAAGCAGGAGTTGAAAGACCTCATAGGTGCTCAGGCTGAGTTTGGTGTATGAAAGGCTCAGGGCAAGCAACATCGAGATGACAAAGACGATGATCCAAAAGAGCGCATGTTTAAAAGGGCGCAGTAAAATGGCAGGAATGGGATAGATGACTAAGAACATGACCATCTCAAGTTTATTGTCGGTCGTGACGAATCCTACTAAAAAAAATGCGAGGAAGAAACCAAGTGTCGCATAGATCAGGACTAAAAGGGGAACACTTTCCCGCAGCAGCAGTACCAGTATCAAGAAACTGTATAAAGAAAGGATCAGTCCGGCACCCGCTTCAAGCTCATGATTGGTAATGAGCAGGTTAAGACTGCCAAGGATGATCCCTGCAAAAAAACTGGTGATAAGAAGGATAAGTAAGATCTTCGATTCATCGGTGTGTGCATTTGAAAAAAATGAATAAATCTTTTTTATCACTAAGGAACCTCAAGTATTGTATTTAATTTATGTCTATATTTTAACAAAAAAGTATATACGTTTGCTGAATAAGCTATAAGAAAAGGTTTTCATTGGGCTTTGAGTAAAAAAAGAAAAATTACAAAATAGTGATAAATCTTTTTAATTAAAAAATATTAAAAAGCCGCTATACTTAGCTAAAAAGAGTGATATGAGTGAGAATAACGAAGAGATTTTAGGCCAATTGCAGATGCTGATAGAACAGACCTATAAGGTCGAGGAAGAGTATAAGACGCTGCGTAGTTCTTATAACCATCTGCAAGAGACGATAGAAAACCTGATCGAATTCCTGCCGAATGCGCTATGGGTACTCTTTGAAGACGGAACGATCTTCACACAAAACTCACGGGCAAAAGAGCTTTCCCGACTTCTGGAGATCATGGACTTCCATCGAAGCGATTATGAACTGAGTTTTGAGGAGTGCAGTTTTCTGATCAAGACAAATCATTATCAGGTCAAGATACTGATCTCTGCTACCGATATCACCGAGCAAAAACGAAAGGAGAACCTTGCTACAATGGGGCAGATGGCAGCCCACCTTTCCCATGAGATACGTAATCCGATCGGTTCCATCTCCCTTCTGACCTCGACATTGATGAAACGGGTAAAGCTTGAGAACAAGCCTATTGTCTTGGAAGTGCAAAAGTCTGTTTATCGAATAGAGCGGATAATCAAAGCGACCTTGATGTTTTCCAAGGGTGTGATCGCGGTAAAATCCTCTTTGACATGGCACAGACTGCGAGAAGACATAGAACTCTCTATCGGTTACTACTCCTTTTCAAAAGATATCCGTTTTGAACTACCTGAAGGTGACTTTGAGATCGAAGGTGATTTTGATCTACTCTCCATGCTTTTTTCAAATTTTGTCTTTAATGCGATTGATGCCATTGAAGAAGATGAGAGTGAGGAAGGGGAGGTCGTCATCAGTTATGAAGAAGATGAGACCTTTCATATCTTCAAGGTGTATGACTCAGGCGTGCCTATTGAAAACAAAGGAGCACTCTTCGAAGCTTTCCAAAGTACGAAAGAGAAGGGAAATGGCCTTGGATTGGTGCTCTCATCCCAAATAGCAGAAGCTCATGGCGGAGATGTCTCGCTACTTGAGGGCGAGAACAAATGTTTTGAGATCAGATTGGGCAAGATATAGTCTAACCGTAGGTATCTTCCTTAAACTGCTGTTGGATCTCTATTATCTTGTCCATATTATCGATCAGGGCATTGACGCAGTCAATGTCAAGCGTCTCTCCTGCGAGTTCTTTCAGCATGGAAATGGCTTCTTCATTGCTCCATGCCTTTTTGTAGCTGCGAACGCTGGTAAGTGCATCAAAGACATCGGCAACTGCGACGATTCTCGCTTCTAAAGGGATCTCATTCCCATGGATGCCTTTTGGATAACCCGTCCCGTTGACGGCTTCATGATGGAACTCTGCGATGTTCCGCAATACGTCGACATATTCAAAGTTGACGAGTTTGAAATTATTCAGAAGGTCATCGATCATTTCCAGACCTTTTTGCGAATGCGTCTTCATGATCTCTTTCTCAGCCTCATTAAGTATGCCCGGTTTGAGTAAGATGCTGTCAGGGATCCCGATCTTTCCGATGTCATGTAGGGGTGCAAACATAAAAACATGTTCGATATAAGTGTCATTGAGTTCATATTTGTCTGCCAGAGCTTTGGCAATAATACGGCTGTATCGGGACATCCTGTCGAGATGTGAACCGGTTTCGGGGTCTCTGAGATGAGAGAGTTTCCCCGTCGTTTTAATAGCGGCGCTTAAGGTCTGTATAGAAGAGAGTTTGTTGATGATAAGCAAAGAGATCATATGACCATAGATATCCAGCTGTTTTAACACGCTGTCATTAAAGACCTCTATTTGATTGGAGTTGAAAAAGAGAAAGCCGACAAAGACCCCCTCGTTATAGATAGGCATGGTATAACTGGCTGCATACCCGAACTCTTTGATCTTCATCGTGTGTTCATGCTCCCCTGTCTCATACTCCTCCAGATTATTGATCACCCGAGGCGTTTTTTTCTTCAAAATCTCTTTCAGGGAAGGTGCATTGTCAAGAAGGGCTTGATAATGATCCAGGGGATTGTCTCCTCCGCTACTATGTAAGAAGGTCTTGAGCACATTGGTCTGGGGGTCGTATATCGCGACGGCAACGCGCACGATAAAGGGAAAGGTCTCTTTGATCACTTCATGTGTGGCTTTGAGCTTATCACTTAATGAACCTTCCTGGGCCAGTTCATGTAGCTTGTCCTTATGATCAAACATATCGCTTCCCCCGTCACATCTATCTTTAGGATATTGTATCATGTTTTATTATAATTTTATTTTGAGATATAATATTTTAAACAGTTAAGGATAGCCTATGTGGAAATGGTTGGAAAAGACAAAAAGCGTCAAAGGCGATCTA
>JBFEXS010000071.1:0-11360 GCA_041562555.1 Sulfurimonadaceae bacterium
CAGAGGTCTTTGCAAAGATCGAGAAAGCGGCAGAAGATCGATTGAATACCCGCGGTGAAGATGATGAAGCATTTGAACCGATTGATGACTAGGCAGGGAACAAGATGATCTTAGAAGAGTATTATCATGATACGAATTTGCCAATGGCAGAGGTTGAGGGTATTGATTTTGACATTGCCTTGAAGAATCATCTCCTGTTTACAAAAATAGATGAGCAATTAACGGTTGCATTAAGTCAAAATCTATTGGTAGAAAGTAGCAATTACCTCAATAAACTTGAGTTGAATGCAAAAGTCGTCATTCTAGATGAGATCTCCTATGAAAGGCTTTACAACAAATATCTTGAGACAAAGACGGATAGAGAGATCGCCTCAATGAAGGATGAACGACATGAGGATGATATTAGTGAGGAAGAGCTCTCACTTGACGAATTTTTACGTACATCCTCGGACATTCTTACCTCAGAAGAGTCTGCCCCGATCATCAAATTCGTCAATGCTCTTTTTTATCAAGCCGTCAAGAAAAAAGTATCGGACATCCATATTGAAACCCATGAGTCTAAGGGTGAAGTGCGTTTTCGATCCGACGGTGTCTTGCACAAAAATGCGGACATGGACAGAAAGGTCATCGATCTGGTCATCTCTCGTATCAAAGTCGTCTCTAATCTGGATATCTCTGAAAAGCGTCTGCCTCAGGATGGCCGTACCCAGGTGAGAATCGCAGGTGAGAATGTCGATATACGTGTCTCTGTATTGCCGACTTTTTATGGTGAACGTGTCGTAATGCGTATTTTGATGCAGGGTGATCAGATCCCTGAACTGGTCGACCTTGGATTTAATGCACAGATGATCCAGCGTTTTGAAAAAGTCCTGGGCTCATCTCATGGGATCATTCTTGTCACAGGACCGACAGGTTCAGGTAAAACGACGACCTTGCACTCCTTTTTACAGTATGTCGCGACACCGGAACAAAACATCATCACGGTTGAGGACCCGGTGGAGTATAAAGCTGCGAATATCAACCAGATACAGGTAAATGAAAAAGTGGGCCTTACCTTTGCCTCAGCATTGCGTTCGATCCTGCGTCAGGATCCCGATACGATCATGATCGGGGAGATCCGTGATGAAGAGACAGCACAGATCGCCGTTCGGGCAGCACTTACGGGACACCTGGTCTTCTCGACGTTGCATACGAACTCGGCAGCGGCCACACTGACACGACTTTCAGATATGGGTATCGAACCGTTTTTGATATCATCATCTCTTTTGGGTATCTTGGCACAGCGTTTGGTGAGAAAACTGTGTCCTGTATGTAAAGAAGAGGATGAGACGGCAGAAAAGTATCTGCATGAATATGATCTTAAAGAGGGGACAATACTTTATAAGCCTTTGGGCTGTGACAAATGTGGCTACACCGGATACCAAGGACGTGAAGCACTAGGCGAATTGTTGATCATGGATGATGGTCTGAGAGAACTATTAAAGACGAGTACCAATGAGATCGATATCCGAAAGTACTCGCTCTCAGTCGGATTAAAGACAATCCCAATGCAGTTAAAAGAGCTTCTTGTCGCCGGAGAAACTTCCCTGGATGAAGCGATTAGAATTGGCCTTCATGAGAGTTCCTAAACCGTCTTCCAATCCCGGGGCACGCAATGCCTTCACTCTGATAGAAGTGATGATCGCGGCGATCTTGATCTCCGTTGTGGGACTTTCCCTTTTGCAGATGCATCACAATAGTACGCAGATGGGTTACAAAATGCAAAACAAGTTTAAATACTCCGATTGGGTATTGATGGCTGCATATGAGCATACTTTGGAAAAGACGACAAAAAACACCAGTTTTATGAATCTCAGCAAAGCTTTTAATATTGATGATCGTGAAATCCGTTTGGGATTGAATCAAAAAGCACGTATCCAGTCAGACCTGTTTCAGCGTATAAGTGCTGCAGATATGATGGGTGCCATTGAAGAAGAAAGTGATGAGGTCAGACCTGTCTACGAGGGTTTGCATCTTGAAGTCTATCAGCAAAAGATCAGTATGGATCATGAGACATATACGCTTTTTAGGATCATCAAGCCATGAAAAAGGCCTTTACTCTGATCGAGTTGATGATATCGATCCTTTTACTCGCATTGATCGTCACATTTTTATACCAATCCGTTGCTCAGCTTCAACGTTCAAACCAGCAGTTTTTGAAAAAAAGTGAAGAGAACAGTGCAAGAGAAGCCTTGTTGAAACTTTTATATAACGACTTTATCAATGCAATTAGCGTAGAAAAACAGAATGAGAGTCCCCATTTTGACGTCATCTCCCTGCAGACACAAAACTCCTTGCACAATATGAGTCAACCGTATGTGAGCTATAGGGTCTATCATGATGAGGTCTTAAGACGCGTCGAGAGTCCTACGGAAAAGATCGACTTTATCAATATGCATTTTCGTTTTAATGATATGATTAAAGGGGTAAAAGAGCTGCGACTATACGAGAGTAAGGGACATCATCTTCTTTATCTCAAGGCAGAGGGGATTGATGATATCTATCTCGACCTTCTCCCTCCGACTTTTTTAAGTCAAAAGCAGGAGAAAAAAGATACAAGGAGTGTCAATGATGATACCAATGGATCACAAGGGCAGGAGGGTTAGATATGCGAGGTAGTCGAGCCGGTTTTTCATTGATGGAGTTGATGATCGTCGTTGTGATTATCGGGATCGTCTATGCCATGGCATTGTCCACCTTTAAAGCACCCGGTCCGAACAGACAGGATAGTTTTTCATTGATGACACTCCCTGCCTATTTACGGGAGAATTTCGCTTTGATGGACACAAAGATCGTCTGTTTTGAGCCATGCGGGACCTGCCAGATACTTGTTGATGGGGAATGGCTTGAAGATGAGATAGAACTTTTTGATTCCTCCGATATCCATGCCTACACTTTGGATGTGGAGGGGTTTGCGACGGAAGCTGAGTTCGTTCCCCACGATATCAAGGATGCGTACAGAGAAGCTTGTTTTATCTTGCATAAACGTGCAAATGACGCGATCTCTCCTATCGTATTGGGAGTAGATAAACAGTTTATCTATTATAAGGCGGGATATGAAGAGGTGAAGGCCTATGACTCACTTGCACAGATACAAAACGAGTATACTCAAACAGCAGAGCTGATAAGGAATGCGTATTGATTTTTAAATATAAGGGTTTTAACGACCAGGGACGCAAAGAGAGAGGAACCTTGGAAGCCTCCTCTCTCGAAGAGGCTAAACTAAAGCTCAAGGCACGTTCGATTTTATATGAGAGTGTCTCTGAACAGCGCGGGTCACTTTTAAGCAATGTAAAGAGCATGCGTCCAAAGCGGGTTCCAAACAAGGTTCTCATTAATCTGTCACGGGAGATAGCCGCTTATATCCGTTCGGGTATGACGATCGTCAATACGACAAAACTCTTGGGAAACCAATACAAAGAGAACAGGGTTATCGCATTGTTTCTCTCCAGTGTAGGGACCTATCTGGATGAGGGAAAAAGTTTTTATGCAGCCTTGGAAGCACAAAGTGTCTATACCCTTCCACATTTTTACAAACAGTCCATCAAGGTGGCAGAAGAGCGCGGGGTGATGGATGATGTTTTGGTCGAATTGGCACGTTTTATGAAGGAACAGGAGCGTTTGCAAAAAGAGGTCGGTTCGGCTCTTTTTTATCCGGGATTTATGATTCTTGTCGCCATCGGTGCCATCAGTTTCATGTTTGCGGTTGTCGTACCACGTATTACGGATATCTTTAAACAGATGAAACAGGAACTTCCGCCAATTACGGAAGTGGTCATCGGTATAGGTGATTTCATGGGGGCTCATTTCCAGTTGATGGGAGTACTCTTTGTGCTGTTTATAATTGTCTTTTCATATATGATGAAAAGCTCGAAAGCTTTTAAATATATGGTTGATACGATGAGTCTTCGGGTGCCGCTTTTTGGTGAGATCATCAAAAAAAGCGAGCTTGGACGCTTTTCATACATGAATGCACTGCTAATTCGTTCGGGTGTTCCCATGGTGCAGTCGATAAACCTTTCATCACAGATCCTTAAGAACTCGGTGATATCGGGGATCTTACAAAAATCGGCAAAGAAGGTGGTCGAAGGTTCCCGTCTGTCGGCAGCTTTAGCGTCGGATGAAAGTATTGTCGGCATTGGATTTATCCAGTCGATAGCCTTGGGGGAGGAGACCTCCAACGTCCCGGGAGTGATGAGTAATGTGGCTGATCTTTATTTTGAAGACAACAAAGATAAGATAGGGGTATTGTTATCCTTGATGGAACCGATGCTGATGCTTTTTGTCGGTGGTATTATTGGTGCAATCGTCATAGCGATGTTACTTCCAATCTTCTCGATGAACATAGGTTAACATGAATCGGAATGCTATTGCCTTGATGCTGACGCTCTTTATGCTTTTGGCGATGAGTGCCGCATTGAGTATAACCTTTGCACTTTTTCAAAAGAACTTCAAGACATATAACAGTAATGGTTTCCGGATCCAGAGTGCTGTATTGATGGTCGATGCCGTAAATATGATGAATGCCCTGGCGAAGGATGCAGGGGATTCCCCTGAGGCTTTTGATATTTTGGTTCAGAGTGCGGAGGAGTTACCACTAAAGGTAGGAAATATTGACATGGTGATACGCATACGTCCTAAAAATGCAAAGTTCAACATCAACCATTATGACAGAGAGAAGCATTATGAGAAACTGTATGCATAGTTGTTGGAGTACGAGCTGCAGCGTCCGGGGTACATTCTGGATATGATTGAAGACAGTCTCGATGCAGATAAGGATGAAAACCAGTACGGAAGTGAACGGGTATTGTATGACCCGTTCTTTGTGCAGGGGGAAATCAAGGACTATCATATGTTCCTAAAACTTTTGGATACCTATGCAAAAGAGACGAAAGATATGAATGTGTACAAGGTACCATGGAACGCATGGATCGATTTTAATTCACAGTTTATCGATGAAGCGTATATGACCATTGAGATGCAACGGGTTATTGAAGCTTCCGGAGGTATTAGCAATGAGCTTGAAGACTTTGCAAAAATAGGTGAAAACAGCTCTGAACTTGAGTGTGAAGTTTATCTTCGAAATGAGGAGGCCGAGAGTATTGCCTCCTTTGAGTTTAGTTTTAAGACCAAAGAGATCACAAACTTCAGGGCAATGCTCTGATCAATCCCTATCGGTATAGGGGTCCAAGGTCAGAAGGCGTGTATCTTTGATGGCCCTTCCAATGGTGAAGTGATACAGGCTTTGAAACTGATTGGCCTCAAGCCCCAGAAGATAGTGAAAACTGTCATCTAAAAAGCAGCCTATTCCTGTGGCACTTAGTCCAAGGGAAGTGGCTTCCAGATAAAGTTGCTGACCGATAGCACCACATTCCCAGTAAAGTTCCTTATAGCGATGGGCCCCTTTATCATGTATCTGGGTGGAAAATTCACAGAGCATTCCCAAAGAAAACGCACCATCCGAAGCAATATCCTGATTGCAGGAGATGGATTTGGCCTGATATCTAAAGTCTCCCTCTTCTAAAAGGTAGAAATCTTTTCGTATCTCTTCAAATATAAAACTCTTACGCATAAGACGCTTCAAAGAGGAAAGATGTTCAGGGTTTCTTACGAGCAGGTACAGACCTTTTTGCATGGATTCCACTTCATGTACAAAGAGAACGAGATTGGCACTGTTCTCATATCCGGTAAGTGAATTTTTTACTGAATTCATAAGGGTAAAGAACTCTTCTTGAGTAATGGAAGCGTGTGAAGCATTCATCATCTGTGTCGAGCGACGGCTCATGACGATCTGCTTGGAATTTCCGGTGGCTACACGGGGAACAGGTAGATATTGACTGCTGTTTTGTGAAGATGCCTCAGTGAAGCTTGCAACTTCAATACGCTCTATCATCTCCCATCTCTGGTGGGAGTGGGTAAGTTGATTTGCCATGCCTTGAAAGTGTTGTGGAAGACTTGAGAGGAGCACATCGATAGAAGGGGTGGACTTTTTTACCGGTGAAACGGCCAAAAGCATATCAGGAAATTCTGCTTCTTCTTTGATGTAGCGCTCCTGCTGATCAAATCCAAAAAGTCGTGCAAGCTGCTCATCATTGAGATCATCATACAGGCTTACTTTCCACCCTAACATCATGGCAGAGATCTGCAATGCCCGTAAAGCATGTCCAGCATCCAGGCAGCAGTATCGAAAAGCACGTTCCCCATATTTCCATACTTCTCTATAGGTGATGGAACTGATACCTAAAAGAAAACTTCCTTCATCAAGTTTTTCCCAAAAATCTGTATCAAATTCACAGAGTTTTTCTAAAGAATGATCTTTTGGAGCATAGTGTGAAAGTGAACTTTTATCACTGATTCCATTTACTGGAGGTAGGATTATATAGCCTTCCGTAGGATGAAGGTTACCACTGGAGGCATTGCATCTAAGTGCCCATTTTTGGTCTCCTGCCTGTTTCCATGCTGCAATGCCCAAGGAGAACTGGAAGAGTTGGGAAATAGACTGTATCAGCAAAGGTGCAGATGGAAGTTCATCATCGAAGATAAGATGGTAGGGCGGGGCAGGATTCTCCAAACTAAGAGGAAGGGAAACCTTGCTTGATCCTTCATAATTTCGAAAAGGATCAGGTTGGGTGTCCCAGTCCATATAGCCAAGAGACCGAGCATAACGCCGGTGTGAGTGTTTTGTCTCATTATGATAGGTGAAAATTTCATTTAGTGTATTCATGGTGACATCATACGCTTTCGTGCTTAAGATGATATGATAGATTCTTGGCAGGTGGAATAATGAATCTAGGTTTAATAAGCATTCTGACTTTGAAGATAAAAACAGGAAAGATTGCAAAATTACAAAATATTTTGCTAGAATCAATATAGGTGATGAGAATGTTTAAAAAGGGTGACTTATGGACAGAGCAAATCTCATAGAGTTATTGCAAAAAGCCAAAAAAGCCCATATACAATGGGTGGTAAGAGCACAGGCATTGACGGAGGGATTACCGATACAAAAAGAGTCGATACCGGTGGCGTATACGGAGTGCGCCTTTGGACAATGGCTCTATTCCAATGGACAGGAAATTACCAAGATGCCGGGAATGGATGTCATGAAGGAAATAGAATCAAAACATTGTGAGCTGCACTCGGTCTATTTGAAGATTTTTACTATCTATTTTCCTGATGCAAGAAAAGGTCTTTTTGCCAAGATATTCAGTGCTAAACACAAGGTGTCCCCTGAGCAACAGGCAGAAGCAAAAGAACAATTTAAAGTACTTAAGGGGATTTCGGATGAGTTGACGGATATGCTTGGACGGCTGGAAAGACGTCTAAACGCATTACGATAGTTCTATACTGTTTTAGGTGAAAGGGTGCCTGCTCTAGACTCATTCTCATCGATAATATTTTGGATTTGACGTTTTACTTTGTCATATCGAAATTGTTCTTTAAACCCTTGTATACGTCCCCCTGATGCATTTGGGTGACCACCGCCTCCGGCCCACTCTTTTGCAATAAGAGAGACATCGACTTTGTTATTTGCTCTAAGGCTCATGGTCCCGCGTGAGCCGACATCCACAATAAAATCGTAATCATCATAGGCTGTCAAAAACGCGTTTCCGATGATGGAAGTATTACCAAGTGCGTAAGAGAGATAACCTTTGTAGCCTTTGTAGTAGATCGTTTTGTCAGACTTGAGTTCTCCTAAAAGCTCAACGATACGTGCCGTGGCAAGATTATCAAGGGTGTCATCATCCTCTTTTTTGAAAAAGTTCTTCTTGAGGGAATGGATCGTTTCATCAAGAAGAATATTGGCACTATCTAGGGGAATCATCTGGGCTGCCTCGAAAAGCAGAGCATGTTTATAGTTTCTATCTTCATCGGCAAACATCACTCGATTGAGTTCGCGTGTCTCAGTTACGAGACGCATGCAGACTTTCCCGTATTCAAAGGCTTTGACTTTCTCCTGATGCCAAAGATCTACCGCATCCACAACAGCGACATATGGAGTAAGCCAGGCTTTAGATTCGGATGATATCTCAAAGTGCTCCTGCGCATAGTCAAAGGTGATCTGTGTAGCAGAACGGGATGTGTCCAAAAGGTACCAGTCATATTTGTTGGCAGAATCTTGACCGCTTCCATGATGATCAAGAAGCTGAAGTGTGACGGTGATCTTGTCATATTCATTAAATCGTTGAACCTCTTTATGAAGCCAGTTTGATTCATCAATAGTAAGATTGAGATCGGTGATTAGGATGGTGGCATCTGTTTTTTCAATACGGATTGTATCAATGATCTCATGCAGCCGTTCATTGACTTCAGCCCCGTAGTTTGCGTTATAAAAACGGATCTTTTCATACGCTTCTTTCATGACCAACTGGCAACTGTACCCGTCCAAGTCAATGTGTGATAGATGGTAGATGGTATTCATAATAATATCCTTCAAGGTGATTATAGCCTATTTACAGTTCTATGGAGACACTGCCCATGACTTCAAATTTAGCATTGGCATCTATCTCCGCGTGGGATAGGACAACGACTTCAAGGTTGAAACGCTCAAAAATCTCTGCCAGAGGCTTTCGTAGTTGAGGATCGACGATAAGAATGACCGGTGATACACCTTGTTGCAACAGAGTACTTGCCTTATCGCTGACGCCTTGTATGAGCGCATTGATCTCACCGACGCTGAGTGCAAGGTTTCGTATACCGTCGATCTCCGTTGACTTTTCGAGGATACGTTGTTCGGTGGCCGTGTCAAAGGTAAGTAGTTTGATGACCCCGCTGTGGTCTTTATACAAAGAGGTGATGATACGAGAAAGTTTCGCACGGACTTGTTCGACGATGACATCGACATTTTTGCTATATTCGGCAATGTCGGCAATCGTTTCCAGTATGGACAGCATATCCTTAAGCGGGATTTTCTCGTGCAAGAGGGCTTTGAAAATACGTTGAATAAGACCAATACTTGCAACGCTCAGCAAGTCATCCACGACAACCGGATAATCATTCTTAAGTTTTTCAATAAGGTTTTGTGTCTCTTGACGTGTAAGCAACTCCTCTGCATGGGACTTGACGAGTTCAGACATGTGGGTTGATATGACGGTAGCCGGATCGACAACGGTATATCCGTTCATAATCGCATCTTCTTTGAGTTCAGGTTTTATCCAGATAGCATCCAGGCCAAAGGCAGGTTCTTTCGTCTTTTCACCCTCAAGCTCTTCCGTCGCCATACCGCTGTCCATAGCCAAGAACTTGTCAGGCTGTATCGAACCCTGTCCGATCTCTACTCCTTTGAGAAGGATCTGATAATAGCTCGGGTCCAAGTGTAAATTGTCCCGGATACGTACCTGCGGCATCAAAAAGCCAAAATCCGATGCGATCTTGCGACGCATTGAACGAATGCGCTCAAGAAGGTCGCCTCCCTGACCGGCATCTGCAAGTCGGATAAGCTGATATCCCAGGGTAAGCTCCAACATCTCTATTTTTAGAATATCCTCAAGAGCAGCTTCTTCTTCCTTGGCAATCTGCTCATGACTCTTTTGTGCAGGGGCCTGAGGAACAGCGGAGCCGCCTTCCCCTGTAGCAGTCGCTGCAGGGGACCCGTCTTTAGGTGCAGAGAGCGGCTTGTCTTGAAAAAGTCGTAACTCCCCACGTTCATGCTGGAGGAGAAGGTACCCCATACTTAGGAAGATAAGCCCGACGAATCCCATTGAGAATGTCGGTAGACCCGGTACCAGAGCAAAGAGCACCATGATAGAACCAACAATCAGCAGAGTCTTTGCATTTCCCATAAGTTGAGAGATGGTTCCCTCCGCAAAATTGCTTTGGTCACTGGAAGCACGGGTGATCATGATACCGGTTGCAGTTGAAATGATCAGTGCAGGAATCTGAGAGACCAGTCCATCTCCGATCGTCAAAATAGTAAAGACAGAAGCTGAATCGCTTACACTCATATCATGTTGGAAAACACCGATCAAGAACCCGCCGATAATATTGATGATGGTGATAATGATACCGGCAACGGCATCCCCTTTGACGAATTTCGCCGATCCATCCATGGCTCCGTAGAAATTGGCGTCTTGTAAGATAGCGGCACGACGCTTTTTGGCTTCAGCTTCTTCAATAAGACCGGCATTGAGATCGGCATCAATAGCCATTTGCTTACCGGGCATCGCATCAAGGGTAAAACGTGCTGCTACTTCTGCAACCCGGGTCGAACCCTTGGTGATGACCATAAAGTTGATCAATACCAGGATGGAGAAGACGATAATACCGATAACGTAATTCCCTCCGACAACAAAGTCACCAAAACTGGAGATAATATCGGAGACCTGTTCTGTTCCCTCGTGCCCATGACTCAGAATCATTCTTGTTGTCGCGACGTTAAGCGAAAGTCTAAAGAGTGTGATGATCAGAATGAGCGTCGGAAAGGTCGTTAAGTCAGTAGGTTTGGGAATATATAAAGAGATCAGGATGATTAATACCGCTACGGAGATAGAGATTGTCAGCATAAAATCCAGGAGCCCTGAAGGAAGAGGGACAATGATAATGGCAAGGATTGCCATTACAAAAAAGACAATGCTTAGGTCACGGGACCGGACAATGACTTCAAGTGCCGGTGTGATCTGTCCGAGGAGGGCTGTCTTCTTTTTTGCCACGTGTCAGTCTACTTCTGTTCTAAAATATCTGCAAGGGTCATGCCCCCTAAGAATTCGTCTATACGACCTTGAAGATTGTGTATAAAAGGATATATATGGCAGGAGTCCTCTTTCTCAGAAGGACAGTTTCCAGCCCCGGAAGAACAATCAAATACGGACAGGTCTTTTCCTTCTGCTGCTCTCATGATATTGAGCAAGGTGATTTCCTCTTTGGGTTGAATTAGAACAAATCCACCTTTGACACCTTTGTAGGACTTAAGGATACCTGCTCTGGCCAGGGCCTGCAGAATTTTGGCAAGAAAGCTTTTTGAGATAGCCAGATCATGGGCCAGCGTCTCTGTATCCATAGGTTCAGTAGCAGAAGCTAAGGTCACCAAGGATAATAGTGCATATTCACTTGCTCGCGTCATTAACATAATAGATAGTCCTTAACTTAAAATAATTGTATATATGTTTATATGCTCTGTATTATACATAAAATAGATAAAAGATAGATTTTGTCTCTTTTGTTTTAACAAGTCTTGGGTCGGTTTGGATGTAGGTTGGCATGTTTTCATAAGGGTTTAATATAGTTTAATAAATATTCAGCTATAATCCGCCATCTCAAATTCAAGAGAAATTTATTATACCAATCAGGGAGGTCAATTATGGCTTTAGATTCGGCGAAAACTGCAG
>JBFEXS010000072.1:0-11286 GCA_041562555.1 Sulfurimonadaceae bacterium
TAATGTTTTCGGTCAGGACTGCTGCTTCGTCTTGGCGCAAAAAGAGGGACACTACGGGTATAACCTCTACCTTGGAGGCAAGGTCGGGCGTATTGCCAAGAGTGCGGATATCTTTTTAAAAGATGAAGATGAGGTATATGCGGCATATGGAGCCCTGATCGAATTATTCAGAGATAATGGTTTTAGAGACAATCGAAACAAGAACAGACTCTTTTTCCTTATTGAAGCGGTAGGTATGGAGAATCTGGCGGCAGCGATTCGTGAAAAATCAGGGATTGATTTTGCAACAGCCGGAGACACCTTGACACTCATGGAAAACTTTGATCCTAAACACGGAAAAGTAGAGCTGCGTTCGGGTGAGTATGCAATGCATGCTGTCATACCATCGGGTATCTTTAAAGGCAGTGCCATGATACAGGCATCGGAGATAGCCCGCCGTTTCGGGGATGGAAATATTCGTCTGGACGTGGAGCAGAGTCTTTATATCACAGGCGTCAAGGAACAGGATATCCCTGTCGTACTGCATACTCCGTTCTTTGAAGCATATAAGAATGTGGATACTCCTTATTTTAATAATATGATCGCTTGTGCGGGTACGGAACATTGTCCTTTTGGCGTGATCCCAAATAAGCCTGACGCTATCGAAATGAGTGCATATCTGAGCGAGAAGGTTCCTTTGGACGAAGGGATGATACGCATGTACTGGTCTGCGTGTGTCAAAGGGTGCGGTATTCACGGTGTAGGTGATATCGGTTTTGAAGGGTGTAAGGCCAAGGTTGATGGGAAAAGTGCCTATGGTGTTCATATCACCCTGGGTGGTAAACTCACAGGCGAGGGTGAAGAAGGCTATTCGGTCTTAAAAACAATACCGCTTATATATGCGAAGTATTATGTGGAGTCTCTGGTCCTAGAGTACAGACGGATCAAAAAACCGGGTGAAAGTTTCGAGCGTTTTCACGACAGGATACTGAGTCAATACTCCCGTGCATATATCGGTTTTTTCATGGTCTTGAATGCGTATTTCAGACGTGAAAAGATCGATGTGGCAGTAGAACTTGGTACAGATGTCTCAACGGGTAAACATGAAGAGTTTGAGCTTTTTGAGATGGGTAGAGAACTGTATATCAAACTGTTGGACAAGGAACCATATAGTGCCTATGATAACTATGCTCCTGCGGTAAAGGAAAAGCTTCAGCCTTTGCAAAAGACGGACAGCAGTATAGACGAAGTGATCGCGACGGTGATCTATAAAATGATTCATCCTGAAAAAGAGGAAAGGGCACTTGTTTTCTCGGAACTCATCGAAGCGATTAAATTTTAAGTGATACTTTGCATTTAGTTTAAAAACTGTTATACTTGTGGGAAAATGTTAAAGGGTTTTCCCATGATCTACCTTATTGGTTTTTTTCTTCTTTTTATCATACTTTTATTGATTGTGATCATAGTTGTGTTTAAGAAGTCCAAACCTGAAAAATGTGACCTTGATCCGGTTGAAGTCCCTGCGGAGCTTACTATTTCGGATCTGGTCCAGATACTCAAGACAGAGAAAAATGACAAAAACAAGGTAGAAGAGACACTTTCCAAGATGGTGAAATACTTTCCTTTTCCACAAAATGAAAATGAGGCAAACGAACACTTTAAATATGTCTACTTCTATGCAAAAAATCCTCTGACAAATTCAAAAATGCTCGTAAATATGCAGCATCGTCTCAGCGAAGTAAACCCAAAATATGCAAAACAGATCGAAACCTTTCAAATGCAGGGTGTGGAATCCCGGAAATAGGTAGGAAAAGAGCTCCTTGATATTACATAAGCCCTTGTAAAGTAACTTTTTAGTATAATTCCCAAATTTTCCAAATCAAAGGGTCTTGATGAGCAAAAGAGTTTTAGTTAAGTTTTCCGGGGAAGCGCTTGCAGGTGAAAACGGACATGGGATTGACACTCAGATTCTAAAATATATTGCTGATGAAATTAAATCACTGGTAGATGCGGGCATTGAAGTCGGTATCGTTATTGGCGGGGGTAATATTATCCGTGGTGTAACGGCTGCCCAAGACGGGATTATCCGTCGAACAGCAGGTGATTATATGGGGATGCTGGCTACGGTAATCAATGCTGTGGCTATGCAGGAAGCGTGTGAACATGCGGGTATGAAGGTTCGTGTGCAAACAGCTATCAAGATGGAACAGATCGCCGAGCCGTATATCCAACGGCGTGCGGTTCGTCATCTGGAAAAAGGACGTGTCGTTATCTTTGCAGCGGGAACAGGTAACCCGTTCTTTACGACGGATACTGCGGCAACACTGCGTGCGGTTGAAATCAATGCAGAATGGATCATCAAAGCAACTAAGGTTGATGGTGTGTATAACAAAGACCCTAAAAAATACAGTGATGCGGTAAAATACGATTCATTAAGTTATGATCAGGCACTGCATGACGAGATCAAGGTTATGGACGACACCTCTATTGCCCTGGCAAAAGACAATTCATTACCTATCATCGTGTGTGATATGTTCAAAGAGGGTAATCTTCTTGATATCATCAATGGCAATATGGCCAACTGTTCAATTGTAAAATAAATCAAACCAAGGATACAACAATGAGATTAGAAGAACTAACAGCAAAAGCATTAGAAAAGACAGGTGCAGACCGTTACCAATTGGCAATCGCAGTAGCAAAACGTGCAGATGCACTTCAAGATGGTGAGTCGAGTAAACTTAATGTAGACCCAAAAGCATACAAGCCGGCAGACCTAGCACTGATGGAGATCGCCGAAGGCGTGATCTCTATCAAAGGTTTTCAACAAGCGTAATAGCAGAAACGAAGGGAAGAGTTTAGCGTGAAGAAAACGATTGAAACCCTTCGTACTATTCATGACCTTGAAGAAGCAAAAGCCTTCTTCTACGATAAGGTCAGACCTTCTGAACTAGTCAAGAAGGCACTCTACTTCTCTGAAGAGGCACATATCGGGCAAACCCGAAAAAGCGGTGAGCCTTATATCATCCACCCAATCCTCGTCTCCATAATTGTCTCAAGTATATCTGAAGATGAGGCGATGGTTATCGCAGCACTTTTACATGATGTCGTCGAAGATACCAAGCTGAATATAGAAGAGATACATGCGGAATTTGGTGAAGACGTAGCCCATTTGGTCGAGGGCTTGACAAAGATTGACAAGATCAGGGATTCCGAACTCGTATCATCTGACTCTGATGAAAAACTGGTAGTGTCGGCACTCTCTTTCAGAAAGATGTTGATCGCCTCGATCCATGATGTTCGTGTTTTAGTCGTCAAGCTTTGTGACAGACTTCATAATATGCTCACACTGGATGCACTTCCTGAGAGCAAACAGCATCGTATCTCCGAAGAGACGATGGTCGTATATTCCCCGATAGCGCATCGCCTAGGTATGTCCAGCCTGAAAAACATTCTTGAAGATTTGAGTTTTCATTATATCTTTCCTGAGGATTCGGAACGTATTAACAAGTATTTACAGGAAAACTTCCAACAGATCCATATGAGTTTCAATGAGTTCATCGAAAAAGTGACGAAAACGATGATTCAGAATGGATTCAATGAGGGTGATTTCGAGATTAAAAGCCGTGTGAAGCATGCCTATTCGATCTATTTGAAGATGCAGCGTAAAGGGATCACGATCGATGAAGTACTGGACCTTTTAGCTATCCGTATTTTGGTGAAGGACCCTCTGGAGTGTTATAAGGTCTTGGGTATCATGCATTTGCATTTTAAACCTCTCTCTTCACGTTTTAAGGATTATCTGGCTATTGCCAAGGATAACGGGTATCAGACCTTGCATACGACGGTGTTTGATAATGCGTCGGTGTTTGAAGTCCAAATCCGAACCTTTGAGATGCATGAAACAGCTGAACTTGGCGTCGCGGCCCATTGGAAGTACAAGGATGGAGAATCCAGTATCAATCTGGAGTGGATGCAAAACCTTCAATTTCAGGGTGATACGGTAGAAGAGTTCTATGAACTGGTGAAAAACGACCTTTACAGTGAGGATATTCTGATCTTTTCTCCAAATGGAGATGCCTTTACACTCCCAAGAGGGGCTGTCGCACTCGATTTTGCCTACGCCGTCCATACCGAAGTTGGTAACAGGGCAATCGGCTGTATGATCAACAAGTCCAAGGCAACTTTGCTGACGGAACTTAAAAACGGTGACCTGGTCAGTATTGAGACAGCTGAATCTGAAGTGACACGCTGCTCCTGGATCGATACGGTAAAGACCTCCCGTGCAAAGAGCAGTATGCGTCTGGTATGTAACCACCGCCTTCGTCATATCAACACGCTGAGTGGCATTAATATCCTGGCCAGCATATTGAAATTGAACCAGTCTCGTATTATCGAATGGCTGGAGAAAAACAAGTTGATGGATAGTGTTTTCAAGGTGGCTTCAGACAGCGAATATCTTCGTATATTACTGCGCAAGTATCTTGAAGATATACAAAAGAACAGCCGTTTTGAAGGCTTTTTAAAACGTCATAAGTTCAAGGTCAAAGATTATCATTTCGGAGCGGTACAGATCGCTTCAAACACCTCTATCAGCGATATGGTGTTTGATTACTGTTGTCATCCAAAGGCGGGAGACGAGGTAATCGCATTCAAGGTGGGCAATAAGGCACACCTGCATCATAAACTCTGTCTTCATGCCTATGATCTGATCGAGGAAGAAGCACCGATGTTAAGTGTACATTGGAGTACGCAAAAGGTATTTCATTATCATCTGATCGTAAGCCTGCGCAATACGAAAGGTGCATTGGCGACCTTCTTGCAGCATCTGGCAAAGATGGAGATCGATCTGATGAGTATCGAACTGGGAAAAGAGCAAAAGACCCATGTCCATTATTGTGAGATTGAGATGCAGTCTTTAGAAGGCGATCTGATAAAATTACGTAAAAAAATAGATACAAAATACAAGGTCATCCAGCTTATTCGCACGGATGATGCATATAGATAAAGGAATAACATATGATAGAAACTGCATTGAAAGAGATCTGCCGCGGAACAGCGGAGATTATCGACCTGGAAGGTATTGAGAAAAAAGTTAAAAAGTTTTATGAAGATGGTACCCGTTACACTGTCAAAGCGGGATTTGACCCTACGGCACCGGACCTGCACCTTGGACATACGGTATTACTTCAGAAGTTGGCGACTTTTCAAAAATATGGAGCCGATGTACAGTTTTTGATCGGAGACTTTACCGCAAAGATCGGTGATCCAACCGGTAAAAGTGTCACACGTAAACAGCTTTCAGATGAGCAGATCAAAGAAAATGCGGCATCGTATCATGAACAGGTGTTCAAGATATTGAATCATGAACATACGCATACGGTGTTCAATTCAGAATGGATCGAGCCGCTTGGTGCAGCGGGAATGCTTTCCCTTACGACCCAATATAATGTTGCACGTATGTTGGAGCGTGATGACTTTGACAAGCGTTACAAAAGCGGCACGTCGATCTCCATCTCCGAGTTTATCTATCCACTGCTTCAGGGATATGATTCGGTGCATCTTAAGAGTGATGTAGAGATCGGAGGAACAGATCAAAAGTTCAATCTTCTGATGGGACGCCACCTCCAGCGTTCCTATGAGACGGGTCAAGAACAGTCGGTATTGATGATGCCTATCCTGGAAGGGCTCGATGGCGTTCAAAAGATGTCAAAATCATTAAACAATTATATCGGTGTAACGGATGCGCCTAACGATATGTTCGGAAAAGTCCTTTCTATCTCCGATGATCTGATGTGGCGTTATTACGAACTCTTGAGCGACAAGAGCCTGGAGGAGATCGCTGCACTTCAAGCCGGAGTCGAGTCGGGAGTGATGCACCCAAAACATGCGAAAGAAGCACTTGCGATCGAGATCACGGCACGTTTCCACGGACAGGAGGCAGCAGAAGCAGCAAAAGCTGAATTTGAACGTGTACATGCGAAGAACGCTCTTCCGACGGATATGCCGTCATTTGAGCTTGAGGGACCGATTTGGATTGCAAAAGCGTTACAAGATGTTAACTTGGAACCATCAACTTCTCAGGCAAGAAGAGATATTAAGCAAGGTGCTGTTAAAATAGACCAAATAAAAGTCGAAGACGAACAACTGCAGTTAGAAGCAGGAGAATATGTCTTGCAGGTTGGAAAACGCAAGTTCGCTGCAGTAAAGGTTAAGTAATGGCGTTGAAGTCGGTTAAAATCGGAAAACACACTTTAGAAGTCCCTATTATCCAAGGTGGTATGGGTGTGGGGATCTCTTGGTCACAGCTTGCAGGATCTGTAAGTAGAGAGGGAGGCCTAGGTGTTGTCTCCTCTGTGGGTACAGGATATTACAAGAACAAGAGTTTTGTGCAAAAACTAGTTGCAGAACGTCCTTTAGAGGTTGAGAACTTTTACTCCAAAGAGGCATTGATGCAGATCTTTGCGGATGCGAGAGAGATCTGTGGTGATAAGCCGATCGCTGCCAATGTTTTATACGCGATCAATGATTACGGACGGGTTGTCACGGATTCATGTGAGGCGGGGGCTAATATCATTATCACCGGTGCGGGTCTACCTACGAATATGCCCGAGTTTACGGTGGATTACCCGGATGTCGCTCTGGTACCGATCGTTTCATCTCCTAAGGCACTGAAGATTATCTGTAAACGTTGGCAGAAGCGTTATGATCGTCTTCCTGACGCGGTCATCCTTGAAGGACCAAAGTCAGGAGGGCATCAAGGATTTACCTATGATCAATGTGGCCTTGAAGAGAACCAACTGGAGAACCTTGTCAAGCCTGTCGTCGAAGAAGCCGCACTTTGGGGTGATATCCCTGTATTTGCAGCGGGTGGCGTTTGGGACAAGAATGATATTGACCAGATGATGGGATTAGGTGCAGCCGGCGTTCAGATGGGGACACGTTTCATCGGAACGCATGAATGTGATGCCCATGACAATTTCAAACAGGTACTTCTTGATGCAAAAGAAGAAGATATCCAATTGATGGGGTCACCGGTGGGGTATCCTGCCCGTGGTGTTCGTACGAACCTCACCGGATTGGTAGAACGTCGTGAAGGTCCTGCTATTAAATGTATCTCGAACTGTGTAGCTCCTTGTAATCGCGGTGTTGAGGCAAAAGAGGTCGGTTTCTGTATTGCAGACAGACTGTCGGACGCTTATGAAGGGAACCTTGAACTTGGTCTCTTCTTCTCCGGTACGAACGGGTATCGTATTACAGAGATCATCTCTGTCAAAGAATTGATGAAGAAACTCACAGAAGGCGAATAAGCTGCGTTTACTACTAGGTTTTATTCTTCTTAGTATTGTTCTTTTCGCCAATAATGCGGAAGTCTTAAAGCGTGCGAACGAAAACAGCAACAGTACGCAAAAATCTGAGCTGATACGTGCGTATAATGACTATCGAAATGTCTATATCCGTGCTTTGATGAAAGAAGATGATGCCTTATGCAAGACCTGTCTTCAGGGTCTTATCAAAACAGGAAAAAAACTTCATATCGATGTTATTGATTACGAAGTGAAGCTTAAAGCAATCGATTCGAAAAAGAAAGCAACTACAAAAAAGACAACGAAAAAACGCCTGATCGATAAGAAGAAGACACCTAAAAAGGTCAAAGAGTCCATAGCAGAACAGAACAGGCTTGTCTCAATACGCTGGAAAGACTCGCAACGGCTTGTACTGAAGTTTACGAGAAATATCCGCTCTAGCGAACTTAACCGCTTCTCCCTCAACGACAAGAAAAAGAAAAAATACAAAACCATTTATGATGTCTACGCTGTCTTGACAAAAAAGACGATGGACCTTAAACACAGTTCCGTAAAGAAGATACGTCTGGCACAGTTTGATCAAAAGACCCTGCGTATCGTCTTTGAAAACGATGCTGTGATCAAGCAGCAATACAAGATCAGCGGAAATGAACTGACGATCAAGATGTCCTCAGAAAACCGGGAACTTGAATATATCCCCGTAACGCCAAACCTTAACCGTAAAGTCATCGTTATTGATCCGGGACACGGGGGGAAAGATGCGGGAGCTGTAGGACATAAGAAGTATAGAGAAAAGGTCGTCGTACTGCAGCTCTCCAAGAAGGTCAGAGACATCCTGGTGAAACGTGGATATACGGTATACATGACCCGTAACGGAGATAATTTTGTCAAACTGCGTGAACGGACGAAGTTTGCCAATAGAAAGAAAGCAGATCTTTTTCTCTCTATTCATGCCAACTCGGTTCCTAAACGTAACCGTAGTAAAGCCAAGGGAATAGAGACCTACTTTCTTTCGACCAATCGAAGTGACAGGGCAAAACGGGTCGCTGCGATCGAAAATGCTGATATCGGTAAGATGGAAAAGGGGGGAATGCAGGACGCACTTCATCTTATGAATCGTGAAAAGATCCTGGCATCAAACAAGCTTGCGATCGATCTTCAGCAAAATATGCTGGCTTCGCTTAATGCCCATTATAAGGGAGTCGTCGATGCCGGTGTACGTTCAGGCCCGTTCTGGGTACTTGTAGGGGCGCAGATGCCCGCAGTCCTGATTGAGATAGGGTTTATCTCCCATCCGAAGGAAGCCACGCGTATGGTCGATCACCGCTATCAGCAAAAGCAGGCGATCGGTATTGCCAATGGTGTCGATCGCTATTTCGCAAAGAACCCATAGGGTGATGCATCTGCATCACTCTGCTACCGTATTCGCCGCTTAGTAAACAGTATAAGTCCCTAAAAAAGTTTCTTTAAAAACCGATGGATCTCTTTTTTTGCTTTCTCTTCTATCTCCGGGGTGAGCATTGATTTTGCATCGAGTGTAACGCTTGGGGCATTGATATCACCTTTTATCAGGACATCTGCAGGATGTTTTCTATGTTGAAGAGATAGACGTGCATCTATCCTGTTTTTCTTGGAGTTTATGATCAGTTTTCTACTGTGAACAGAGAGCTCTTTGCTTTGCATATCGAGTTTGGAGTCGATAACCTCTTTATTGATATGGCTAAGCAGGGTTCCCCGGTTGAAATGTTCTTTACTTAGATCTTTTCTTATAATTGCTTGGAGAAGGTCTGTCATTTTTGATCGTGCTAGACGGGCATTGTCAAAACGTGCATCCAGTTTTCCTTTTTGGAGTTTTGTATCATAGCTCAAACTGCCGTTCAGGGGTGCATCCATCACTTCAGGGTATCCAAGCATCTTCAATATCTTCATACTTTTTAGATTTTTAAAGTCTGCACTCACCGTCTCGTTCAACAGCGTCACATCCCATGTGCCATCGAAGATATCCGAATGTGCAGTAATACGCAAGGTTTCATCCGAACGTATATTACCTTTCGCTTTTACTTTGCCGTAAAGTTTGCGTTCAAGAAGAGGTTCTAGGGCCTGTAGGGATGGGATGGAAAGTGTATAGGGACTCTCAAGGGCACTTTGAGAGATGTCATAGCGTGTCTGATACATATCGAGTGTCATCAGGTTTGAATCAAGTCTGCTGTTCGCAGTAAGGCGATTGTCTTTGATACCGATATCGCTTTTGAGCGAAAATGTTGTCTTCGGCATGGTGATATCAAAGGATCTTTTGATTGTGGCAGTATGGGTTCTACCCTTTTTTGCCACAATCTCGGCCGTTCCATTGAAAGCTTTCAGGTCTTTTAGATCAACACTGATATCGAGGTTGGCATCGGCATACTCAGGTTGATCGATCAGATACAAAAGCTTGGAGAGTTGTGCATTGCGGATAGTTAGTTTCAGACTTGAGGGTTGAAGCTCCAAAAGTTTCAGGGTATAGTCGCTTGCCGAATCAGCGATATCACTTTTCCCACTCACCGTGTAGGTATTGTCCTTACCAAGGATAGTTCCTTTGGTATGTAAAGGTCCCTGCAAAGGAAAGTTTGTGAGACTGTTGAGTAGCGCCAGTTCCTTGATATTCAGAGCGTAATCACATTGCAGGGCAGTGTTGTCGGTCTGTATCTTCCCTTTAGAATCCATCTTGAGGATCTCAGAATCGATATGGCCAAGATAAGAGATATTGACACCCTCTAATGTGGCCTTGAGTTTTCCGTTTACAGCACTTTTATGAATGCTAAGAGCAAAGCTCTCCTTGAGGACCTGTGTATTGAGTCTGGCATTGTCGACATTCAGTACAAGACTGCCCTTTCGCTGCTTTGGGTTGATATCCTCAAGCTGTAGATGCAGATCTATGTCTCCCTGTGCATAGGCTTTTTCTCCTAACATCGTCAAAAGTGTGTCGATCTTGGCATGCTCAGATTTGATTGCCGCCGTATGTAGGGAAAGTTCATCAAAGTTCAGTACATATGCGGTCTCACTATGGGCCAGAGGACTTTTCCCTTTGAGAGTGAAGTGATGAAGGTCACCTGCTAGGGTGCCATCGCTATAGAGACTTCCCGAGAATGCATGATCCGAGGGTGTCTTTAAACGAGTGAGGTCCTTAAGATCCAGCGTATATTTTAGATCAAAGGCTTGTGTGAACAAGGAATAATCCCCGGTGACCAGAAGAGTGTTTTGCGCATCTGTCTCGATAAGGATATGGAGCGAATGCATGTCCAGACCAAATCGTGCCAGTTTTATCTTAATAGGAGAGCTTTCATTGATCTTAGTTTCCAGAACAGGTTTGAGCACGTTGTTTCCCAAAGGGGTAAAAAGCAGGAGATAGCAAAGTACAAGCAGAAAGGAAAATACGGTTGTGAGAATAAGTAGTGTTTTTTTCATTAGTACACTTTTTTCTCTTATTTTAACACAGAGTAATCTTAGGGCAATGTTTTTACAGTATAATTTTCTCAACTATACACAGCATTGCTGTGTTAATGAAGGAAAATCGTGAGAAGAAATGCATTCTCTTTAATGGAATTAATGATCGTAATCGTCATCTTGGGACTTCTGGCATCTTTCGTTATGCCAAATATCCTGGGACAGAGTGAAAAAGCCAAAAAAGGGCTGGTATGTACACAGATGGAAAGTATCAAAAATGCCCTGCGTATGTTCAAGGTGGACAATGGTACCTATCCAACTACGGAAGAAGGCCTGGAAGCACTGGCTAAGAACCCAAGTGATGAAAAGTACAAGAATTATGCTGAAGGTGCCTATTTCACAGACGGTCTTTTACCAAAAGATTCTTGGGGTAATCATTTCATCTACCTTAATGAAGAGGGTGAACTTGAATTCATAGCCATCACTCATTATGAAGTGGACTGCGATTCCATCAGCTACTTTCAGAAGGACGGTTCCGAAGACCTGCTAAAAGCCCACAATGACACCGTTCGAGCGGCTA
>JBFEXS010000073.1:0-11065 GCA_041562555.1 Sulfurimonadaceae bacterium
GATGTTGTTACCCGGGTGGATCTTCGTACCACGTTGACGGATAATGATATTACCCGCACGTACAGTCTCACCGCCATATTTTTTAACGCCTAAACGACGTCCAGCAGAATCTCTATTATTCTGTGTACTACCCTGACCTTTCTTATGTGCCATCTTAGTGTCCTTTTAGTTTAGTTAAAACTGCTATTAAGCAGCGATTTTCGTGATACGTACACGAGTAAAGTCACGACGGAAACCGCGCTTAACTTTAGAGTCTTTACGACGACGTTTTTTGAAAGAGATAACTTTTTTCTCACGACCTTCGTTGATCACCTCAGCAGTAACAACCGCACCGTCAACATATGGAGCACCATATTTAAGCTCACCAGCGTTAACTGCAAGTACTTCTTTGATTTCGATAGCGGCTTTTGGCTCTAAAGACATTTTGTCTAGAAGAAGGATGTCACCCTCTTGAACCTTGTACTGTTTACCACCATTTTTGATAATTGCGTACATTTATTTTCCTTATTATTGTTAGAGTTCTCCAAAAACACTCAGTGTTAGGCGTAGACCTAATCATCACAAGCCAAATATGGCCCTTGAATAAAGTCACTTGGTGACTTCTTTTCAGAAAACTCGAAAGTACAACCCGAAGGAAATAGATCAAGATTGGTGATAATCAGGCCTGCGCCAGTAAAGAGAAGGAGTTTCACCCTCTCCGACACCAAGAATTACAAAAACTCTTTTAGTCTTTGACAGGACACTCGTGATGCCCTGCGATAAAGTGGGCGAATTATACTGGTATTTGCTTTAAGATTACTTTAACCCTCTGTCTTTTCTGACACATCTCAAGTGATTCGTATCACGCTTATAGTAGTAGTCTGTACTCCCGTTTCGAAAAAGGATCATCCATCCATATTCCGTACCGTTTTGTGAAGATGACCAGTAATACTCCGAGGCAGTGTATTTAAAGACACTGATGACAGTCTTGGGATAGTTATCCACATTCACAATCGTTTTGAGTTCTGATAATGTAGGCAGATACCAATCATCATGCCCTGCAAAATCAAGGTCTTCACAATATGCGATTGCCTTATCAAAGCTAAGGTCCTGATCACTGGAGAATTCATCATCCTGCCACATCAGACCCCTTGTCTTATCGATAACGACATCTTTAACATCATCCCTGTAAAACTCATCCGCCTGCACCGAAGAGATCGGGAGGAAAACAAGAACTGCCCATACCAAAAGAGATTTCATTCAGAAAACTCCTCAATCACCTTAACATAACTGTCCATGTTTTCGAGAACTATATCAACAAGCTTGGCTTCAAAGTGCCTATCCCTTTGCTCCTGCAAAAAGGCGCACACCTCTTCGGCCGGCCATGCCTCTTTGTAAACACGTTTGCATAAAAGGGCATCCAATACATCCACAACTGCTACAATTCGGGCACATACCGGTATTTCATCACCCTTAAGTCCCTGAGGATACCCTGTCCCATCATATTTTTCATGGTGTGAATAAGCAATCTGTGCAGCGACCTTCAAAACAGCACGTTCTGAATGCTTTAGAACTTTATAGCCTAAATCTGCATGCTGTTTCATGATCGTATACTCTTCTTCAGTCAATTTTCCCGGTTTGTTCAGAATACTGTCCGGAACGCCTATCTTACCTATATCATGAAGGGCTGATCCAAGTTCAATCAGGTGTACTTCATCCTCATCCAGACCATATGACCTTGCGATCATACCACTGAGCATCGAGACACGACGGGTATGATGCTTGGTGTCATTTGAACGGATCTCCTCGATCTCACCCATTGCAATCATCGTCTCACGTAGTGTCTGCTCAATCTCATCGTTGAGTATTCGTAACTGCAGATTCTTTTCTTCCAAAGCAGCTTCTTTTCCCAATACATCAAAATTAAAATCATTGATGTTTTCGACAACAGCCTTTAACTCTTTACTCTCATACTTTTCGACATCTATACTCTTATGGGATGTGTAAGCCGCCTGACCTTCTTTAATCAAGTTTGAAAGGGGTTGACGGATATACCTCTCGATCACATGAAACATGTTGAAAATGATCATCAGAGCAAAAAGAGCCATAATCCCCGCCAGGATATAGCTGTAATGTAACACCATCTTTTGATAATCACTGATATTCATGTGCATTTCGATAGCGCCCAAGAGTTCCCCATCCTGGACATTGTGGCACGCAAGGCAATTCAATTCACCCTGTGAGTCTGCTATATAGGGGATCGTTATCTCGACGCTGTTTTGCATATCTTTCCAAAGAAATCGAGGTTCTTTGTTGGATAAGACGGTATACAGCTCGGAATCCAAGGTCTTTTCATAACTTTTGGGAGGACCAAATTGTCTAGTGACTGCATCAGAACGGATGATATGGATTGCCTCGATCTCATGAATCTGCGATATCTCTGCGAGAAAATAGTCACGCTTATCCATCACACCTACTTTCATGTGTGCCGTCAAACCCGCTTTGACCACTTCTGCAATAGCATGAGATTTGTCTTCGATCGTCACCTGAAAAAAACTGCGGTAACTTAAAGCGACCATAGCAACGATGATAGTTATAGACAGAAGAAAGACATTCAGAAGACGAGAAAGCGTGATTCTTTTAATACTCTTCTTCATCATACTTCCCCCCAATGTAATATACTTTGTATCAGTCTAATTGTTTTTGTGTTAAATCAGCTATTAAAAGGAATAGCAATCCGGACAAAGAGCGATCACTTCGATCTCTACAAGTGCATTTTTGGGAAGTGTCTTCGCTGCCACTAAAGAACGTGCCGGCTTATGATCCCCAAAGGCTTCCGCATAGATCTCGTTCACCACAGCAAAATCGTTGATATCCGCAACAAAGGCCATCACCTTCACTACCTTGTCCAAAGAGGTTCCCGCTTCATCCAGTACGGCACGCAAGTTTGTAAACACCTGCTTGGTTTGCAGTACGATATCATCCTCTACCATCGTCCCATCCGGACGCAATGCGATCTGGCCGGAAGTATAGACCATACCATTGACTTTGACCGCCTGCGAATACGGACCGATCGCTGCAGGTGCTTCACTTGTTGCTACAAATTCAATTTTTTGACTCATTGTTTTATATTCCTTTGATACATAAAAAGATCTTCCTAAAGTATCTTTATTAAATTTATATAATTCTACTCTAAATTTATTATTTTTTGAGCTTAATAGCTCTTTTTCCCAAGTTTATAATCAACGTCATCCAGATAAGAGAGATAATCCTCTACATTCCAATATCCCATCACCCGCTTGATGATCGGTTGTCCTGCACGGTTTAAGAAGTAAGTGGTCGGGACTCCCTTTGTATTTAGATAGCGAGGGTACTCATCTTCATCCCGCGTCAGATGAACACTTATATAATCACGATTCAAACGTTTGGTGACCCTTGCATCTGTCAAGGTCTGCGACTCAAGCTTCCGACACCAGCGACAGCTCTTCGTCGTAATAAGTACCATCATGTTTTTGTCTTCGGCCTGTGCCTGCAGCAATGCTTCTTTAAAGGAGCTTGCCCATTGAACCTCATCAGCACATAGTGTTAAAAAACTGAATGATAGGATTAAAAAAAGTCTGCCCATAAAGTATCCCGCTAGTTATTTCCTCCGTATTCTAACACAAGGAGTTTAGAAACAGCCAAAGGATATGCGTTAAATATAATCAATAATAAAGCGCTTCCCGGAGTAAAAAAATGAGAATCAATCTGCCGCTATATGCTATACTTAGTTATTCGAGGTGCTTTATCATGCAAGACAGTATAGAGATCAAGATCAGTAACACCGCCTACACTCCGTTCATCCTTTCTGCCTTTGATCAAATACACGCAAGACTGCACCAAACAAATCTCGCACCCATCAAGGAAGCTCTGGAGATACTCTTGGATAATGTCATCACCCACGCTTTTGAACAAGAGTACGAGATAGACCTTCGTGTCCATTTCATCATCCAGAGTTGTGAACTTCGTATTGATGTCATCGATGCAGGTCTTCCTTTTGACTTCACACCTTATCTTTTTCAACCCTTGGACCAGCGTTACAAAAGACACACCGGACTATATCGGGTATACGAACTGGTGGAGAAGTTTGCGTATGAGGACTTGGGAAAAGAGGGAAAATGTTTGAGTATCACCCAAGAGTTCAATCTCTGCTATGACCTTAAAAACAACACCGTTGAGACAAAGATGTTTGACAAGGAAGAGGTCTTGAAAAAACTCAAGATACGCACCTTCCAGATCGGCGATGGTGACGGGATCGCGAAACTCATCTATCGGAATTACAACTTCTCTTACTACAAAGACACCTTTTACATCCCGCACAAGGTAAGAGAAGCCAATGAGAACAACAGTGTTACCTCCATTGTCGCGTATTACAAAAAAGAACTCATCGGACATTTCGCCCTTTTAAAATCAAAAGAGTCTAACATCTCGGAGATCGGTGTCGCCTGCGTAGATCCAAGGTTTAAACGTATGGGGATTATGAACCTCATGTTTGATGAGCTTATCCTTACGGCAAAAAAAGAAGGGCTAAAAGCGATCTATGGAGAAGCCCTTACCATGCACCCCTACTCACAAAAAGCCAATCTCCGCCACAATATGATCGAATCCGCTATAGCTCTGGGGACGGTTCCTGCTTCCATGGAGATTGAGGAGAGTATCAAAACTGCCCAGAAAAGTGGAGCGATGATCGCATACTTGCTTTTTGATCCAAAACCCCGCAGTCTGTACCTACCTCATATCTATCAACAGGAAATCTTAAAAGTCTATACAAGAGCTGGTCTCACGCTCCTTCCCTCCCAGAGCCATCCCGAAGATCGTCAGAATCTACGGTTTCGTATCAGCGATGTACTAAACTCTGCCACGATTATCATCGAAGATAACTTTGATATCAAAGCCTTTGAAAAGCTTTTTGAAGATCTCCGCCATGAACAACGGGATATGATCTTTGCCGATATCAATCTACATCATATCCAAGAGATTGACAAGATCGTCTCTATGCTCAATACCCTTCATTTTTTTTATAGCGGCCTTCTTTTTGAGTACTATTACAATGAAGACTACCTGCGTCTTCAGTATATGAACTCCCACAGTATTGATATCCAGGGTGTGATCTGCTATTCCGATGATGCCAATGCGATGATGGACTTTATTCGCCGGGATCATCTCCGGGTAATTCATCAACAATGAAAAAAAAACACTATAAGGTTCCAAATAGAAGTGACAGACATGGAGATGAACCCATAGCCTAATAGACAAAGCAGGTATGCAGCCTCTCTTAACAATTTCTTATCAATTATAAGATAAGATAGCCTACCAATCATACGAAAAAGAGATACCATGAAACGATTCACACATATGCTCATCCTGCTGATCAGCAGTGGTACGATAGCCTCTGCCGATGGATGTTGGGATGCACTGGAGCTTGCCAAATACGGACAAAAATCCCTGGATGATGTCGCTGTCTTTTCCTTTAAAGATGCGATCAACTGTCAACCGCTGAAAGATGTCAAGCTTAACTTTTTGGGAAAAGAGTTCATCAGTGACGGTAATGGGACGATCACCATGCCCCAACCTCCTGAAGAGATTGACGCCTTTGTTCCCATGAGTATCAGCAAAGAAGAGTACATTCCTGTAAAAAAGAACATGCATGTCAGCCTGGGGAACTACTGGCAAACCCTGTTCCTACTTACCAAAGAGATCCCTCTTGACTCTGCACGGTTTATCCTCTCGTGGGGGAAAGACCCTGCTGATCTGGACTTGCATCTTAAAAGTGATGACTTTCACATCTCCTACCGTAAGACCCGTTCTATCCCGAACAAGGTCAAACTTGACCGCGATGCACGCAAAGGTTATGGACCAGAGACAATCACTCTGGATAAACTCAGAGCAGATAAAGAGTACACACTCCTTGTACATCGATACTCCACTACAGGCAAGATCAATAACAAGGCCAAAGTCTCTGTCTATCTGAACAATAGTTTTGATAAGACACTGTTTATGAAAGAGACCAATGCCAAATGTGTTCAAATCGCTACTATCAAAGACAAAAAGATCACCTATAAGATAGAAGAGGTCAAAGAGAGAGAATGTCAATAGCCCCTCAAAGCTCTTATTCTCCCAACTCTTTTATAGGTTTTCCTTCGTAACTCCCGCTAATGAAAGACCAATAATGAACTTCTTATCATCACTCAGAAGTTCATCAACGCACGATACCTGTACATACTACAGATGTCACGACTACAAATAAGTATCATTTTTGTATAAGAAACTCTTTACTATAATAATTCATTATCAATATATTAAGGGTTCTATATGATAACAGCAAAGTTGATTCAACTAGACGATCTCAAAAACTTTCTTAAAATAGTTGATAATTATGTTATTACTTCAATTACTGACGAACGGGGCATTATTACCGATGTTTCAAAAGCCTTTTGCGATATCTCCGGATTTTCTGCAGAAGAACTCATTGGCCAGCCTCATAATATCGTACGGCATAAGGATACACCCAAATCTGTCTTTCAGGAGATGTGGGACACGATATCTTCTGGCAAGATGTGGCAAGGCGAAGTTAAAAACAATAAAAAAGATGGTGGTTTTTACTGGGTTGTCAGCACGATTTTTCCACGATTTGATGAAGAAGGAAAAATCACCGGTTATATCTCCTTACGACAGGATATCACCGACTCCAAACTTTTGGTCGAACGCGAACGACTCTTAAAAGCACAATCCAAGAACGCTGCTATGGGCGAAATGATCAGTATGATCGCCCATCAATGGAAACAGCCACTTAGTTCTATCTCAGCTATAGCGGGAAATGTTATTATCAAAAAAGAGCTGGATACACTTGATCCAGATACCCTTATGTCCAACATGCAAGACATACAAAAACTTACGACGCATCTATCTGATACCTCCGATGCCTTTTTAAACTTTTTCAATCCACAAAGTTCTGAGGGAACTGTTTTACTGTCCAGTGTTTTAAGTTATACCATCCAACTTATCGGTCCGCTTATTCTCGAAAACAATATCAATCTTTTCTATCAGTGCATGAACCAGCTACCAAAATCATTTACCGAAAACCAACCCTTCAATTGTTCGATTGAGAATGATGACATCCATCTTCACATCACTAAAAATGACCTGGTCCAAGTCTTATTGAACATAATCAAAAACTCCATTGATGCCTTTTTAAGCAACCATATCAAAGACCCGACTATAAACATCCGACTCGAGAATGAGAACGGCTTTATCTCACTTGTAATCGAAGACAATGCAGGAGGGATAGAAACGGATATAATGGAACAAATATTCAGTCCTTACCGAACAAGCAAAGGGGATGCGGGAACTGGTCTAGGACTGTACATGTGTAAAATGATCATCGAAGAACATCTCAATGGAACGATTTCCGCAAACAACACGCAAAATGGGGCACAATTCATCATCAAACTTCCCCAAGCCTGAGTTTAATGACAGAGCCCCTAATACAATAAGTATCTACAAGACTAAAATGTATCGATCAGTTCTCTGAAGACCTCATAGAGTTTTTGTACCTCTTCTTTCGAGGTACGCTCATTCGGCGCATGGATCGTGTCATTCTTCACTCCGAACTCTACGACATCGACACCGCAGGGTGCAATGAAACGGGCATCGGACGTACCACCGGCAGTAGAGTGTTTTGGTTTGATCCCCGTCACCTTCTCAATCGCTGCATCCAGACTGCGAACGATATGGGTGTCAGCATCAGTGACAAAGGGATACGCCGACTGATCAAGAGTTAAGGTATAGTTCATCTCACTGAAGTATTTATGCACAAAGTCCTCAATGTCTTCTTTCGTCGTCTTTGTCGAGTTTCGGACATTAAACATCATCTTGAGTTTGCCCGGTGTCACATTGGTCACTTCCATACCTGCGCGGATATCCGTTACCACGAACTGTGAAGGGGAAAAATATTCGTCTCCCTCATCCAGATCTACGCCTGCCATATGGTGCAGTACCTTCGCGACCTTGTGAATAGGGTTTGTCGCCTTTTCCGGATAAGCTGCGTGTCCCTGCTTTCCGATCTTTTCGATCACTCCATTGATCGAACCGCGACGCCCTATTTTCATCGCATCACCGAAAACTTTCTCACAAGTCGGCTCTGCTACGATACAGGCATCAGGCATCAAATTCTTCTCTTTTAATACTTCAAGAACTTTGACCGTACCGTTTTTAGCCGGTCCCTCTTCATCTGAAGTCAACAGCATAGAGAGCGTTCCCTTGAACTCCTTCGTATCATGTACTGCCTGAATGAAAGCGGACAGACCCGATTTCATGTCCTGTGCACCGCGGCCATAGATATATCCGTCTTTTTCTATTGCGGTGTATGGGTCGGTATCCCAACCCTCACCCGCCGGTACTACGTCGACATGCCCGGCGAAGCATAGATGTTCACCCTCACCGAACTTTTTATAAATAAAAAGGTTTTTCACCTCTTCTCTATCAATAACGATAGAGGTATATTCCGGAAGATATTCACTGATCCACGCCAGCGCACCTGCATCATCAGGTGTCTCGCTCTTACGCTCGAGCATTGATTTAAACAGTTCGATAACGTCCAAGCCTACCCCTTTGTGTTTTCATAGAAGACATATGAAGTAGAATAGTCCGATATCTCAAAATAGACTTTTTTCTCTCCATCATCGACTTTTAGATTGAAATTCTCATCCATCACCCCATATCCGAAACGATAAGGGCGTGCTTCATTGGTCTGTGTAGCGATAGCTGTACTCAGCTTATCGACCTTGATAAAACGTTTGACCAGTTTCTCACCGGCATAGACATCTAAAACCCCATTGGTCCCCGTCCAGTTCTGGATTGAACGACCAAACTTGTTTTGCGTCTCTTGGGTACATCCCGTAAACAGTACAAAAGCGGTTACTGATAACAATAGTATTTTTTTCATCATGGCTTCTTTCATCTTATTTTATAAACCTAATTATAACGAGTCTTACTTGCAGCTGGATACTTCATAGAGACTAAAAGTTTTAATATATAATTTTTTTTAATATAATTATGATAGACACTACATCATAATGTTTCATACATCATCTAACCAAAAGGACAATAATGAAGATATTGTTATCTGTACTATTCATGCTTGCGATCTCCTTACAGGCATCCCCTCTACACATCGACGGAGTCAAGAAGATGCTTGATGAAGCGAGCAAGGTCGTCGAACATGTCTCGCCCAAAGAACTTAAACGCATGCTTGATAAAGAAGAAGACTTTTACCTGATAGATCTCAGGGGGTCCGATCAGGTGGAACGGGGAGAGATCTACTGGATAGACAGCTTCAAAATCCCGAGGGGTTATCTGGAGTTTAGAGTGGAACTGAAGATCCCCGATAAAAATGCAAGGGTCATTCTCTACTGCTGCAGTGGCAAACGCAGTATCCTTGCAGCAAAGAGTATGATGGACATGGGATATACCAATGTAGCTCATCTGGAGGGAGGAATCCGCGCCTGGGTCGAGCAGGACTACCTTCTTGACACCACCTATGGAGAGATGCAAAAATATCAAACAGAAGAATAAAGTCTAAACTCTAGACTTTTCTTCCTCCATACTCAATTCCATTGGGAATGTTATTGTAAACCGTGCACCTTTATACTGTTTGTTGTGATACTCAAACGTGCAGTTTTCAACATCCAGTTCCCCCCGTAAATGTACTATCACAAATTTGCGTGCCATATACAGTCCCAGTCCCGTTCCTTTATCATCAGACTTTGTAGTAAAATATGCATTAAAGATATCGCTGATATTTTCCTCTTTAATACCTCCTGCCGTATCCTTGACAATAATCGTACACTGTCCATCTTCCTCTTTAACCTCTATGAATATGTATCTGTCTTCGACAGCCTGTTTGTGAAAAGCATCACAAGCATTGGTAATAAGGTTCATCAACACATGCAAAAGCTTATTTTGATATCCCCGAAGAATTAATCCCGTCTCGGGGATGAGCAGTGCTACTTTGTCATCGTGCAGTTTATCTCCGATCAATGAATTGATCCTTTCAAAAACTGTCTGCAGCTTAAACCTTTGTATCGTATCTCTGGGTTTCAAATAGTCTCTGAAGTCATTGATCGTCTGACTGAGGTACTGCACTCTCTCGGCAGCATTATCCATAAAGTCCAGCATGTCTTTTTCATCCAGTTGCCCCAGTTCATGTTGAACCTGCAAATGGCTGATCTCAGCACTGATAGCGCTCAGGGGCTGTCTCCATTGATGCGTGATCAAGCCGATGACCTCTCCAATAGCAGCATATTTATTCTGGTGTTCAAGGTTTTTCGTGAGAATCCCTAACTCTCTGTTCTCTTCAAGTCTTTTTGCTATGTTGTTCAAAGGGATTGTGAGTTCATCCTGAGATTGGATCGGTTTGTTGATATAACTGTCGACCCCTATCTTGATAGCTTTTTTCAAGTCGTCTATATTATTGAATGCCGTCAGTAATACCACCGGTTGCTTCGGGAAATGCTCTTTAATATGCTCACTCATCTGAAGCCCGTCAAGTTTTGGCATGTATATATCACTCAAAACGATGTCAGGCTTATACTGTTCATACATCCTTAACCCTTCTTCCCCGTCATGGGCAATATACAAATCCCCCACCTCATCCTCAATGAGCTCTTTCATAAGCTCTGTTATCTCTCGCTCATCCTCTACGTACAAGACAGATAAGTTCTTTAATGACATTTTATCTCCTCCTTGGCAATGAAATCGTGATTTCTGCCCCAACATCTGTATTTTTAGCTTCTATATCTCCCTGCAGAGACTCCTCTATGATCATCTTGCTCATGTACAGGCCTATACCCGTACCTTTGTCTTTGAACTTCGTTGTAAAATACGGTTCAAAGATATGCGAAATGACATCCTCTTCAAATCCCCCGCCATTATCACTGAACACGATTGTCCAATTACTTCTGGAAGCCTCCAGGGTAATATGTATATGCCCTTTTTGAACCTTATTCTCTACAATAGCATCAATACTGTTTTTAATCAAGTTAAAAAA
>JBFEXS010000074.1:0-10833 GCA_041562555.1 Sulfurimonadaceae bacterium
AGATGGTGAATTTGAACTTATCTCGCTCGGTGCAGATGGGAAAGAAGGCGGTAAGGATGAAGGTGCCGATATCTCTTTGAGTGCTTGCCGCGATAAATAGACGTACTTCTCTTCAAGAAGATGAAACTTTCATCTTCTTACTCCCCAACCTCTATCAATTCAAATGTCAATCGGTCTTCGTATTTACTGATATAGATCTTTGCCGATCGGTCACACATCATCTTGGAACAGACGTAGGACCATTTTAGTTCATAGGATGCATAAAGTGGATTGTTCAGTGCATAGAGGACTGTCTGGCCGACAAAGGTCTGATAGACCTTAGCCGTGATATCTGCTCTCTCCTGTGGACCTTGAACACGGATAAAACGGATCTCTTTGTCTTTTTTGGCGATGAAGTCGGTACTGAAGTCCGGATGTTTACTAAGGGAATATCCCTGCGCCTCAAAATGCATTTGCACCTGCTTGAAATAATCGATCCCTTGGGAGATGACGGTATTGCTTTGACGTAACTCTTTTTGTATCTCAAAGGCAAAGTCATTAATGGCAGATTCGCGTTTTTTCCATTTTTGATTGAGATAATAGTAGGTGGCAAATCCCAAGAAGAGAATGGAGAGTATAAAGAGTGAACTGGACATAAACGTATTCCTTGAAATTTGAGATTATTATAGCAAAGGATCTGTTCGAATGTACATTTTGTCATAGATATCTTCCGGTTGATATTTTTACGGTATCTTACGGTATGAATTTTAAACAGCTGAGTGAAGATATCTATTACAAATCATCCCATTATCGTTTCTCTAAGAAGCCCAGCAGTTATGAGAAGGGATATATAAAGATAGCGGACTGGTTAAATGAGCTGTGCTACCATTATATTTCTCAGCAGAAGGAACTTAGCAAGGCGAATGAAGATGAGTTTAAACACCTCGTTGATATACAGCGAATGAAAATAGAGAACCTGGCACCGTCGGAGTATAAGCAAGGACTGCTTAAAGCGCTTGATGAGGCACTTTAATATACGCCTGATAGACTGCCCGTCTCATAGTGAGCCTCTTTTTCAAGAATGTAAAGTTTGTATTTGTAATAGAGGGCCTTTTTTTTGACTTTGAGTGTCAACATCTCCCTTTGATTTAATATAAAGAGATTACTGCTCCCCAGAACATATCTTGTGTTCTCAGCTTTTTCTAATTGCTCAAGAAGCGTTATCTCTTCTTGAGAACTTTGAAAGTTCTTAGAAAATATTCTAAATGCGTTGACGATATTTTTTAAATTTGTGCGGATAAGTGTAAGTGCCTTTTCCTTTGCCATTTGATTCTCAAGGATATGTTTTCTATTCTCTATATTGGCAGCATCATATTTGCGTCTTTGAAGGGGAAAGTTGATATCCAAAGAGACTTTATACCCATCATCATACTCAAAATCGTGAACGCCATACATGGATAAGTCAACCTTGGGATAGTTTAATAAGCTGGTCTGTTTCTGTTTGAGTGAGAGCTGCTGCAGTTTGATATCAAACTGTTTAAGATCATATCTGTTTTCCATAGCGTCATCCATCAGACTGTCCAGGTCTAAAGGCTCAAAATCCAAAGAGTGGATATGTGAAAGTTCGTAGGTGTTTTCAAAGCGTTCTTTACTGATATCAAGATACTGCAAAAAGTTTTCCATGGCAGCAGTATGATCGTTTATAGAGTTTAAGAGTGCTTGTTCGCGGTTAATAATCTGCTGCTTTGCCTCGACAAGTGATATCGTTGCCAGAGAGCCCACGGAAATTTTGTTCTGTATGATCTCCTTTCTCTGCTGCGCCTTGTATAAAAGTTCCTCTTGCAGTTCGATAATACTTTTTGTATACAGGACCTTTGCATACTCTAACAACACATTGAAATAGAGTGTACGAAGATTGTCTTTTGAATGATAATCCAGGATATTGTTTTCCAGACCGGCAGTATGTATATTGAGTTTTCGCTGATTCGTGTCCCTGAGGAGTGAGACAAGGGGGAGCTTTACTCCTAAAAGGACTTCACCTTCATCTCCTGTCTTGATATTATTGTATTCCTGTTCGCCCTCTGCTTTTCTATAGGAAAGCGAGGCTTCAATTCCATTTTCAAATGGTTTTTTCATCCCCACGTCGATGAATTCGCCCTCACTGCTCGGATAGGCTTTATAATCATATTTCATGAAGGTTTCATAATCAAGATCCCCACGATAATACATATCACGATTTTGCAGACGTTGCTGTTTGGCGATGGTCTCATAATAAAAGGGATTGGACTCGGTAAAGTACTCCAAGATCAATTTTTCAGTAAACAGTTCTTTCGCTTCACTGAGGGTGAAGAGCAATAGGATGAGGAGTGTTTTTCTCATGCTTTATTTCTCAACCGTCGGAGTGACCATCTTAGGCGGGAAGGCGTTCATAAGTCGCCAGATCTGATACCAGATCGGAACTGTTTCAAGGCGGATCCAGACAGTGGCTTGCGTACCTGCTTTTAATACTTCACCTTTTGGCCAAGGCTCATTTGGATCTTCAACGATCCGTGCATAATAGAAACCTTTTTCATAGGATATCGGTTCGACTTTATCGACGATACCGGCGAAGGTCCCGTATTTGATCTGTGGCCAACCAGAGATTTGTAAAGCAGGCCATCCGTAAAACATGATACGTGTTGGCAGGCCCTCTTTTAAAAGAGGCATATTAAAGTCCGATATCTTCAGCAGAATGCTTTTATGGGTTATCTTGGGTGAAAAATGCAGAATAGGGTCACCTTTTTTAATGAACTTGTTCTTGTCATTTTGCAGGACCCTGATGACATAGCCATCTTTTTGTGCGTATACATTACCACTTTCATAGCGTTTGACATTTAAACTGTTACGTTGAATATCCTGGATGATAGACTTTAGTTTTGCATTTGAGTCCAGTCTGTTGTTCCCAAGGAGCTTAATGTTGTTTTGCATCTCATTTAAGAAGGTCTTCTTCTCCTGGTCAAGGATGCGCAGGTTGTTCTCCTCGATGCTGATGTCTATATCGATTTTATCCAGTTCGGTTTTTGCTTTGATGTATCTGTTCTGCGCAACATCGTAGGTACGTTTAGATTCGATGCCATCTTCATAGAGTTGCTTCATCCGTTTCAGATTGAGTTCTTCTATCTCATGTTTGTTGTCCAAAGCAAGCTTTTGGAATCGCAAGCTTTTGATACTGTTTTTGACCCTAATAATCTTTTTTTCATAGATATCCAGTCCCACTTCCAAGTTGTGTTCGAGGTTCTTCTCTTTTTGCTGAATGTTCTTGATCTGCTGTTCAAAGTCTTCGTATTGTGACTGTGAACTTTCATAGATAGAGCTTAGCTTTTTATCATATTCGCGATCCAGGTCGACAATGCTAAAGAGAAGGGTGCCTTTTTTTACAAACTGGTTCTCGTGTACATATACCTTGTCTATCACCCCATCAATGGTTGCGAGCAAGGTGTAGTCCCTTTGCATCGGATCTGTGGCAATAAGTTTGCCTTCGCCTTTGATGGTCTGTTCCCAGGGTAAAAACAGAAAACTGACAGTCAGGAGAAAAAATATGGAGGTAATAAGCCAAACCTTTTGGATGATAGGATGCAGTTTTACCATATTTTTCGCAGTATAGACAGGATTAGACATGCTGGTCTCCTTCTAAAGTACTCGATAGTTTCTCAACTTTATAAAAGCCTTCTGCCATGTCATAGATATAGTCGATCTGTTTCATAAAGCCTTTGAGGGCATAGGTGATAGTGACGACAATGATTTCAGCAGCGACAAATTCACCCAAAGGAAGGGTACTGTGAATGACCAGATATCCACCGATGATCATAAAGGAACTGAAGATGAGACCTTCCATAAGATAGGTGAGTGTCAATTGGCTGAGGATCACCCTGAAGATCCTGGTGCGGGCCAAGACAAAGGTTTGAAGATAGGCATCAAATTGTTTTACAATACTTCCTTCATCTTCTTGCATATCGGGTATGTTTTGTAAATAATAGATCGCCTCATGTTTGGCATTGGAACGTTGAATACTGTACTCTATACCGTTACGGCCGAGTATAAACAATAAGACAATAAAAAGAACCAGGAAAAAGAGTCCGGCCTGAAATAAGACAACATCAAATGCAAGTAATAAAAGGAGACTAAGTATGAGTTTTACAATCAAGCCTGTTCCATCAAGCAGCATGACAGGAAATATCTTTTGGATGGCTTCTATGTCAAAAAAATAGTTCATCTGTTTGTCTACTTTCTCTTTATAATGGCTGTCCCTGTCTTTGGCCTGAATAGCCCTTGTCGCTATTTTGATCCCCATATTTACAAAGACTTTTTGTTGGAATTTTTCGACGATATACTGTTTGCCTACTTGCAAGACAGCTGCCAAAAGAAAGGTCGTGATAATCACACCGCCAAGTACGGCAATAGAGATACTGGCATGGGCCAAGATACTGTTGATCATAAAGGAAGAGGCCAAGGGGATCGACAGAAGCAAGATCGCTTCGATCGTTGAATAGTAGATGAGGTAAAGAATCTGTCGTTTGTCTTCTTTGATAAGGCTTGTTATACTGGAAACTATGGACCTGTCTGTTTGCATAGTGGTATTCTTTCTTTTTTTATTGAGAATACTACCTTGATACTTTTTAAAAAAAATGGCAAAAAAAAAGCATTTTTTCCAATTAAGATATTCAAAAGTTTTTTGTAAATGGTTTATGGGACCAGGAATGAAGTCTAATATAGATGTTGTCTGAAAAGTTGTGGGGTTTTAAGTGGTGGACAGAGAGGGATTCGAACCCTCGGTACCGTTACCAGTACGCATCCTTAGCAGGGATGTGGTTTCAGCCAACTCACCCATCTATCCATCTAGTGTAAAACATCATAATAATGTTTTAGGACTGAGATTATAACCAACAGAGATAAACTTTCACTTAAATTGAAAGGGTCTGGTCAGAATTTTGTCTGCATCTGCCAGTAAAAGCAGCTGCAGGCTTTAAAATCTGTGTCTATCGGTAAGTCAGAGTGTCTGTTTTACGAAGAAACGTCCCACTCAAATAGAGTGTTTGTTTTGAGGATTGGCCAAAATCGCATCGAGTAGTTTTTGCAGTTGGTTGGCTAGTGCTGTATTGTTCTCTTTTGCAAGTGCAATTTTCTCTTTGAGTTTGACAACAACGTCGATTGTTTCCATAACTTTCATCCATACTCCTTTGTATTTGCAGAGTATCAGCAAAATATATTCCAAAGTTTTTTAGAAAAGGGGAGAACCCCCTAGACGAAGTTGTATAAAGCGCAGAGAGGTCTTGATATGGAGATTAAAGGAGCTTTTAAATCTCGGCCAGGATCTTTTCGACGACGCTTGCGGGATCTTCAGCTTTGTAGATGGGGCGTCCGACGACAATAAAATCGACTTTTTGCTCTTGTGCTTTTTTGATGTCGGCAACACGTTTCTGATCACCTGCATCTTCACCAAACGGGCGGATACCCGGTGTCAGAGTAGCAAACTTCTCTGAGGTGATCTTTTTGATGGAAGCACTCTCAAAGGCGGAACATACGACCCCGTCCATACCGGCTTCGTAGGTGTCCTTTGCAAACTGGTCGGCTTTGGATGCGATATCTTGATTGTAGACTGCTTTGAAGTTCTCTTCATCAAAGGAGGTCAATGCTGTTACAGCCAGGACGATTGGACGCTTCTCATATTGTTCCAGACGCTGCATCACCGTCTGCATCGCGACTTTTCCCGCACTGGCATGAACGTTAAACATGTCTACGCCCAATCCCATGATAGATTCGGCTGCATCGGCCATTGTATTCGGGATATCGTAAAGCTTGAGATCAAGAAAGATCTTGAAATTCGGATTGATCTTTTTAATGGCCTCAAGAAACTCTTTCCCGTCACGGATATAGGAGCGAAACCCTACCTTAAGCCATACATCATAGGCTTTGATTTTTTCAACCAGGGCAAGGTTTTCTTCTTTCGTTGCCAGATCCAGTGCGACGCATAATTGCATAGAACATCCTTTTATCTTAATGATGAAAGTATACATTGGTTACAATATCATACTTATAAAATATTGGAAAATTATGAAAAAACTAGTTGTGAAAAATGCTGCTGCAAAAAAACTGCGTCTGTTTAACCCATGGGTCTATAAAAACGAGATCGCGATGATGCCTGAAGGATGCGAAGCAGGTGAGCTTGTGGAAGTCGTCAATCTTAAACAGGAGAGCTTTGGTATCGGCTATGTCAATGCTGCTTCTATGATCACGCTTCGTATGCTCTCTTTTTCAAATGAGGTGATCGATGAAGCCTGGATCAAAGAGAAGCTGTATATATCTATAACTGCACGTAATCCTATCCTGGAACATTCCAACTCCTGTCGTCTTGTACACTCTGAAGCGGATGGTCTGCCCGGGCTTATCGTTGATTTTTATGACGGTGTCTTGAGTATAGCGATCAATACAGCAGGTATGGAACGGTTGAGGCCTCAGATCCTATCTACTTTAAATGAGATCATCAAACCGATGGGAATCTATGAAAAGTCAGATGCTTCTGCGAGACAAAAAGAGGGATTGGAAACCTTTGAGGGAACCATCCAGGGAGAGGTTCCCGACTTTATAGAAGTGGTGGAGTTCGGCTGTCAGTTTGGATTGGAGCTTCAGCACTCGCAAAAGACGGGGTTTTACCTGGATCAACGTTTCAACCATGGGGTGTTGACCGAGTATGTGGATGAAGAGGCTACGATGCTTGATCTTTTCTGTAATGTAGGCGGATTCGGGATGCATGCACTCAATGCGGGAGCCAAACATGTCACTTTTGTGGATATATCCAAAACAGCTATTGAACAGGTGGAAAAAAATATCGATCTCAATGGTTTCGCTGAAGAGGGTCGTTCCACTTGTGTCGCGGCAAATGCCATGGACTATATCAAGGAGCTGGCAGATAAAAAAGAGTCTTTTGATATTGTCGTACTTGATCCTCCCTCTTTCGCCAAGACAAAAGAACAGGCAGAAGGAGCGATCAGCGGTTTTAAGCATCTTATGCTAAACGGGATCAAGGTGTGTAAACCGGGTGGTATCATCGCTCTGTTCTCCTGCTCGTATCATGTGGGTATGGATGAATTGATCGATCTGAGTCTGGCGGCATCTCGTGACACGGGAAAACAGCTGAAAGTCTTGGAACATCTCTACCAGGACAAGGATCATCCGTACCTTCTGAACATGCCAAACTCTTTATATCTTAAAGGCCTGCTCTTTCAGGTGATCTAAAAGCAAGTACGATAAACTGCTTTGCAAACAATCAAAAAGGAAAAATGATGAAGGTATTTTCGATGATCATTGCTCTGTTTTTAGGCAGTGCAAGCGTATATGCCGCAGCGAATGAAACGGTGACCCTAGGCGGTACAAAGATCCAGCTCTTTGGAAAGATGTTGGACGTAGGTGATAGTGCCCCAGTGGTCACTCTGGTGAGTTCAGAACTCAAAGAGGTGAGTGTCGGTGGTGATACCAAAGAGACGCAGGTACTGGTAGTAGTTCCGAGTATTGATACACCGATTTGTGATCTTGAGGCACGCACCTTCAATGAGAAGGCGGCATCAATGAACAATGTACATATCACAGTCGTATCTATGGACCTGCCTTTTGCAGGAAAACGTTATTGTGCAGCCCATGGAATAGATAATATCACTGTCGCTTCGGACTTTCAGGACAAAACATTCGGTAAGACCTATGGAACGCTTATAGACGAAGGTATACTCAAAGGCATCGAAGCACGTGTGATCTTCATCATCAAAGATGGGAAAGTGAGTTACAGACAACTGGTTCCTGAGATCAAGCAAGAACCTGATTTTGAGGCGGCATTAAAGGCTATCTAGTTAAGAAAGCCCTGCTACAATTTCGTTCATGATTACAAACATGGACCGCGGAATACTTTTTATGCTGCTGAGTGCGCTGATCTCAGCGTTGAACGGAGCAGTAGCGAAGATCCTGGCAGAAGATTTTTCTGCACTGGAGATCGTTTTTTATCGTAACCTCCTAGGGGTGGCGATGGTACTGTATACCCTTAAACATACTAAACCGACACTCAGCGGCGGAAAACTGCATCTGTTGATTTTACGTGGTATCTTTGGTGCATCGGCAATGGTACTCTTCTTTTATACGATTACGGTCATCCCTTTGGGTGAAGCGATCACGTTAAACAAGACATCTCCTTTCTTTGTCTCGATTCTGGCGTTTTACCTGATGAAAGAACATCTTAGCAAACGGGCTGTTGTAGCTTTGTTGATAGGTTTTATCGGCATCGTGCTCATCACGAAACCTTTTGGTTTGAGTATTTCCCAAGCACACTTTTTAGGTATCTTGGGAGGGTTTTCAGCTGCTGCGGCTTATGCTACGATTAAAAAGATCAAAGATATCTATGATACCCGTGTGATCATGCTCTCTTTCATGGGGATGGGAACACTCTTCCCTCTTGTCCTGTTTATCCTTTCGTATTGGGTACAAGACCCTCCGGAATACATCTCTTTCTTGTTCTCGGGCATATCCTGGCATGATGAGTGGCATTTATGGTTCTTAATAGGATTTATGTCGCTTATCTCTACGATATCCCAATGGTTGTTGACAAAGGCCTACAGTCTTTCCAAGGCAAGCATCATCGGGGTGATATCCTATACGAATATTCCTTTTGCAATAGGTTTTGGCTGGATGTTAGGGGATGCCTTTCCGGACTTTTGGACTTTTAGCGGAATCGGTTTGATTGTATTGGGGGGAATATTGGTCAGTAGAAGTAAATAGAAGAAGAGGTCTGAAGACCTATCCTTTGACGATCGTTTCGATTTGTGCTACTACGCTTGGATCTTCCAATGTAGAGATGTCCTGGGTGATTGCCTCACCTTTTGCGATAGAACGAAGAATACGACGCATTATTTTTCCTGAACGTGTCTTAGGAAGACCCGGAGCAAAGACAATGTCATCACACACGGCAATATTTCCGATCTCTTTTTTGATGACTTCATTGATCGCTTTTATTTTTGCGACATCATCCTCATATCGCTCTGGGTCCAATTCGTTTTTCAGGACGATATAGGCGAAGATACCTTCACCTTTGAGTTCATGCGGTTTACCGACGACAGCAACCTCTGCCACGTCATCATCTTTCTTGATAGCCGCTTCGATCTCGGCTGTTCCCATACGGTGTCCGGATACATTGATGACATCATCGGTACGACCGGTGATCGTGATATATCCATCCTCATCGTAATTTGCTCCATCACCGGTAAAGTAGACGGCTCGGCCATCTTTTTGGACATCCCCGAAGTAGGATTTTTTAAAGCGTTCAGGATCTCCCCACACATTTCGGATCATCGATGGCCAAGGACGTGTAATACACATATATCCGCTTTCACCTTTGCCGACTTTTTTACCTGTTTCAGGATCAAGGATCTCTCCGATGATACCCGGAAGCGGCAGGGTCGCACAGGCCGGTTTGATCGGTGTGGCACCCGGTAAAGGAGAGATGATATGTCCTCCTGTTTCTGTTTGCCAGTAGGTGTCTACTATGGCACATTTGGAAGCACCCACCTCTTCGTAATACCACTTCCACGCCGGTGGATCGATAGGCTCTCCAACGGTTCCGAGAACTCTGAGTGAAGAGATGTCATATTTTGCAGGTTCCTGCTCGCCCATCTTGTGCAGGACACGGATCGCTGTCGGCGCAGTATAGAACTGGTTGATCTTATGCTCTTGTACCATCTTCCATGGGCGGCCTGCATCAGGGTAGGTAATGACCCCTTCAAACATCACTGTAGTTGCACCCATTGCCAGCGGGCCGTATACGATATAGGTATGGCCGGTAATCCAACCCACATCGGCAGTACACCAATAGGTGTCTGTTTCTTTGACGTCAAAGACCCATTCCATTGTCAGCTGTGCCCAGAGGATATATCCGGCTGAATTATGCTGGACACCTTTTGGTTTACCGGTTGAACCTGATGTGTACAGAAGGAAGAGAGGATCTTCTGCATCCATCACCTCTGCTTCACATTCACTGGCTTTACCCTGGATGAGTTCGGTATAGGAGTAGTCACGTCCTGCAATCCATGTAACCTCTTCATTATTACGCTCGACTACGAGTACTTTCTCGACAGGAGTTTCGCCTTCGAGGGCAGCATCGACAACAGGTTTGAGCATGTAGGGTTTGGATTTTCTAAAAGCACCATCAGCAGTGATGACGACTTTTGCATCGGCATCTTCGATTCGATCACGAAGTGCTTCTGCCGAGAATCCGCCAAAAACGATAGAATGGATGGCTCCGATACGTGCACAGGCAAGCATGGCATAGGCTGCTTCAGGTATCATCGGCATATAGATCACGACACGATCACCTTTTTTTACGCCAAAGTCTTCTTTGAGAAGATTGGCAAATCTGTTCACATGGTGATAAAGTTCCAGATAGCTGATACTTTCTACATCTCCGCGGTCGCCTTCAAAGAGTATAGCCGTCTTGTTTTTACGGGTATCAAGATGACGGTCGATACATTGGGCAGTAACATTCAGTTTCCCCCCGTCAAACCATTTGACAAAGGGCATATTGGATTCATCCAAGACAGTAGAAAAAGGCTCAATCCAGTCGATTTTTTCTTTAGCATAGTCTCCCCAAAATCCCTCATAGTCATTTTCAGCTTTTTGGCACAGGGCTTTATACTCATCCATATTTTTGATACGGGCATTTTTAGCAAAGTCTGCATTGGGTTGAAATACCGGTTTTTTCGTTGTCTCGCTCATTTTTTTTCCTGTTAAAATGTAAAGTGCGCAATGATAGCTCACTGCATTTATTGTAGGGTTAATTGTATC
>JBFEXS010000075.1:0-10831 GCA_041562555.1 Sulfurimonadaceae bacterium
AGGTTTTACTATGATCGAATTGATCTTCGTTATCGTTATTCTAGGTATTTTAGCAGCGGTCGCTATTCCTAAGCTTGCAGCGACTCGTGATGATGCACGTATCGCTTCGGGAGCGTCTGATATTGCTACGGCTGTTTCTGATTTTGGTGCACGTTATACGTCACGTGGTTCATGGACATCAACAGGTGCAGCGGATACAGTGTCTCAGGTGACAAATGTTCAGTTTGCTGAGGGTGATGTGGCAGTTGGTGGTGGACCATTGACTTATACAAGTGATGGACAGGCTATACGAGCCGGTGACAATGACTGTATCGTATTCACACTTGCTCCTGCTGCGAATAACCCACTAACTGATGGAAACTTGACAGTATCTGCTGGTACTGGTGTTAGCCCAATCTGTTTAGGTATGCAACAAGCATTAAATGATATTCTGACTGCTAATGGTGGTACAGGTGTTCAAACCTTTGGTGGATCATCAGTCGTTTGGTAATTGATGTTTAAATCGAGTTAAGGCGAGAGAGGATTCTCTTACCTTACATACCTATGTTTCTTTGTCGTAAGTTTGTATAAATGTAAGGTTTTTTGATGAAAAATGCGTTTACAATGATAGAACTTATTTTTGTAATTGTTATACTCGGCATTTTAGCGGCAGTAGCAATTCCAAAATTAAGTGCTACAAGAGATGATGCGATCATTGCCAGGGTTTCTCAAAATATATCTGTCGCGGTAAGTGAAATAGCAAGTTATGCCGTTTCGAAAGGACAAACGACAGATGATCTATCTGTAATGTCTGGTGCTATTGAGTCATTGGTTTCTAGAAATGAGGCAACTTTGGATATTCCGGGCAGAGCGGCGGATATTATTCAAGAGCGAACTGTATCAGAATATCTTTAGTGAATGCCGGTGGGGATGAAAACTTGACTGTTTCATTTGGTCCGGTAGGTGACACTAGATGTGATGCTTTACAAAGTGTATTTGACAATGCGATATTTCCTATCGCGATTAGAGGAGAACGAGTTGTTTATTAAAAATGGATTTACGATGATTGAGTTGGTCTTTGTTATTGTTGTTTTGGGTATATTAGCTGCAGTAGCTGTACCAAAGTTTGCGGCAACGCGTGATGATGCCAACATTGCGAAGGCAAGGTCTGATGTGTCAGCAGTACGTTCAGCAATTATATCTGAACGTCAAACCAGATTGTTCAGAGGTGATGCACGTTTTATTCAATTGTTGGACCAGGCTCCTAATGGCGGGGGTAATCAGATATTTGGTGGATTGCCTGCTGGTGTCATGCCGAATACAAATGGAGCTTTGAGATTATTACAGTATCCAATTACCACTCGCCCGGGTAACGGCGGTTGGAATAAGACGGGTCCTACTACGTATACCTTTACTACCGGACAAGGTGTTGCAACTTTTACCTATAATCCGGCAGATGGGACTTTTGACTGTGCAGGTGGGGCTGGAACGGCTTGTGCATTATTAACTGACTAATTGAAATATTATACCTTCTCCATCTTAGGCTCACCGCTTGAGCCTTTGACCTTCGCCTCTTCAGCGTTTCTACAACCTTTGGATATAGTCCTATTACCTTTTCAGAACAAAGAAAAAAAAGCTGTTGTCATAGCTGAAGTCCCGCAGCCGGATTTTGATACCGTCGAGATCCTGCAAAAGACAGAAGATAGTTTTTCGATTAAACAGTTTGAACTTGCGAAGTTCATCAGTGAATACTATTTTTGTTCTCTGGGAGAAGCATTTAACTTGTTTCATCCATTTAAAGCTGACGACAAGAACAATCAGAGTCCTTATAGTGTGCAAAAGAGTGTTGAACTCTCTGATAAGCAATCATCGGCCTTGAAGACACTGCAGAACCACAAGGTCTCCTTATTGTTTGGGGATACGGGATCTGGTAAGACTGAGATCTATATGAAATGGTTTGAAGAGGTCTTGGCAACCGACAAGCAGGTATTGATGCTTATGCCTGAAATCTCGTTGACACCTCAGATGCAGATACGTCTGGAAAAACATTTCGGTGCGTCAGTGGTAATGTGGCACTCAAAACTCACCAAAAAACAAAAAGAAAAGGCTTTGGAAAAGATTTATGAGGGTACCGCCCGTGTCATTGCAGGAGCACGCTCGGCACTGTTTTTGCCAATCGATGATGTGGGCTTGATCGTGGTTGATGAAGAGCATGATGACTCTTATAAGGCCTCATCAAGACCCCGTTATCATGCGAGGGATATGGCGATCTATTTTGGAAAGTTACTTGATATCCCCGTACTATTGGGATCAGCCACACCTTCACTCTCTTCCTATGTCAAGTTTCCCCATGTACGTCTGAAGGGTGGATATTTTAATCATAACCGTCGTTTTGTGTATGAGCCACACATCGAAGAGGTGACACCGCTCATCGAGGATGCTGTACTCAAAACAGCACAAAAGAGTGAGCAGACTATGCTTTTTCTACCGACACGTGCCAACTTCAAGTATCTTATCTGTGATCATTGCGGTTATACCTATAAGTGTCCCTATTGCGATGTGGGGATGAGTCTTCATAAATTTGCGCGCCGCGTAAAGTGTCATTACTGCAATTTTGCAGAGCCTATTCCTGAAGTCTGTCCGGAGTGTACAAGCGGAACACTTCTATCAAGTCGATTGGGGACAGCTGAAGCAGTAGAGCATTTTCAGCAGAAGTATCCTAATCTAAGAGTGGCACAATTTGATCGCGACAAGATAACAACACAAAAGAAGTTAAAAGAGCTACTCAGCAGTTTTAACAGTGGCGAGATAGACTTGTTGATCGGTACGCAAATGCTTTCCAAAGGGCATGATTATCATGATGTCACACTTGCTATCATTCAGGGGATCGATAATATCTTACAGATGAGTGATTACCGGGCACGTGAGAAAGCACTCTCTTTATTGATCCAGATTGCAGGACGCAGCGGACGAAAGAAAGATGCCGTTGTTCTGGTGCAGAGCTTTTATCAAGAGTTTTTTGAACCGTATATAAAACAGTATGAACTGTTTCTTGAAGAAGAAAAAGAGTTTAGAAAAGAGCTCTACCCACCCTATAAAAAGCTTGCCAGGCTTAGTTTTTCTCATGTAAAACAAGACAAGGCAAGTGAGAGTATGCATGAGGTGTTAGAGCATATTGTGCATCATAATACGATCGAAGTCGTCGGACATGGCCCTTCGCCTATCGAGAAAATTGCAAACAAGTTTCGTTTTCAGATCCTCTTACGTGCGGATAAAAGCACGGATTTGATAAAAGCGATCAAGGGAAGCAAGAACAGGTTGTGTGAAGTGGACATGGACCCGATAGACTTCGTCTAAAACCGTTACACAGAGGCGCTTAGATAACTATTTAGATTGTTCAAGCTCTTTCTTACTAATAAAAAGATAAAATCCTTTTCATGATAAAACGCTATGAGACGAAGAAAATTTATGTAGGTAATGTTGCTGTCGGAGGCGATGCCCCGATATCCGTGCAGTCGATGACTTACTCGGAGACACATAATGTCGCAGCAACGGTTGAGCAGATCAATCGTTTACACTTTGCCGGTTGTGATATTGTACGTGTAGCCGTGCCTAATGAAGAAGACGCCTTGGCTCTGAAAGAAATAAAAGAGCAGATCTCGTTGCCTCTCGTTGCAGATATACATTTTAATTATAAACTCGCTTTGATCGCAGCAGAAACGGTAGATTGTATCCGTTTTAACCCGGGTAATATCGGTGAGAAGTCGCGCATAAAAGAGATCGTCAAGGCGTGTCAAGAACGTAATATTCCTATCCGGGTAGGCGTGAATGCAGGGTCATTGGAAAAAGAGTTTGAAGATAAGTATGGTCAGACTGCAGAGGGGATGGTCGCTTCGGCAGAATACAATATCAAGTTTTTGGAAGACCTGGGATTTGAAGATATTAAGGTCTCTTTAAAAGCATCGGATGTTGAGCGTACCGTAGATGCTTACAGAATGTTACGTCCAAAAAACCATTATCCTTTTCACCTTGGTGTAACAGAAGCCGGGACGATCTTTCATGCGACTATCAAGAGCGCGATAGGTCTTGGAACACTGTTACTGGATGGAATTGGTGACACGATGCGTGTGTCAATTACCGGTGAACTCGAAGAAGAGGTCAAGGTCGCAAAGGCGATCTTAAAGGATTCGGGTGCGGCTAAAGATGGACTCAATATTATTTCTTGTCCAACCTGTGGACGTATTGAAGCGGATCTGGTAACAGCTGTAGCGGAAATCGAAGAGAAAACAAAACATATCAAAGCACCTTTGGATGTATCGGTGATGGGTTGTGTCGTCAATGCAATCGGTGAGGCTAAACATGCAGATGTTGCGATTGCTTATGGCAAGGGATCTGGCTTAGTGATGGTCAAGGGTGATGTCGTGGCAAGATTGGATGAAAAAGATCTGGTAAAACGCTTCATTGATGAGGTAGAAAAGGCAGCAGAAGAGAGTGAGAGATCCTAGATGGAAGAGACATTATATAATATCAATATCGAACGTTCTGTCTTAAACTCGATTATCTTCGAGCCTTCTCAGTTTGAAGATGTCGAAGCGAAACTCAATAGTGATGACTTCTATCTTCCTGCGCATCAGGAAGTTTACACGGCGATGGTTGAGCTTCACCGAGGGTCACATCCTATAGATGAAGAGTTTATCAAAAAACGTCTCAATGCTAAAAAACGCTTTGATGAAGCAGTACTGCTTGATATACTCTCTTCCAATCCTATCTCGAACACCCTGGCCTATGTCAATGAGATAAAGGACAAGGCGATCAAGCGCCATCTGTTAACGCTGACAACCGAGATAAAGCGTGTTACGGTAGAAGAGGACCTTCCGAGTGCTGAAGTGATCGATGTGGTCGAAAAGAAGCTTTATGAGATCACGCAGGCGAATGAAAACATCGATTTCAAAGATTCACAGACGGTGACCTTTGAGACAATGGAATATATCAAAGAGATGAAGGCTCGAGGAAACTCGGTACTAGTCGGAGTTGATACAGGTTTTGCAGAACTTAACAAGATGACGACGGGATTTGGCAAGGGTGACCTTGTTATCATCGCTGCACGTCCTGCAATGGGAAAAACCTCCTTTGCGCTGAATATTGTGTTGAATCAACTGGTACATGGTAACGGCGTGGCATTTTTCTCTTTGGAGATGCCGGCTGAGCAATTGATGCTTCGTCTGCTTTCCGCACACACTTCCATATTCCTGCAAAAGCTTCGTGTCGGGGACCTGAATGATGAAGAATGGTCAAGACTCAATGCCAGTTTGGATATGATGAACAATGCCAAACTCTTTGTGGATGACGGTTCGGGGGTGACGATCAACCAACTGCGTTCCAAGCTTCGCAAGCTCAAGTCCCAGCATCCGGAGATACAGATGGCAGTGATCGATTACTTGCAGATCATGAATACTGCCGGTAGGGACAGACAGGCGGAAGTCTCTGAAATATCCCGTGGTCTTAAGATGCTTGCCCGTGAACTCAGCATGCCAATCATCGCACTGTCTCAGCTTAACCGCGGGGTGGAATCACGTAATGATAAACGCCCGATGCTTTCGGATATCCGTGAATCGGGTGCTATCGAGCAGGATGCGGATATCATCATGTTTGTATATCGTGATGATGTATATCTCTATAAAGAGGAGAAAGAGCGGGAAAAAGCAGCAAAAGCAGAGGGCAAGGAATTTACCCCTACGTATGTTGAGAAAGAGGAAGAGGAAGCGGAGATCATTATCGGTAAACAGCGTAATGGTCCGACGGGGCATGTCAAGCTCCTTTTCCAAAAAAAGTTAACACGATTTGTGGATGCACCTGCTTATGGCGGGGTAGAGATCTCATTTGAGAATGTCCAGGCTACGGAAGCGCAGATGGATGTTGGCAATGAAAGCATCTCTCAACCGATTATCTAAACCGGAACTCTTTACTTCCTTTTATCAGCAAGCCCTTGTCTTAGGGTTGCTTGTTCTGACTTTTCTCATATCCCTTTACAGTGAATACCGGCAGTATCAGCACATATGCAAGTATGATGATTATGTGACAGAAGTGTGGGTGAATAAGCAGTATAAGAAAAAAGATTATTGGGTGTTTGAACTCAAGAGTGTAGAGGGTTTCCATTTCTATACCAGCTCAAAAGAAGATGTAAAACCCCTGCACGGACAATATCTGAAGGTCAAGATGTTTATTGATGACTTGGATTTCCTTAGTTATCTGCGGGGCTTCTATGCACCAAGTTATCTAATGGCAAAACTGCCCTATCATCAACAACGTTTTGAATTCATCGGGGAACTCAAAACCTTACATTCATCGAAGATAGCCTCCATATACGGAGCACTCTTTTTTGCAGACACTGTTCCTCTGGATCAAAGAGGACAGCTTTCTGCATGGGGTGTCAATCATCTGCTCGCCATCAGTGGTTTTCACCTGGGAGTATTGAGTCTTGTCCTGTTTTTCATTTTAAAGTTGCTATATATACCGGTTCAAAGCAAATACTTTCCCTATCGTAATTCCCGCAGGGATATCGCACTTTGCGTAATGGGATTGCTGTTTTGGTATGTATGGTTTTTAGATTTTACGCCTTCATTGTTAAGGGCATTTTCCATGAGTCTATTTGCCTATTTACTCTATGATAGAGGAGTGAAGCTGGTTTCCTTCAGTTCACTTTTCCTGGTGGTGGCGGCATTGATCGCATTGTGGCCAAAATTGATGTTTTCCCTTGGATTTTGGTTTTCTGTTGCCGGTGTATTTTACATCTTGTTGTTTTTATATTACACAAAAGGGCTGAGGGCATGGCAGAGTTTTATACTGGTACATGGATGGGTGTATGTGGCGATGATACCGATTGTGCACTATTTCTTTGGCAGTTTTTCAGTGTATCAGCTGTTTTCACCGTTTTTGACGATGTTGTTTATCCTCTTTTATCCTCTGGCATTGCTCAGTCACATTATTGGATTTTCCGATCTACTTGATCCCGTTTTAGAATATCTATTAGGCTTTGATATTCTCGTCGCCGAGTATTACACTCCCAGGTATTTCTTCTTTGGTTATATCCTTACTAGTCTCTTGGCCGTCCATAAGCGCATCTTCTTCTTCCTGACGCTTTTGTTCAGCATGATGCTCCTGATCTACTTTCTCTATGGTATAGCACAGTTTTAGACCGTAAATGAAGATGATCCATGAGAGATAGACCCATAAGAAGAAAAAGATCAATGTGGAGAACGAACCGTAGATCGTTGCATAGGTCTGGTTCTTGTGCAGGACATAAGAGATAAACCCGACTTTGACAAAATACCAGGTCAAGGAGATCGCAAAAGAACTGATCCCGGCGGCACGGTTTGAGATATCGGTGTTGGCCGAGATCTTGTAGATAAGAAAGAAGAGTGACCAGATAATGAGATAGGGAAACAGCTCCAAAGTACTGAAAAACCGTGTGATGTCATTTTGTGCAAGATAATCCCTCAACTCATTGGAAAGATAAAAAGAAAAGACCAATGCGATAGGCGTAAGTGTGACAAGGGTCCAGTATATACTCAATGATTCCCAAAAGCCTCGGGGTTTTGTTTTGAAGATCTTATTGACGATATATTCAAAATTCTGAAAAAAGAGCATGGATGAGACAATGATAGCGATAATCCCGATAATACTCAACTGAATAGAGTTCTGCATAAAACTATCAATAAAGGTCGAAAACACTTCGGAATCGACAGGGACAATATTGTTCATGATAAAAGACTTGATATTGCCGTAAAAAGCGTCAAAGCTTGTCAGTGAGGTTGAGATTGAGAGGACAATAAGCATGACGGGGACAAGTGTAAAAAGAGTGTAAAAACTTAGACTAGAAGCATAAAAAGTAATGTCACGATCAAATAGAGAAATGATATAGGTGCGAAAAATCTTGTACGATAGTTTGATGTGTTTGAGTTTCGATGTACGCTTCGGTTTTTTCTTTGGAGTTTCCGGTGTATTGTCTGACATAGCCATCCTTTGAAATGATGGCTATTATAGCGAAAGAAAAAAAATGGTGTTACCCAATCTTCTCGTCAGAGTAGATCGTCGTTAGTTCAGTCCCATTTTGTGAGGGTTTAAGATATTATTCGGATCGAATGCCTTTTTGATCGCATTGAAAAGGTTCATCTCTTCGTCGGTAAAGGCCATGGACATATACGGCGCTTTTGCAATACCGATACCGTGTTCCCCACTCAGTGTCCCACCCAGGTCTACAGTAGCCTGGAAGACTTCTTCAATAGCCTGATATGCGATCTTGACTTGTTCAGGATCAGATCCGTCGACCATTACATTGGTATGGACATTGCCATCTCCTGTGTGCCCGAAACACGGGATGTTGATATCATATTTTTCTGCAATCGCATAAAACTTTTCAAGAAGCTGAGGTAATACTGCACGAGGTACGGTAACGTCTTCATTAAGTTTTTTCGATCCATAGACCGTGATCGATTGACTCGCATTTCGGCGTGCGAACCAGAGATCGGCTGCTTCTTTTTCATCTTGTGCACGTTTGAATTCAGAACAACCGTTTTCTTTGAAGATCTTTTCAATTAAATCAAGTTGGAAGTTAAGGTCATCTTCCAGGTTCCCATCGACATCGGTTACCAATATGGCACCTGCTTCAACAGGAAGCCCCTTGTGATAGGTCTGTTCAACAGCACGAATCGTCAAGTTGTCCAAGAACTCCATAGCCACCGGTGTCACACCGCCTGCCATTGTCTTGTATACGGCTTCCATTGCATCGGTAACACTTGGAAAGATACCCATGGCTGTTTTTGTCATCTTTGGTTTAGAGAGCAGTTTTAAAGTGATCTCCGTTGTTACTGCCAATGTCCCTTCCGAAGCGATAAGGATACCTGAGATATTATAGCCGGCAACATCTTTGATCGTACGTTTTCCCGCTTTGATGATGTCTCCGTTAGGCAGTACGGCACGTATTGCCATGACATAGTCTTTGGTAATCCCGTATTTTGCCGCACGCATTCCACCTGCATTCTCATTTACGTTTCCACCGATGGTTGAATAGTCTTGACTTGCAGGATCCGGTGGATAGAAAAGACCAACCTCCTCTACGGCTTTTTGAAGATCCATATTGATCACACCGGGCTGGACGACAGCGACCATGTTTTGCATGTCAATCTCGAGTATTTTATTCATATGACGTTCAAAAGCCAATACGATTCCGCCTTCAGAAGGAATCGCTCCTCCCGTGAATCCGCTTCCGGCACCACGAGGGACGATGATGATACGGTGTTCATTACAGTATTTCAATATGTTTGATATATCTTCTTCGTTTCGAGGAAAAATAACTGCATCGGGTTCAAAATGCTCACGTGTTGCATCGTAGGAATAGGCAATAAGGTGAGCCTTATCATCATATATGTTCTCTTTTCCAACAATACTTTCAAAATGTTTATAGTGTTTCTTATCCATTATTTTTGCTCCTTATTCATCAGGTATAAATTCGTCATCGTTTTCAATAAGACGAGGTTCTTCAGAAGTTTCTTCAAACGCTTCAACTTCTTCATCATCACTGGACCAGAAATCAAACCATGAGCTTGATCCCTCCTCCTGTTCAAAACTGTTCTGTGCGTATTCCTGTATCCATGCATTGTCAGGATTGTTCTGTGCAAGCAGTGAGACATAATAGGACGTATAGTCCGTTAACTCATCACTTCCATCACCAAACCAGTTTGCCTCGATTGTATTGAGGCGGGTATAAAAAGGAAGTTGCGTTTCGTCCGATTCAATCGTCGTTGATTTGTTTTCCATGATTTTGAAACTATGACAATCTACGGTCAGTAATGATTTCTCGAAGGAAAAAGCAACCAGCCCGATGTTATTCGCTCGACAGGCCTGGGAAAAGTCCTCGGTTAGAGGAGAGGGATGGCCGTTCGTTGAAAGTGTTGTCGCAAATATGTCCGGATGTACCCATTTACGTTCAGGATGATATGCTGTTACCTTTTTATACACACTTGGATTTGGTGCAATCAAAAGGGCTCGGTGATAGTTATATCCGAGGATGACTTCATCGCCTACATGAGGTGTCCACTTTCCACTCGGAAGGGCACTCTGCTCAAGGGCATATATAGGCGACATTTTCAAGGTGGTAGTGGTGCCTTCTATGTGGGTCACCTCTACCCATGAAAGCGCAATAGAGTGCTCAGCATCGAACCAGTGGACGATAGCTCCGTACATGCCGATCTGTGCTTGGGGAAGAGTTGTGATGGTGATCTCTTGTTCCACTTCGTTGATGGTATTGACGGTAGTATGTACCGGTGAAGTGATAATGGCGAAGAGATAGGTCGAAAAAAGAGTGATAAATAGGATTAAACGCATATGGTCCTCTATGAATTAATAGGGGATTATACTTTCTATACAATTAAAGCGCAATTAGCTCGAAAAATTGTGCGATTTATGGGGGGATAAGTGAAGATTAGATACTCTTGCTAAACTTTTTTAGAGGCATTTAATTATTATGAATAAACTTTTTGTTTCCCTTCTCTTGCCTTTTACTCTGCTGGCATCAACGGTGGAGTATACCAAATGGAGTAGCGGAGAATCTTTCTTAAACTTTTTGGAAAAACATAATCTACCTCAAAAGATCTATTACAATCTGGACAAGAGCGATCAGACTATCACCGAGGAGATCTATGCCGGTGTAAACGTACAGATCTTACGTGACAATAACGATACGATAGAGCAGGTGCTGATTCCGATAAATGACGAGCTGCAACTGCACCTGTATAAAGACAAAAAGAAGTACAAACTTCAATCTATTCCTATTGAATATACAAAGAGACAAGAG
>JBFEXS010000076.1:0-10777 GCA_041562555.1 Sulfurimonadaceae bacterium
ACCATAATAGGGGAAATGTGTAAGCATATTGTCAGATCCGTCAATAGGGTCCAAGACGATTGTTGCCTCTCCCTCTCCTATGAACCCTGACTCTTCCGAGTTGATTTTTCCAAACCTTCCCAGACGTTTTATGAAGATCTCTTCCGCCTTGAGATCAAGACCGACACCTATGTCACCGCCTACACTTTGATAGGAGGGTTGATAAAGGCTCTCATCCTTGTTCGTCTCAAGCATCATCACAACCTCCTGGGAGGCTTTAATAGTCTCGCGGATAAAATCCTGCATTATTTAAATGATTTGATTATTGCGCGTGCTGCTTCACGGCCATCATAAGCTGCACGGACAACCAAGTCTGCACCACGATAACAATCCCCACCGGCGAATACGCCCGAAGTGGTCGTCTCAAAGTTTTCATTGACGATAATACCGCCCCAATCATTGGTCTCGATACCGTTTGCCGCCAGATATGAAGGATTAACCGGATCAAATCCCAGTGACATGATGATTACATCTGCATCTACTTTGAACTCGCTTCCTTTTTGCTCTTCCATACGGGCACGGCCGGACTCATCTTTTTGACCAAGCGCTGTTTTGATCATCTCTATTCCGACGACCTCACCTTTTTCATTCGTAAGGATTTTTTTCGGAGCAGCATACCATGTAAAGTCTACACCCTCTTCTTTGGCGTTTTTATACTCTTTTTGACTTCCTGGCATATTGTGTGAATCACGACGATACAGACAAGTGACGGACTTCGCACCCTCACGTTTTGCTGTTCTTACACAGTCCATAGCGGTATCACCACCACCGACTACGACGACTTTTTTATCTTTAAAGTCCATCGCTTTGTCATATTTCTCACCAAAGTTCTTAGACTGGATAGCCGTCAGGTATTGCATCGCAGGATAAACACCTGTCGCATTCTCATTCTCTAAACCTGCTGTCTTCGCCTTCGTCGCACCGATACCGATAAAGATCGCATCATGATTCGATGCAAGTTCATCAAAAGAGATATCCTTACCGACTTCACAATTAAGGGTAAGGTTCAGTCCTGCTTCGAGCAGTCCTTTTACGCGACGCTCGACTACCTTCTTGTCCAGTTTGAAACCCGGGATACCATAGGTCAATAGTCCACCGGCACGATCTGCTTTTTCATACATATCGACAGCGATACCCGCGCGTAGTAAATACGTCGCTACGGAAAGACCCGCAGGACCTGAACCGATAACCGCTACTTTTTTATCCGATGTGATGCCCGGGAATTCAGGTTTAAGACCCGTTTTGAATCCCTCTTCATTGATATACGTCTCGATAGAACCGATCGTGATCGCTCCGTGCCCGTCGTTCAATGTACAATCACCCTCACACAGACGATCATGCGGACAGATACGTCCCATAACCTCAGGGAATGGAGAAGGCTCATTTGAAAGTTTGAATGCGAACTCAAGATCCTGTTCTGCAATCGCCTTCAGCCATTGTGGAATATAATTGTGCAAAGGACATTTGTTAAGACAAAATGGGTCACCACACTGGATACAGCGGTCACTTTGGGATGCTGCTTCCTTCGTTTCAAAAAATTCATAAATCTCACCGAAATCTTTAACACGCTCTACTACAAGACGTTTTTCAGGCTCGATTCTCTGTGTATCAAGAAATTCTCTCATCTTAATCTCCTTTCTCTAGGTTTAATGGCAATTTTTTCATATCTTTTGGACGTACAAGCCAAAAGTCTCTTATATCTGTACGGAAGTTATCCATAATCTCTTTCGCTTTTTCACTTCCCGTCTCATCATAATACTCTTTGAGTAAACGCTTGAGGAAATGACGTGCCTCATCACCCTCATCGGTATCGATACGCTCGATCTCGATCAATTCACGGTTAATATTCTCACCAAACTCATGATGCTGATCATATACAAAAGCGATTCCGCCTGTCATACCTGCACCGAAGTTTATACCTGTCTGACCAAGGATTACGACGATACCACCGGTCATATATTCACAGGCATTATCTCCTGTTCCTTCCACGATAGCCAAGGCACCTGAGTTACGTACACCAAAGCGTTCGCCTGCTGCACCTGAAGCAAACAGTTTTCCTCCGGTCGCACCATACAGACAGGTATTCCCTGCTGCGGCAAAATCCGGTCCCTGTTTCTCAGGAGTGATAATGATCTTACCACCTAACATTCCCTTACCGATATAGTCATTCGCAGCACCCTCAAGGTAGAGAGAAACACCATCGATCAAGAAAGCACCAAGAGATTGTCCGGCTACACCCGAAAGCCTGATCTTGATCGTATCGTCTTCTAGCCCTTTATCTCCGTAATACTGAGCGATCTCGCCTGAGATACGTGCACCGAAACTACGGTTAAGATTACAGATATCACGTTTGACTGTCACACGTTGATCAGGATGCTTGATCGTATTCATCACCTCTTTGAGTACGTCTTTTTCAAAATCATTCGGATCAAACGGTTCATTTGATTCTACTTGACATGTATTGACACCTTCACAGTGATACAGGACTTCAGAGAAGTCAAATTTCTTGGCAAACTCAGAATCGATCACAGATAATAAGTCTGAGCGGCCGATGATCTCCTCAAGGCTCTTATATCCCATACCTGCCAGAATGGCACGAATATCTTCTGCAAGAAGTGTAAAGTAATTGATAACGTGTTGTACTTTACCTTTATAGTGGTCTGCACGCAGTTTTTCATTTTGAGTCGCGATCCCCACTGAACAGCGGTTAACATGACAGATACGCAGCATCTTACATCCGACGATCGTCAATACACCCGTACCGAAGGCATACGACTCTGCCCCAAGCAGAGCCGCTTTAATAACATCAAGACCTGTTTTAAGACCACCATCGGTCTGTACATGGACCTGTCCACGAAGGTTATTTACCTTAAGCGCATTATGTGCCTCTGAAAGACCAAGCTCCCATGGGTTACCCGCAAACTTGATAGATGTCAACGGAGCAGCACCGGTACCACCGTCACCGCCTGAGATAATAATCTTATCCGCATACGCCTTCGCAACACCCGCAGCGATCGTACCAACACCTGCTGTTGATACCAGCTTGACAGTGATCGTTGCATTTGGATTTACCTGCTTTAGATCATAAATCAGCTGGGCAAGATCCTCAATAGAGTAAATATCATGGTGTGGCGGAGGTGAAATCAACGTAACCCCTGCCACCGTATGGCGTAAACGTGCGATCAATCCGGTAACCTTGTGACCAGGGAGTTGTCCACCCTCACCCGGCTTCGCACCCTGAGCAACCTTGATCTGGATCTCTTCTGCCGATCTTAAATATGCCGGAGTAACACCGAAACGGCCCGAAGCGACCTGCTTTATCTTTGAGTTTTTGATCGTTCCAAAACGTACCGCATCTTCTCCACCCTCACCAGAGTTTGACATACCGCCAATAGTGTTCATCGCTTCGGCAATACACTCGTGTGCTTCCGGAGAGATCGAACCTAAAGACATTGCAGCAGATGCAAGACGTTTGAATATCTCTTCTTTTGGTTCTACTTCAGAGATGTCGATCGCCTTTTTATCCGACTTGATTTCTAAAAAGTCACGGATAAATCGCTGGCCACGTTCATTGACCAGTTTTTTAAGTGCTTCAAAATCTTCGCTTTTTCCGGATTCGACTACCTTGTGGATAGAATGGATGACCGCCGGTCCAAAATCATGGAACTCGCCGCCGTTATAGAACTTGTAAAAACCGCCGACTGTCAGTGGGAAAATCGATTTAAAGCCATCCTCTTCAAAGGCTGCCTGATGCGCTTTTTCTACACGTTCTTGTATATCATCATATCCTAGTCCAGGAATCAATGACTGACCATCAGCAAAACACTCTTCACAGATCTCTCTCGAAAGTCCCAGGATATCAAACAAGCTCGAGTTTCTATATGATGCAATCGTCGCAATACCCATCTTTGACATGATCTTAAGCAGACCGCCGTTAAGCGCCGTATGTACCGATTTCAATGCCTCATGACACGACATCGTCAAGCCCTTACTCTCTTCCAGTCTTGCCTGTGCTGTAGCAAAAAGAAGGTATGGAGATACCGCTGATGCACCAAAAGCTATCATCGCAGCAGCCGAGTGTGAATCATATACTTCGCCCGTTTGTGCGATAATCGACACCAGGTGACGGTTCCCTTTTTTCAAAAGAGTCTGATTAAGACGTCCAATTGCCATCAACATAGGAATCGTTGCTTTCTCTTTCGAGAACTCTTCATCGGAAAGCACGACAATACGCACACCCTCTTCGTTCACAGATCGTGCGATCTCCTCGACCAATGCCGTCAGAGCCTCACGCATATTCCCTGTAAATGCCGTTGAGAAGGTCTTATTTTTATAACACGACTGATAACGTGCATTACTCTCATCACCAAAAGAAAGCAGTACATTCAGCTTCTCTTTTGTAATGACCGGTGAGATCGCTTTCAAACGATGTGCATGAGAAGGCGCATCATCCAGGATATTGTGTACTTCACCAAACCCTGTATTCAATGACATAACCACTTTTTCACGAATCGGATCGATCGGCGGGTTTGTCACCTGTGCAAACTTCTGTTTGAAGAAATCCGAAAACGTTCTCTGTTTTTCTGAGAAAGCTGCCATAGGGGTATCATCCCCCATAGAACCTACGGCTTCCTTACCGTCTTTCATCATCGGCTCGATGACCTGCTCGATCACCTCATGGGTGATATTGTAAAAACGTTGGCGTGTCACAAGCTCTTCACGTTGATAATCACATGCTTTGACATATTGTTGATCTACATGCTCTTGAAGATACACCATGTTGTCGTTCAGCCATTGCATGTACGGGTTGGCACTCTTCAGGTAATCATTGATATCCTCATCTTTGAGGACTTTCCCATATTTCAGGTCAAGCCCGATCATCTCACCCGATTGTAAGCGGTTACGCTCAAGGATGTTCTCCTCATCAATATCCAATACACCGTATTCGGAAGAGATAAGCAGCATGCCATCTTTGGTAACGATATACTTTGAAGGACGAAGACCATTTCTATCCAGGACACAACCGATATAACGTCCGTCAGTGATAGAGAAAGCCGCCGGACCGTCCCATGCTTCAAATACTGTAGAGTTATATTCATAGAAAGCACGGAGCTCTGCATCCATATGCGGTGCATTTTGCCAAGGTGCGGGGATGACAGAACGGGCTGCTTTAAAGAAATCTGTCCCGTTTACCAATAGAAACTCTAAAAAGTTATCCGCAGACGCTGAATCCGATGAACCTTCCTGAAGAATAGGCAGAATACGCGCAATCTCTTCATCCGAGAAGACCTCTGATTTGATCGATTCCGATTTCACTTCCACATTGAAACGATTAGCCTCGACCGAGTTAATCTCACCATTGTGTGCCACTGTTCTAAAAGGTTGGGCAAGACGCCACTGAGGAAGTGTATTTGTCGAAAAACGCTGGTGAAACAGTGAAAACGAGATCTCAAAGTCTTCGTCTTGAAGGTCAAGATAGAACTGTTTGATCGTTGTCGGCATCACAAGACCCTTATAAGAGATCACACGTGATGACATAGAAGGAATATAAAAATTCGGGTCTTCAACAAGTGCGTGTTCCGTCTCTTTGCGCGAAAGGTATAGAAGAGCATCGAAACGCTTTGTCGAGATCAACGAGTTTGGTTTGATAAAGACCTGAACGATATTTGGTAAAGAAGCCAATGCCTGTTCTCCCAAAGCATCTGTATCAATAGGAACAGTACGTCTCCAAAAGGCTTTTAGATCATTCTTTTCACACATCGCTTCAAGTACATCCAGATGCTTTAGATCTTTAGCAAAGACCATCGCAACGGCATACTGTACCGGAAGTGCCACATCTGCCTCTGCAGCCACCTTTTGTATAAACTTCTCTGGCATAGACATCAACAGTCCGGAGCCATCCCCCGTCTTACCATCAGCAGCAACTGCACCACGGTGCATCATACGTTCAAGTGCTGTAATAGCATTTTCTAAATAGTCATGTGAAGGGGTATTGTTGATACTTGCAACTAAACCAAATCCACAGTTATCTTTAAATGAAGTTAATCTTTTGTTCAAATTAAGACCTTTCGCATAAATTTTGTAATTCTTAATAAAAATTAAGCAAGTTTTAAACAAACTTGTCATATTTAAGAAAATTGGTAGTACATTTTATAGAAAGTCTGGTTAAAACTTATTTAAATAATAAGGGGTTAAGGAAAATTTCTAGGTTAGAGGTGTAGAATTCACTCAATTTAGACCATAAAGTGAGCTCATTTGCAAGGATATATAATCAACGTCAATAAAGCACGTGACGAGGATGTTATCGTGACTATTTTAACGCATCATAGCTTATATACACTTTATCGTTTTTACGGCGCAAGACACGGACAGATCAATTTGGGATTTAAGATCGACTTTGAGTCCGAGGCCTCTGTAAAATCAAACATCTCCCGATTAAGGGATGTTATCCATCTTGGTTTTCCATGGATCATGGATCGAAGCCGTCTTTTCATATGGCAGCAATTTTGTGCACTGTTTCACAAACATCTGCAAGACTCCGAAGAGCTGGATCCCTTTTATTTTGAGCTTCTTGAAGAAGCAGCCACTATCTGGCAGACTCAGAATCCAAAACGTATTGCTATAGAATCCTATGTCAGGCTTCTATCCTTTGAAGGACGGTTGCATGAAGAGATGCGCTGTTTCTTTTGTGAGATGCCCATTGTTGAAAACATCACCCTTATCCGGGCCTTTTTACCGGCACATGCAGAATGCATCCATGCCCTGCCTATTGATATTAACGCTATCAAAGAGCTCTTTAGCAGCGGCTCAAGCCTTTTTTTAAATGACAGAGAAGTCGATAGGATTTGGCATGTCTTGCTTGAAGGGTTTTAAGCGGGGTCCAGCGAGCGCAGTAGTTTCTCAACAACGTGAATGTTCTTAATTGTGAGGACAAAAGACTCATCCATAATACGAAGGACATGAAAGACTTCAGTAACAGAAATACCGTAAGGGTCTTTCTTGACTACAGAGGCTTTTTTATCCTTGATCACGATATTATCCAGCTTTTTTCGGCTGTGTTGCATAAAGTAGGTCAACAGAAGTGCACCCGTATGGTCTTTTTCAATGGATACAACAACCTTCTCGGTCACATTGGGTACTTCCGGATAAAGTTTTTCAAAGTCTTCTTTATGCATATACCCCAAATAGACCTTTGTGAACAGGTCGATATAACGGGTACAGACCTCTGTCTTCAAAAAGCCCATATTCAAAACAGAATTCTTTTTGGCGCGAAGACGACGCAGCATCCAGCCTAAAGAGTTGTAATAACGGAACGGAAAGACATCCAGGACTTCGTCACCCACAAGGTTGTCAGCCTTGGGACGGATAAAGGGTTTGCGTTTTCGTCGGTTCTTGTCTTTTAACCATGCATAGACATCATCTGCAACAAATGGTTTTGTGATCCACACCGAACAGTATGAAGGCAGCTGTTTACTTCCACTGACACCCTCATTCAAAATGATGAGTGCTTTGATCTCATGATCGGGAAAAAGCACCTCCAGCAATGCTTTTTTCTTTCGTAAACGGCGCTTAAGGTTGGTTACCGATTTGATCAGAGTCATCTCAATAAAATAGATCTCTTTTTCATTATAGATCAAACCGTCAAACTCATTGATCTCTATCGAACGGGTTCGATAGATGATCTGACCTTTCTTATTGACATAAAGAGCATTAGATTGTGCCCCCGAAGGCTTTGCATGGGGACCTTTAAGTATAAACTGACCTAACTGAGGGTTTTCCTTCATATAGATAAGAAGTTTTTCATACAGGTAATTTTCGTACACCGCTCCTTCGAATGAACGATAAGAGCTCAAATATTCAGGAGAATCTTTATCTACCCCTTTTTCATCAAGTTTGAGAAGATGCTTAATACTGTAGTCATAATAGAGAAGATTATCACCGATATCAGAGGTATCTAATGAGGCAATACTTTTGGGTTGTTTAAGAATTTTTCTTCCTGTTCATATTTTTTTGGTGTAAGTATAGCTAAGATTAAAGCAGTTGAGCAATGATTTGCTCCTCTTGCTCTTCAGATTGAGGGTAAAGTACATATTTCAATGCAAAATGACCATCAATCTCTTCAAAATGCTCTTCAGCGATGGCATCCAGATCAAGGCTCGGTGCGATCTTATCAAGCGATGCTTTTACCGCATCCCCTAGGGAAAAACTAAAGATAAGTATCTGTCCAATCTTCCAATCTTGCCCGGCAACTCCTAGACCGACACACTGGGCAATGAAAAGCTCCTGTAGATCTCCGTTCTCCGCCAAGGAGATCAACTCTCCCAACTCTTCTTTCTTACTGATCGGACTAACCCATGTACGTTCATCCATTAACGACGACCTCCTTTACCTGATTTGCCTGGATTTTTTTTCCCGGATTTTGATGCTTCACGTTTAGTGACCTGTGCCTCTGCCTCCCGGCGCGAGACACCGCGTTTTGTCGTCTTTTTACTTTTGGCCGGTGTCTTTTTCTTCTTGTGTCCAAAGGCACCTTTGATTTGTTCTTTTTGACCTTCAAAATGACGTTTAACTTCTTCTTTTTGCTCCGGTTCATATCCACGGATACGACGTTTTTGGATCTCTTTACGCAGAAGTTGTTCAATATTCTTCAGCATTCCTTCATCATCCGGTGAAACAAAGGAGATAGCCAGGCCTTTTTTCCCTGCGCGTCCGGTCCGGCCAACACGGTGGATATACTCGGCAGAATGTTTTGGAAGATCATAATTGATCACATAGGGAAGATTATCAATGTCCAAGCCCCGTGCCGCAATATCCGTTGCAACCAATACTCGAAATTTTCCTTCTTTGAACGCATTCAGGGCTTTACTCCGTGCACCCTGCTTCTTGTCCCCATGAATAGAACTGGCATTCAGCCCCGCTTCAAGCATATCTTCTTCGACTTTCTGTGCCAAAACCTTGGTTCGGGTAAACACCAATACCTGCTGCCAGTTTTGTGCACCGATCATATACGAAAGAAGTTCGGATTTTTTCTTCTTGTCAACGGTGTATACGACCTGTTTGATCTCATCTGCAGTAGTACCCAATCTGTCTACGGTGATGTGTTCCGGATTTTTCAGTAACTCTTCACTCAGACGTTTGACCGAAGCGGGAAAAGTGGCAGAAAAAAGCATGTTCTGATGTTTATGGGGAATCAATGCCAAAATTGCTTCAAGATCCCGGATAAAGCCCATATCAAAGATCGTATCCGCTTCATCCAGCACCAGTATCTCAATCTTGGATAGACTCAGCTTTTTAAGTTTATCCAGATCGATCAGACGTCCCGGTGTAGCGATCAGGAGATCAAGTCCCTCTTGCACCTTTCTTGCCTGAGTCTGAATCTTGCCACCCCCGTCAAGTACCATATGTTTCAAACGGGTATGGGAAGCATAGAGTTTAAAACTCTCCCCTATCTGGCGTGCCAACTCACGTGTTGGTACAACAACCAATGCACGGGGATGTCGAAACTCTTCTTCATCAGGTCTCTCAATCAGACGCTGAATGATAGGAAGAAGGAAACTTGCCGTTTTTCCTGTTCCCGTTTTTGCAGAGGCAAGGATATCACGTCCCTTTAAAGCAAAGGGAATAGCGGCCTCTTGTACAGGTGTCGGCTCACTGTATCCAGCTTCTTTAATCCCCTCTAGTATGATATTATCTAAGTCAAACTCACTAAATTTCAATGTTCTTCTTTCTTATGTTCTATGGTTGCAATGATCTCTGCATCACTCTCGTCATCATCCAAAACCGCTGTAGTATTTTGCTCACCCGATGCTTCTTTGGCAAAAGCATTGATCAGCTTTCTCTCGTTTTCCGCACTCAGATCACCTTCTGCTATAGTATCAAGAATCTTCTCGGCGATCTTCATCCGCGATTCATTTTCTTTCATAAAAAAATATTTTTTGAGATTATCATTATAGGCACGAAGTTCGTCTTCTCGCTTGCGTTTTAGATAATAAAAGACAAAAGCCGTAATTACTACGACTACCAAAGCGAGGAACATAAACAAATACTTTTGAAAATCAAGATCATTATTACTCTCTTGCAAGGCAAGTTTCTGTTTGATAAGCTCTAACTCTTTTTCGCTGTTTGCATCTAACTCTTTTGTCTTGATCTCATTGTGCATTTTTTGCAACTCCAGGGCCTTCTCTTTTTCAATAAGAGCCAAAGATTTTTGCATCTCCAAGCTTGCGAGTGTCTTTTCCTGTTCTGCCTGAAGTTTTTTCAAAGCCAATTCCTGCTTTTTTTCCTGAAGCTCAGCAGAGTCTTCAAAAAGCTGACATCCATTGAAAGAGAACACCATAAAAGGCAGTAACGCATACTTCATCCATTTCATAGGGGTATTATAGCAAAGCATTCTTCACAAAGCACACAATTTTCCCACTTTAACACTGTATACTGGAATAATAAAGGAGTGCCTATGAAATCATTCATTTTAACACTATGTATAGCCCCTTTTCTCATGGCGACAAACTTTTCTACCCAATATGATGTGACGGTGGGGATGTTTGGAAAGGTTGGCGTTGCCAACGTATCTATAGACGAGACGAGGGACGCTTACAGAATGAAACTTGTTGCAACCATGGTCGGTACTGCGGCGGCACTGACAGGAAATAGAGTCGAGACCTATATAAGCACAGGCAAGATCGAAGAGGGAAGGTATGTTCCCTTGTCCTTTATAAAGACAAAAAAGACCAATCGTGAT
>JBFEXS010000077.1:0-10671 GCA_041562555.1 Sulfurimonadaceae bacterium
AATATTAGCAGAGTTAAAAAAAATAAATGACCATAACACTAGTTCAAAAAAATACGGAATAGCTTTTCTGGTACTTATTGGTTTTTTAATTATTTTTGATGTTTTCGTTAAAGTTCAAGTGAAAAATGAAGAAAAAAAGTACTATGAAAATCAAAATAAATTACTTGAATCTCGTAATGCAGATATTCCTCTATGGCAAGAAGTTCAGAATAAATTGAATGCTGATGATGTTAATGGGGCTATTGAAATATTAAAAAAATCAGTAGACAGTAATCCTGACAACTATTACAATCAAGGAAGACTCGCTGAGTATTATTTGAGAGCAAAAAATTATGAAAAAGCTCTAGAACATTATAAACACGCATATAGTTTAGTGCCACATGAAGACTATAAAGAAATGATCGAAATAGTGGAGAAACTACTTGAAAAGAACTCCTAACAAACCAAAGGAGACCAATCAAAAACCCGCGGGCGGCTTTTTGATTGCTCATTTTAAACGTTATAGAACAAGGAAATTATATGCCTAATTTAGGAAAACCAACTGCCATCCATATCGAAAACTGTGAAGATGTTACACTTGAAAATAATAAAGGGTATGGTGATATGAATCTTATTGTTGCCAAGAACTCTAAAGATATTAAAGGCTCTGGCAATGAGCTTTTTACAGAACATAACCATACTGAGCCTGATAAATCATGGATGAAACCATTGATGATTACAATTGTTGGTGGGCTGATTGTCGCAGCTATTACAGTCTTTGTCTTTGAACCGTGGAACCATGACGATAAAAGCACGGTGCAGATGTCTGTCAAAAGTACTAAATAAATCTATAACAAGCCGAAGGAGACCAATCAAAAAACCGCGGGTGGCTTTTTGATTGCTCATTTGAAACGTTATCTGCATCTTAACAGACCTTGCATTTATATGACACGCTGAAATAGTTTCAAAGTTTATCAGGCATTACGCTACAATTCTCTCACTATGATTAGGAGTCTGATTTGGCGAAGAAAAAAAAGAGCTTGTTTGAGTGTCAGCACTGTGGACTGACCTCTCCAAAATGGATGGGGAAATGTACCAACTGCGGTGCCTGGGACTCCATGGTCGAGCTGAACGAACAGGAGCAGGAAATCCTTAAGCTCACTTCGGCCTCTCCAGGAGGGAGTGCCAAAGCAAGACCGATTACCGAGATCGTCGAGACCGAGGTCGAACGTTTTTCTTCCAGTGATACGGAACTTGACCTTGTACTGGGTGGCGGGATCGTTCCCGGTTCACTGACCCTTATCGGAGGTAGCCCAGGTGTGGGTAAGTCTACCCTGCTTCTTAAGATATCCTCCAATGTCGCCAAGCAGGGAAAAAAGACCCTCTACGTCACAGGAGAAGAGTCCGAAGGACAGATCAAACTCCGAGCCAATCGACTTAACGCCAACAACGAGAACCTCTTCTTACTGAGTGAGATCAGGCTTGAACAGGTCATGCTCGAACTCTCGTAACAGGCGTATGAATGTATCATCATCGACTCCATTCAGACCCTCTATTCAGAGACCATCACTTCCGCACCAGGATCAGTCACCCAGGTCAGACAGATCACCTTTGATCTGATGCGCATCGCCAAAGAGAAGAAGATTGCAATCTTCATCATCGGTCATATCACCAAAGAAGGCTCTATCGCGGGACCACGTGTATTAGAGCATATGGTCGATACCGTACTCTATTTCGAGGGAGACTCTTCCCAGGAACTGCGTATTCTGCGCGGCTTCAAAAACCGTTTCGGTCCGACTTCGGAGATCGGTGTCTTTGAGATGAAATCCGAAGGTCTGGTCTCTGCCAAGGATATCTCGTCGAAGTTCTTCTCAAAGAACAATGCCCAACCCGGATCTGCTCTCACGGTTATCATGGAGGGTTCACGCCCGATCATCCTTGAAGTACAAGCCTTGGTCTCCGACTCCTATGCACCAAACCCGAAACGTCAGGCGACAGGCTTTGAGAACAACCGTCTGAATATGCTTCTGGCTCTGCTTGAGCGTAAACTGGAGATACCGCTGAACCAGTATGATGTCTTTATCAACATCACCGGAGGGATAAAGATCACCGAGACCTCTGCCGATCTGGCTGTCTTGGCTGCTATCATCAGCTCTTTTAGAAACCGCGCGATCTCCAAAGAGACGATCTTCATCGGGGAAGTCTCCCTTGTCGGTGATGTCAGAGAGGTCTTCCAGCTTGATGCGAGACTCAAAGAGATCGCCATGCATAAGTTTTCCAAGGCCCTCATCGCCAAAAAGCCTTCCGACAGCTTTGGTCTTAAATGTTATGAAGTCAATGAAGTGACCAAGCTCATCGATTGGATGTGAGTTCGGTACAAGAACGCCAACTGCTTGGCGTTCGACCGAACAAAACCAAAGGCGATGTACGCTCGCGTACCGCCGACGGCTTAACATAATAAAGAAAGCGAAGCGCGCGTTCGAACGAAACCGTAGACGTTATGCCAAAGGCACCATCAAAGGCTTAGCATTAATAAGCGCGAAGCGACAACTTTCTTCCTTCTACAGACCCTACGCTATAATACATCTATAAAACGACAAGGGACACACAATAACGTTGAACACATCTTTCAGTCTTAAACATCTCAGTGAGACATCCATCGAATACAACTTTGACCAAGAGATCAATCTTGAGACCTCAAAGATGATATTGAGTCTGTTCTACACGCTTAAAAACAAGCTGGACACAAACGAATGGCACATAACGGATATCATACCTACCTATACGACTCTGGCAGTCTATTTCAGCGTTCACTCACCGCTTTTCAAGGACCCCGCTGCCCTTAACGCTCATCTCCAAAAAGCACTGCAGACCCCATATAGTTTTTCTGGCTCTAACTATGAAATAGATGTCTGTTATACCGGTGCTGATGTCGATTATGTGTGCAGAGAGCTTTCTCTGAGCAAAAAAGATCTTATAGCTTTACATGCCAACCGACCCTACCCTATTGCTATGCTTGGTTTTCGTCCCTATTTCCCCTATCTTTTAGGCTTGGATAAGAAGCTTCATCTCCCCAGACGCAAGAGCCCACGAAAAAAGGTGCAAAAAGGTTCTGTAGCCATCGGTGGTCTACAGACAGGGATCTATTCAGAAGACTCACCCGGAGGCTGGCATATCATAGGAGTGACAGACTTCGATGATTTTTCTTCCTTGCAGCCGGGAGATACCATTATGTTCAAAGCGAAGGAGAAGCTATGCTGATCAACTGTGATATCGGTGAACGGGGTGTGGCCCATGAAGTCGACGATATGCTCATGGAATATATTGATATTGCGAATATTGCCTGCGGTGGTCATGCCGGAGACATAGAGAGTATTGGATACTACACCCGTTTGGCTAAAAAGCATGGTGTAAAGACAACAGCGCACCTGAGCTATCCCGACAAGGAGAACTTCGGTCGTCATATTATGCAGATTTCCGAAACGGAGCTTCTAAAGGACCTAGAACAGCAGTATAACTTGATAGGAGGTGTTGAAAGTGTCAAACTTCATGGGGCTTTGTATAACAAGGTCAACATTGATGAAGCACTTGCCGACACACTTGCGAGATGGATGAAGCAACAAGGTGTCAAAGAGGTGTTAACGCCGCACCTCTCTGCCCTGGACCTTGCCTGTAAAGTCCATAGCATAACCTCGATACATGAAGCTTTTCTTGATCGGCGATATATCTTTCAAGAAGGCAGGCTGCTCTTGGCCCCACGTAGTTTACCCGATGCACTTATCGAAGATGTAGACGAGGCCTTGCTTCAATACGAAGGCTTTAAAAAAGGACATATCTTCATTAAGGACAAACCACATTCGATCAAGGCACAGACCCTTTGTATCCACTCGGACTCGACGCATGCCTTGGATATTCTCAAGGCATTGAACAATGTTTAAACTCTCGGCAAACAGTCTCTACTTCGATGTCTCTTTGCCCCAAACCGGCCTTGCTCATCAGGGGATCTCACCCAAAGGAGCTTCCGACAGACTCTCTTTCTCAACGGCATATATCCTCTTGGGCGAGCCCAAGGATTTCAAAGCCGTAGAGATACTCTATACAAAGAACATCCGCTTTGATCAGGACCTTCTTATTACCCTTGTGGGGGCATCTTCCAGCCATCTTCATCTTGAACAGCTTCAAAACAGTTCTGAACTCACACCTGCGACCGTATATAAAGTCCAAAAAGGTGACATCCTGCATATAGGAGCCTATACAAAAGGAGCCAAACTCTATCTCCTCGCTACACCCTATAAAGAAAAAAACAAATACAGAGAAGGCCTCCAACGGGGGGCCTTCGATGCATGGTTTAGTCCACCGTCAACACATATGCGTTTCTTCAAGGGGCCGGAATATGAAATGTTGCAGAGTGATTTCTTTGCATCCAGATGGCATATCTCAAACGAATCAGACCTCATGGGACTGCGGCTCGAAGGAGAAAGGCTAAAAGCAAATGCCTACGACATCATCTCCTCCGCCGTCACAGAAGGGACAGTGCAATTGAGTGAGAAAGGGCCTATAGTGTTAATGTCCCACCACCAAACCACAGGAGGATATCCGCGTATTCTTCAACTCAGTGCTGTCGATATAAACACACTGGCACAATATCCCCTAGGGTCCTGTTTTAATACCGAACTGATCACTATTGAGTATGCCAAAGAACTGTTCTTGAAACAGTGCTATGCCTTGGAAAAATTCAGGAATGCTTTTTTATAGCCTACCAGCCGATAAACAAAAAAAGTGAAGACAGGAAATAATTGGCAATGAAAATAGATACTGCCGAGTAGACAACAGCATGGATAGTCGCCCTCCCGACCCCTCGTGCTCCCCCTGAGGTAAAATATCCCATGTATGTTCCTATAGCACTTACGATAAACCCGAATACTACGGCTTTTAGCAAACCGCTTCCTATATCAGAGAAATGTCCAAGCTGCATGATAGTATCCTGATAGGCAGTCGGGTTGATACCCAATACATGAATCGAGATCACATACGCACTGAAAATCGCGATAAAGTCAAAGACGATCACCAGCATCGGCAAGGAAAATGTCGTTGCAAGAATGCGCGGGACGATCAGATAACTCTTGGAATCTACACCCAGGGTCTCAATTGCATCAATCTGCTCACTGACACGCATCGTCCCCAGTTCAGCTGCCATGGCACTGACAGCCCGGGAGATGAGCATCAAAGAAGCAAAGACAGGCCCCAGCTCTTTGGTGATGGAGACAAAGATCGTATACCCCATGAAACTCTCAACACCAAAATCATGAAACCCGTTATACAGTTGTATTGCCTCGACCATGCCTGTAAACATCGCCGTCAACCCTACCACCCATATCGTACCAAGACCAATAATCTCGATCTGTTTAAATAGAAGTCTAAGGCGTGAAAAGGGCTTAAGCAAAAGAGGGAATAAACGTATCTGAAATACAATAAACGCACCCAAGCTTTCCAACAGTGTCACACTTGTCACAAAAGGGGAGCCAATAGCAGCGAAGAAGCGTTCAATCATCGATCATCCAAGCAATAAGTTAGTAGATTGTAACGAAATAACAGATAAATCACTCTGAAAGCTTCTATTAGGCCTTTACAAACATTTCTACTTCGCTATAATAATGGTATATATGATAGTAGGAGTCCTTTATGGCTGAAGAAGAAACAGAAGAACAGAGTACAGAAGAGAGTGGATCAACTAAGAAATCCAACCTTGTATTGATCATTATCATTGTAGCCCTTGTTCTCGTTTTACTTGTGGTCGGTGTTGTTGTCGCAATGCTTGTAGGTGGAGATGACGGTGAGCCGGCAGCTTCTTCATCTTCGGCAAAAGAAAAACCTGCCAAGATGATGGATGCGATGGAGGTCGGACCAATGTTCCCTCTTGACACCTTTACCGTAAACCTCTTAAGTGATAGCGGACGCCGTTACTTGAAAGTACAGATGAACCTTGAACTTGACGGTGAAGAGCTCGCAGCCGAACTGGAAAGTAAAACTGCGGTGGTACGTGATGTGATTATTCGTCTGCTTTCATCCAAAACACTCGAGGAGATTTCTACCGCAAAAGGCAAAGAAAAGCTTAAAGAACAGATTGTAGACCAATTGAACCTTCGTCTACGTGATGGAAATCTACGACAGGTTTATTTTACTGAGTTTGTTGTCCAGTAGAGTCTCGTCTTTATGATTGGTGTCGATCTCATAAGAATGGACAGGATGAAAGGTTCTATTGAGCGCTTTGGAGAGAAGTTTTTACAACGGTTCCTCTGCGAAGATGAGATTCTTCTAGTTAAAAACCATAAGACTGCAGCCGGATTTTGGGCAGCTAAGGAAGCCTGTTCCAAAGCGCTGGGAACGGGAATAGGAAAAGAGTGTGGCTTTCATGATATCCTACTTTCAAAAACGGACAGAGGTGCACCTGAGATAACTGTTTCTGAGGCTTTGATGCAAAGATTCAACATCATAGACAGTTCGGTTTCCATCAGCCATGACGGGGATTATGCCATTGCTGTTGTAGCACTGGAAAGAGACAATAGAAATTAGATCAACCGCCGCCTACAAAGTCTAAAAGCTCGACTTTGTCTCCATTGTGAAGTGTATGTGTATCCCAGGAATCTTGCTTGATAATATTCATATTCACTGCGGCTGCCATCACTTTATCTGTAATACTCAAAGCATTCATCATCTCTAAAAGGGTAATATTCTTTTGATACTCTTTTTCTTCACCGTTTACGATTACCGTCACCATAATTCCTATCCTTTAATATCCATAGTTTTTCAAAATATATTTCTGGAAGTATACCACTTCTTCAATCCAAAAGCTTTAGAGAAGAGTATTAGATCATTTTTATAATCTAGTGATTATCTCTAATCCTGTCTAAAACAGATCATTTTAAAGCGTTCGCCTAAGAATGAAGGCATGATAAGCTGTTTCGCCCGTTCAAGCTCATGATTATAGATCTCTTCTCCACCCTGCTCTCTTAGCATCTGCAGGAGTTCAAGCAGCCCCATATCCACTAGGGCCAGGGCCTGAGTCTTGAATGACACCATCGGGATCCCTGCTTCTTCATAGGCATCCTTAAGGTGTTCAAACGTCACATCATAGGTGATATCTGTCTTTGCAAACAAGCTCTCAAGGTCTATCCCTTCCTCAAAGAGTGGTATCACCTCATGCTCTTTATAGATACGGATAGAGAAATCCGGACGCGCCTGCATCTCACCATAATCAAAGGTCATAAATTCAAACCGCTTGGCTGCACCTTTCATCTCCAAAGCGAATTCTTCGTATCCGACCGCGATCTCACCTCTGTCTTTATGATACTTTTTTGCTTTTGCACTCAGTAAGTCATCTGCTGTTTCAAAGACGATCTTTCCCTCTTTCAAAGTCGCCATCTTATCTTGATAGATCAATTCACAGGAAAAGGCGTCAAAGATCTCATTGGCAATGAAAAAAGCGGTGTCAAGATCAAGCTCGTTCAATGACTTCACATGTGAGAGTTTTACGGCATCCCCGAATGACTCTTCAAAATAACGGTCCTGCTCTTGCTGCAAAAAATCAAAACGCTCTACCGTTACAAATGAGAGTGTTTCCAAAAGCTCCGGTCTCAACGTATAGATAAACTGGACGATATCTGCACTCAGATATCCTCTGTGGGCACCGATCTCGCAGATAGTCGTATCTTTGGGCAAGAACCCTTCATCAATCACGGAGATAATATGCTTGGCGATCGTCCCACCAAAAAACTTTGAGGTTGATACGGAAGTATAAAAGTCCCCTTCTTTCCCTATCTCTCTATACTCAGAATAGTATCCCGACTCCCCATAGAGCCAATCATACATATAATCACTAAACTTCATCATCACTCTTCATTCATCAATTTTTCATACAGGTTCAAAAGTTCCAGCTGCTTTTCCAAACCGAAAAGTTCCTGATCAATCTTTTCAATAGCAAGGGAGTTTGTCAGGTTTTGAACATCATATTCTGTCTTGTAGCCTGCTTTATAGAGTTGATTGGTGTCTTCTAAAAGCTGGGCATATAATTTGGCATTTTCTATAGACAGTTCTGTCTTCTTTTTGAAGTTTTCAAGGTTTTGCGTCACCTGTTCATACAGCGCATGCATCTCACGCTTCTTGTCTTCCTCAAGTACCAAAGATTTCAAATATTCTACCTGAGCAGATTCGATGTCTCTCAAGGTATTAAAGTCCAAAGGCATAGTGGCTTTAAGTCCATAATTATAGTAGCTCGTCTCATTCGTAATCGATCCGGTCCCGGCGAATGACAGGTTCTCATTCTTATCCCAATTGTATCCTGCAGTGATACTGATTGAAGGAAGGTATTTCGAACGGGTGACATTTTTATTATAATAGTTCATCCTGGCTTCACTTTTGATCTGTTCAAGATCGATATTAAAACGTAAGAAATCCGATTCTTCCACAAGATCAAAATGCGGTGGTTCGACTTCATCATAAGCCACATCACTGATTGTTCCGAACTTTGATATCAGCCGTTCCTTATTCGTCTGCAAGTCATATAGGACCTGTGTAACACGGTTTTTTTCAATGATAGCATTGTTCAAAAAACCCGAATCAAGCTGACCGTTCATGTATTGTTCTTTTTTCTGTTCAAGATTGATACGTGAATTGTCGATTTGAAGCTTTTGTTTGTCAATACGCAGATCTGTCTGTCTGATCTGTATCAATAAAGAGACCGCCTCTTTGATCATTTTACGCTTGGCGACATCAATACTGTAACGGTTATAGAGATAACTGGCTTCGGAAAACTTGATCCCGTAATAGATACCCCCACTTCTAAAAATAGGTTGATCCATCACAATAGCCGCGTTTTGCGCCTGTTGTGTGGGTGCACCCTGTTCATTATAGGGGTTGCGTTTTGATATACTGTAACGCAACTGAAGTGGTTGTATCCAAGAGTCTCTTAACTTCTTTTTCTCTAAAAGCGACTTCTCATAATCATAAGCGAAGGCTTCCGTCTTTGTCTGGGAAAGATACTCCTCTAAAGAGAGTTCTTCTGCACTTAAAGAGCCTAATAGCAACAGACTATAAAGAAGAGAGTGCTTCATCAAGACGTTTGAATCCCTCAGATATTTCATCATCACTGATCGTTAGCGGTGGCAAGAGTCGCAGGGTGTTTCGACCCGCTTTCAATACGAGCACACCATGTTCATGGGCTGCCTTGATGATCCGTGCCAGAGTATCCGCATCCTTGACCCGTAAGCCCCGCATCAGTCCAAAACCGACACTGCTGATAAACAGATCACTGTATTTTTCAAAAATTGCTTGAAGTTGTGTCTCAAACTTGATAAACGTTCTATCCAGGTCACCGGAATCTTTTAATTCCACTAAAATATCCATCACCTCGTTTGTCGCAGCTGTTGAGAGGTAGTTCCCGCCAAATGTCGAGCCATGATCACCTGCTTTAAGAACATCTTTCTTGGATGTCATCACGACACCGATCGGCACACCGCCTCCAAGACCTTTAGCCAGAGTGATGATGTCCGGCTCTATCTCGTATACGTTCGAAGCTAAAAACTCACCGGTACGGAAGACGCCGGTTTGCACCTCATCGATAATGAGCAGGATATCCTTTGACTTTAACAGTTTTGCCAATGCCTGTACCTTTTGCTTATCCAATGGTTGTACACCGCCTTCACCCTGTACAAGTTCGATCATCACCGCTACAGTATGGTCATCCAGCATACCCTCGATAGAATCGATATCGCTGGCATATGCGAAACCGTCAGGGAAAGGACCGAAATAGTTATGCATCGCTTCCTGACCCGTTGCCTTAAGTGCAGTGATCGTACGTCCGTGAAACGACTGATCCAGAGTGATAACCTTGTAACGCTTGCTTTCACCCTCTACTTCACCATATTTGCGCGCAATTTTAATAGCGCCTTCATTCGCTTCTGCCCCTGAGTTCGCAAAAAAACACTGCATATCATATCCGCTTTGCTTAACGATACGCTCAGCACATTTGACCTGAGGTTCGATCACGTACAGATTCGATATATGTGTTATTCGGCTGACCTGTTCACAAATCGCTTTGGCGACTCTGTCATTGGCATGTCCTACACTGACAACACCGATACCTGAGGTAAAATCAATATATTCCTTTCCTTCATCATCTTTGATCGTCGCATTTTTTGCAGAGACGAAATTCGTATAATTCCGTCCGTAGGTCGGGATAATAAACTCTTTTTCTAATGCTTGTAAATTATTTGACATAAAACTTCCTTTTACTGTTTTTCTTTAAATTCAATCTTGTATAACTGTGAAAACTGGCGCGGAGCCTTGATCACGATTTCTGTCCTGTATGAAGAGATATGTTCCGTATCACTTAAAGGCCAGATCTTGTCGATAGTGTAATCCGTCACCTCATCATTCAGATAAATCTTTTTGTCTTTGACACTCTTAACAGCATCTGCATTTAAAAAGACAATCAACTTTGCTTTAGAGATATCGGCCACTTCGGCCAGATTCATCCCGGCATTAACGACCTGTCCCTCAGTCACATAAAGTTTATAAAGGATCATCCCTTCAGCAGAAATATGTTTATCCTTGATTGAGCGTTGCAACTGTTCAAGACGAAGTTGAGTATCACTAAGCTGAGAGCTGATACTTTCGATCTTTTCCAGCGTGGAC
>JBFEXS010000078.1:0-10417 GCA_041562555.1 Sulfurimonadaceae bacterium
AACCGATATAGTGTGCACGCTGTTCAGATACGTTCTCATAACGAGGACCGTGTACGATCGCAAGTTCCGGACAAACCTCTGCACAGTATCCACAGAAGATACAACGACCCAGGTTGATCGTATACTCAGAGACCTCTTTACGGGAGTTCTCATCAATACGCGTGTCCATACGGATACAGTCAGAGATACAGATCTTTTCACAAAGACCACAACCGATACAACGCTCTGTACCAGATTCCCAAAGACGCTGCATCTCATGTACTGCACGGTAACGTGGACCGATAGGCAGTTTTTCCGCCGGGTATTGAACAGTGTGGATGTCAAACTTGAACATCTCGCGCAGTACAACCCATAGCCCTACGAAAAGCTCCAGTTTGAACGTACGATCTACAACACGTTTGAATTTACCCCATCCTGTGGTCGGGTAATCTTCAATATCCACCAAATAGTATGATGAACCTTCCGTCACATTTCTATCTTTAAAATTCTCTAAACTTGGTAATTTTCCCATCATAAACCCTTAAAACATCATCACAAAGCCAGTGATAACAACGTTAATCACTGCCAGTGGCATTAGAATCTTCCAACATAAAGCCATCAATTGATCCGGTCTTACATCCGGCCACGCAGCACGTGTCCACAGGAAGAAGAAGAAAAAGAAAGATACTTTTCCTAAAAGTGCAAGTGCCCCGCCAATTGAACCGTCACCGAAACCACCAAAGAAGATGATCGAGATCAAGAACGCATAGAAGAACATATTCGCATACTCACCGATAAAGAATAGACCCCAACGCATACCTGAGTATTCCGTACCGAAACCGTCAATGATCTCGTGATCGTTCGCTACCAGGTGAAATGGTGTACGACCTGTCTCAGCAAAACCTGCGATCAGGAAAAGTACCATTGCGACCGGTTGATATACTACCATCCAGTAACCATCTGTCTGGAAGTTGTTCAGATCGATCAGTGAGAAAGAACCAACCATCATCAGTGGAGCAAGCAGTGACAGACCAGTGATCACCTCGTATGAGATAAATACTGCCGCACCACGCGCCGCTGATAGAAGTGAGTATTTATTTGCAGAAGCCATACCACCAAGAAGTGGACCATACAGACCGACTGCCATTACCGCCAGTACATAAAGAACACCAACATTGATATCTGCGACGATAGGATTGACCGTATAACCACCAATCGTGAAAGAAGGCATAAATGGGATCGCTGCTGCCGCCATGAACGCAGTCGCTGCCGTGATAACCGGAGCAACTTTGAAGATGCGTGCCACAACATTTGTCGGGATGATATCCTCTTTTGTAAACAGTTTGATACCGTCCGCAGCTACTTGCGCAAGACCGTAAGGTCCAACGACCATTGGCCCAAGACGTCTTTGCATAAACGCAAGTACCTTACGCTCAAAATAGGTCCCCAGACCTGCAAGCGCAGAAAACACAGTTAAAATGACAACGATCTTGATGATCGTCTCAATTATATATGCTGTATCCATATTTATACCCTTTCAATTGAAGCTGTTGTAAAACGGTAACCGTCAAACAGAGCCTCTGATTTTAGTTTAGAATCAAATGTAGTCAGATATGCGATCTCACCATCGATAAAGTGGTCATGTGACACTTCGACTTCAAGTTCACCCTTCGCTGTACTGACTTTGACCTTATCCCCTTCAGAGATGCCGTTTGCTTCCATATACGCTTTTGACGCATGTAGACCCGGTTTCTCTTTAGACTGGTGTGCTTTAGCAGTAAAGTCTGAGAACTGGCGAACCGGATTCGCAAGATACAGTGCTTTTTCAATGCTTGCATCGATCATCGGCTCTACGTTCTCATCTGCACCCGTAGCAACCGTGACCTTGTCAAGTACATAACCACGTACTTCCGTACCATCATTCTCATAATGGTTTGGAAGGTTATCAAACTTCTCAGCTTTGAAACCTTTCGCTGTTGGAAGTGCTTCAGTATAATCGATTGTCAACTCTGCTTCCATACCCAGTGCATTCGCGATATCGTTAAGTACGTATCCGCCATACCCCAGAGCAGCATTTGTCGGGTTGACACGCTTGTTGATCGATGTCAATGTACCCTCTTGCTGATTCATTGCCGGCATATCTAGGTCACCTTCGCCAAGTGCAGAAAGAACGAAATCTGCCTCTGTGTTGTAACCGATAGCATATGAACCTGCTGCATCATCAAGATCACAGATCTGAGAAACACCAAGTGTATTTGCCAAGGCAGGGATCATTACCAATTCGAAATCTGTATACTTCTCGATCAATGCACACAGACGTGCAAGGTTTTTAGATGCCGGATGCGTATATAGGTCTGGTCCGACCATTAATACGAATGCATCCTTTTTCTTCAGGAATTTGTCCATGTTCTCTTCGAAGTTTTTCGGTGCGTTCAGGATCTCTAGCAGACGGTTCTCATCAACTTCGACCTCTTTAGAAACAGTCTTAGAAACCATAGTCGACTTTTCGACTTCAACTTCTTCCTCTTCTCCTGTCTCTTCGTTGACTTTCATCTCTTTGACCATCTCAACGACTTTCTCTTTCACTGTCTCTTCAACAGTGATCGTCTTGATCGTGTGGAAGCTCGCGATGTACTCTGTGACAGATGCAGGCAGTTTCTCTTTGTCTGCAAACAGGTCAAGCATAAGGTAAAGAGCCGCTTCTTCTTGAAGTGGTGCATGGTTGATGGACATAACCGATTTACCCATCTGATCGATCACCGGGTCAACTACAGGATGGAAATAAAGACCTGCACCCTTGTTCATCGTCATTGAGTTGTTGAAGGCATAACGTGCATTCGGGTTATCCGTTTTTAGTGCCGTACCTACCGAAACAATAAAGTTTGCATCATGTGCCACTTTAAGATCTGCTCCATACAGGGCAGTTCCTGAGATCTCTGAGTAATTTTCCAGGAAGTCTTGGAACGCTTTTGCTTCAGGGTTTACAAGCTTGTATCCTCTCTGCTCTTTAAGACGTTGAAGGATATATGCCTCTTCATTCGTGATCGTAGAAGTAAACTTGATCGTATCTGCTTTGCTAAAGGCTTGTACAGTTTTCATGAATGCAGCTTCGTCTTTTTCTACGCCTCTGTTTTCATAATCATACCCGTAACGTCCCGCACCACACAGTGATACATAGTTCCACTCATTGATAACGCGGTAGATCTTGTCTTCCGGGTTATCGATTGATTCATGCTTCACATCATAATTGATCTGACAACCTGCAGAACAGTGTCCACATGTTGCTGGAACCTGTGTCTGCTCCCATGCATTTGATGTGTACATGAAGTCAGTGCTGACAAGTGCACCGACCGGACAAACTGCAGCACACTCACCACATGATGTACAGTCTAGCATATCACCGCCTGCAGTCAGACCGATGATAGACTTGTTCAGTTTGTTCCACATCGCATACGCATCTTTAGGCATAGACTCTTTTTGATCTTCTGAGATACCTTCAGCACCACGAGGAACCGTTTTAAGCGAGTTGTCACCGATCATATCTTTACATACCGTCACACAACGCTCACATACGATACACAGACCTGCGTCATAATGGATGTGACCCCAGTCAAGTACTGGACGTGCAACATCAGGTACTGTATATGACTGAGAATCGACACCGATCTCTAAAGTATAGTTCTGAAGCTCACACTCCCCTGACTGATCACATACACCACACTGAAGCGGGTGGTTTACATCATATACTTCCATGATCGCACGACGTTCTAACTCGATGTTCTCCGTTGATGTCGTGATCTGCATGCCATCTTTTGCTTTTGCATTACAAGCATATACTTGTTTACCGTCAGCTTCTACAAGACATATACGACATGCCAATGTAGGGCTACAACGTGTTAAATAACAAATAGCTGGAATAAAAATATCATTGGCACGAGCGGCGTTGAGTACGAACTCACCCTCTTGTGTCTGAATCTCTTTTCCATCAATATTAATCGTAACTAGTTTACTCATCAACTTCCTCCAATTTTACTCGTTTATAACGGTATTCATCATAATTATCTGTACTGTCAAAGACAGGGTTGTAAGCTATCGTTCCTTTAAGGTCTTCAGATACCTTAAATTTACGTTGATAGGTTTTACCGTCCATTTCAAAACGTACCATAGCTCCAGTTTCGATCTTAGCTGCCATCGCAAACTGCTTTGATCCCAATAGCATCAGCTCATCTTCTTCATGACCTGCCTGGGATAAAGGATGGTTGCATCGGTAAACGACTGTTCCGTTAAACTCGGAAATGTCATCTACCTCTTCAACACGTTCATCCTCGCTCATGACATCCAAATTCGCCAGTTCATATCCTCGCATCGCCTCGGATACTGTACTGTCCATTTCAAGATCATCAAACGCAACAGCTTTGTACCCTGACGTAGCAGGAAGCTTAGCCGTATAATCTGTTGTTCTTGTTGCGTGAATGTCCAATGCATTCGCAATGTCGTTTAAGTTATATCCATCAAAAGGATTCTCCAGATCAAGTGCGAAAACGCTCTTGTTCAACGAGGTAAAGGTCCCCTTTTGCTGATTCAGTCCCGGCATGTCCAGATCACCGTCTCCCAAAAAGGAGAGCGTGTAATCCGCTTTGACGTTATAGCCGATCGTCTTGCCTTCTATCGCCTCATCCAGATCACATATGAGCGCAACACCCAAAGTGTTAGCCTCAGATGGGATCATGACAAGTTCGACATCACTGTATTTAGAGATCATGCCAAGTATCTTGGCAATGTTTTGCGATCGCGGATGATTGAACAGATCCGATCCGACTACCAAAACACTTGTCTCAAGTTCAGCAAGCTTTTGAGCCATATCCTCAAACTCTTCCTCACCGACACTGCTCTCACCACAGATATAACCGACATCCAAATCATCAAAGAAAGATTGGTTTCTAGCCTTTCCTTCTTCATTGACAAACAGGTCAGCCAACATAGCGACCAGACCCTCTTCACTTCCTACTTCATATTTGATATGCTCTGTCACAATATCATGAAGTGATTCGTCCTCAAGGGGATGCATATAGGCAATATATGCCTCTTTCTCACTGCTCGCAATCTCAAGTGCCTTTGCAAGCCTCGGATTATCGGCCTTGACCGATGAACCAAGAACAATGACACCATCACATGTCTCAACCTTGTTCAGGTTACCACCATAAAGGTGTTTCCCGCCGACACTTCCAAAGGCCTTTAAAAAGTCCTGGAACCTTTTGGCTTCTTTGTTTATCAGCTTATACCCGTACTTTTCTTTCAAGGTCTGAAGAATCATTGCTTCTTCATTCGTTATCACCGAATTAAAGATGATACTTTTTGCCTCTTTAAAGACGTCTAGTGTCTTTGCAAAGGCAGCTTCATCTTTTTTCGCACGGTTTTCATAATCATAAATAACCTGTCCTGCTTCACATAACGATTCTAAGGCATGGACATTATTCATAATTTTCTCGCCTATTTCTTAACTACTATTGTCCAGTCGACTTCGTTAAACTTCAATGAGTTTAAAAGCTCACAACCACACTCTTTCATCATGTCAGCAGAACGTTGTACACCAGAGAAGTCACCGATCTCGAACAAGAAGATGATAACCTCACCTGCAGTGATCTCGTTTGTGACGATCTCTCTCATACGTCCGTCAAAGTCTGCTTTCAGATGTCTTAAATCATAACGTTTCATTATCTATCCACCTCACCAAATACGATATTTGTAGTACCAATGATAGATACAACATCCGGGATCATTGAACCTGGAAGTAGATCCGTTAAAATACCCGTATGCCAGAAAGACGGTGCACGCATTTTTAAACGGTACGGATATGGACCACCTTGAGAGTTGATGTAGAAACCAAGCTCCCCTTTTGGTGATTCAGTTGGAACATATACCTCACCAACCGGAGGGCGCATACCCTGCGTAACAAGTACAAAGTGCTGCATCAACGAGTAGTTCTGCGTCATGATATCCAGCTTAGGTGCTGAGATATACTGCGGTGCATGTGCCATCAACTCAGTCTGATTATTCTCTTGTGTCTCTTTATACATGTTGATCGTTTGATAAAGGATCTTTGCAGACTCACGCATCTCAGCCATATACAGCTTATAACGCGCGTAGTTGTCACCTTTGTCAGAAACCGGGACATCAAAATCCACTTCGTCGTATAGCTCATACGGCTCTTCTTTACGAATATCCCACTCAACGCCGGAAGCACGTAGCATAACGCCTGAACAACCCCATGAATGTGCCATCTCTGTTGAGATAACCCCTACGTTTTCCATACGCATCTTCCAGATACGGTTGCTATCAAGTAGATCTTCATAATCTTTAAGATCTTGTGGGAACTTATCCAAGAACGCTTTCAAGTCATGGATAAAGTTATCCGGGATATCCAATGGAACACCACCGATACGTACAGCTGAGTGTGTTAAACGTGCCCCACAGTAATCTTCGATAATATCCATAAGGTATTCACGCTCACGGAAAGCATACAGGAACACTGTCATAGCACCGATATCAAGCGCTGTTGTCGCCAACCAGAAAAGGTGAGACATCAAACGGTTGATCTCAAGAAGCATCATACGGATAACTTTTGCACGACGTGGCACTTCAAGTCCGATAAGCTTTTCAACTGCAAGTGCGAACCCGTAGTTGTTTGAGCTTGATGCGATATAGTCCATACGGTCCGTAGTCGGTAGGAACTCGTTGTAGATCATGTTCTCTGCCATCTTCTCCATACCACGGTGAAGATAACCGACATCCGGATGTGCTTTAACGATTTGCTCTTGTTGCAGGTGCAGTATCAGACGTAACTGACCGTGAGCAGACGGGTGCTGAGGACCGAAGTTGACAACCATCTCGTTGTCTTTGCGGTCAAAGCTGATATTTTCAAAAAATGGTCTTAATCTATTTGGCTGTTGCATATCAATCCTAACGCTTACGATCTGTAATAGTTACAGCTTCGTCTTCAATGAATTTAGAAAGGGCAAATACACCACCCTCTTCTTGATACCCCAGTGGAGTCTCTGGTTGATCTTCTTTAAACTCAGCACCGCGAGGAACTTCATGACCAAGACGTCCGAAACGCTCTGTATCATAACGATCAACAACTGCTGGATCACGGTTTTCAGGCCCGATGATATCGCGCGCTTCTTTCCCATAGATCTTGTCAACTTCATACCATGAAGCTGCTTCATCACCCTGTAAAGGATAGGTCTTAAGAAGTGGATGTCCAACCCAGTCATCCGGCATTAGGATACGTTTCATATATGGGTGATTATTCACCTTCACACCGAACATATCATACATCTCACGCTCTGCCCAGTCAGCTGAACGATAGAGTGGGTTAAGAGATTCGACTGCTTGCTCTTTATCAATGAAACATTTCACACGAACACGTTTACGTTTGCTCATTGAAAGGAATTGGTAGAAGACTTCGAATTGACCTTGTTTAGCCAACCAGTCGATTGCCGAACACTCTGAAAGCTGGTTATAGTCACAATTTTCTTTAAGCGCTTTAGCAACTGTAAAGTTGTCTTCAGGGTTGATGATAACGACAAGCTGACCCACTTGGATATACGCTTCTTTAACCTCTGCAACTGCTTTGATCGCCTCAAGGTCAGCTGCAAAAACGTCATCTGTTTCTACCTCGAATTTCGCGACTTGAGGTGCAACCCAATAACGGTCTGTATAGTACGGTTTTTTCTGTACATTATCTTTTGGTACATATCTTCTCATTACACCAACCTCTTTTGACGTTGTGACTTACCTGCTTTTTCCGAACGGATCTTCTTTTGAAGCATCATAACGGCATATTGAAGTGTCTCAGGACGAGGTGCACACCCCGGAAGATAAAGATCGACAGGAATAATACGGTCAACCCCCTGAACTGTTGCATAGGTATTGAACATACCACCAGTGTTTGCACATGAACCCATTGAGATAACCCAACGAGGCTCCGGCATCTGATCATAAAGACGCTTGATGAACTCAGCGTGCTTCTTTGTCAATGTCCCTGCAACGATCATAAGGTCAGACTGACGAGGAGATGCACGGAAGATTGTACCAAAACGGTCAAAGTCATAACGTGATGCACCGGAAGCCATCATCTCAATACCACAACAAGCAAGACCATAAGTCATCGCCCATAGTGAGTTTGAATGCCCCCAGTTGATAATTTTATCTACAGAGGTCAATGCTACCGGCAAACCTCCGTCTTGTGTATAATTTACTTGATGCTGTGCCATTCAAGCGCTCCTTTTTTCCATGCATATATAAAACCAATTGCAAGTAATAAGATAAATAACATCATCTCTACAAATCCAAACCAACCAAGCAGTGTAAAATCAATTGCCCATGGAAACATGAAAACAACCTCTACATCAAATAGAAGGAATAGCAAGGCGAAAAGATAAAACTGTGTTGAGATACGGTTAGGCTGCTTAGTTACCTCAGGACCACACTCATAGATAGAAAGTTTGATCTTCTCAGATGTCTTTGCTGCAAGCTTGTGACTTACCCAACGTGCAGCAATTGTTGTTGCATAAAATGCCCCAAACGTCAGCACAAATAGTAAAAATACCCCAAAGTATGGGTGATCTACAGGAATATGTTCCATAAATACCTTTCTTAATCTATACAGTTAACTCCCTAAAGAAAGCCCTTATTAAGGGTATTTCCCGTTTTTCTGCATAAATAGACATAATGGCGACATACTATCGTAATAAGGATTAAAGAGAATTGATATTGAAAAGGGAAAAAGCCCCCTGTAACCTATGGAAACACGAGGCTTTCAGAGCATTATTTGACTTATAAGAATTATAATTCTTAATTATTTATGAACCCGACTGACTTTTCTGAATCAAATGTCCCGGATTTTTCTTTTTCGATCTCTTTGATAAAGTCGTTTAATCCAAAAACAGGTTCTTCTCTTGTAGCAACTTGATATGCAGTGTTCTTAACAATAAGATTTATCTGTCCGCCCGTCAAAGCATAATCCGCCAACACATTACTGTCAAAGCCCTCTTCATAAGGTGCGTTCTGTGGCAACATCTTTTCCCAAAGCAATCTTCGCTGTTCTACATTAGGTTTTTTGAACTCTATCTTATAGTTAAACCTTCTGGAAAAGGCCGGATCGATATTTTCCAATAGGTTTGTCGTTGCGACTAAAAGCCCCTGGAAGTTCTCAATCTGTTCTAAAAAGATATTCTGCATCTGATTATGCATCTGATCTGTTGATGAACCAACCCCCTGTGAACGTGCTCCAAGAAATTGATCCGCCTCGTTAAGCAAGAGGATAGGCTCCGTTTTTGTCTTTTGCGTGAGCTCATAATAGGTATCAAAAATCTTACGAACATTCTTTTCACTCTCACCTACATACATGGAGAGTATCTTTGAACAGTCAAATGCCAGCACCTGGCGCTTCAAAGATTTCGCTAGAGAATACGCTGTCATGGTCTTACCTGTACCGGGATGGCCATAAAACATGACCCGTGCATCTATCCCTCTGCGCTTGTCACGTAACCCCCACTCTTGCAAGCGCGCTACGACCTCTTTGTCCACTTGACGCATCAATGCATTAAGCGTTTCGGATGTTTTTGGATTTAGTACGACGTCATCCAGTGATGTGTCCGGTTCGATCAGCTCAAAGATGTCCTGCTCTTTGATTAACATATCTAATTTTAGTTTGCGTACTTTCTTTTTCTTTTGCGGATGAATGATCTCCTGTAGAACTTCATCCACAATATAAAAAGCCCGACTGATCCCCCCAAAAGGATTCAGCATCTCCTCATAATCGATAAACTCTTCTTCGATAAGCTTTGATCCATCCTCAAGCAAGGATCTATTCTTGATACGTTCATATTCATCTAATGAGATGAGATCAATCAGATTGTTCATCTCACGTAAATTATTGTCCCCTGCTGAATACTCCTCTTTTAATAAGGCTAAAAATATGATCTGTTCCTTATCGTCAAGTTTCTTTTGTTTAAAGAACCTCTCCAATGATACTTCTTGCTTCGTAACAGCCAACCTGTCTTCAATACGCTTCTCAAGCAGCTCGAGTTTGTTTTTAACACGACTGATACCTAAGGCATTCTCATTTACATTGTGACGGATCGAACTCATTTTCTGATAAGACTCGATACGGAAGAACTGATCCTGTAGATATTCCAAATGATCTTCATAGGGCTTGATTTCCGGAAGATCTAGTTCGGCATTCCCTTCTTCAAGAAGTTTCAGGAATGAGGGTGTTAATGAGACTGCTGAATTCAATAACTCAAGATGTGACATATCAGAAATCTTTAATGGCTGGAAAGATTGTTGTACCAACCATCCGGATTCTAAAGCAGACTTGACCGTTGGTAGATAATCAAGATAAATATAGTTCTTATCACCAAAAATTTCTTGT
>JBFEXS010000079.1:0-10384 GCA_041562555.1 Sulfurimonadaceae bacterium
ATATCAATAACTTATTAATTTTTATAATACCATAATTAAAGGGAGAATGAAAAGCTATAAAAAATTACAGACATAAAGACAATGCTTTATGCCTCTTTGTCAACCTTTGAAAGATCCAGCTGAATGGCATCATTATCCATGACACCTATAGGCTGTGCAAGCATATCATCAGCGATCTGTTTGGCATCTTCCAGGGAATGCATTTTGTACGTCCCGCATTGATAGACGTTCAACTCCGGGATGTCCGACTGATGCTGAACTTTTTTGACATCTTCCATAGATGCTTTCCATGCCTCGGCCACTTCTTCTTCAGAAGGAGTACCGATCGTACTCATGTAAAAACCTGTCCGGCATCCCATTGGAGAGACATCGATGATCTCTGTAGTATCCGAATTAAGGTGTTCACGAATAAATCCTGCAAAAAGATGTTCAAGGGTATGGATACCTGTTTCATTCATCATCTTTTTGTTCGGCTCGTAAAAGCGCAGATCATATACTGTGATATCATCTCCTGAAGGAGTCTTCATCTTTTTTGCAAGACGTACCGCCGGTGCTTTCATGATAGTATGGTCAACGCAGAAGCTATCTAATAAAGGCATTTTTTTCCTTATTTGTATCGTTATTGTGGATCAGATAAATCTTTTGTATGGTAACAGATTAACATTAAAAAAGGGCAAATATATAAAGTAAAACCGTTTACTTAATCTTGAGTAGAGTTATAAGCAAAGGTAGATATGCGGACACCCTATTGGGAAGTTCTGTTTCAAGAAACCATTTGGACAGGATATCCACCATTCTTGCAAACTCCATATGCTCTATCTCGGCAGAGATATTCGGAAGTTCTCTTTGTCTTTCAATATGATGCAGGTTCAGCTTACAGCTGTTTACATCGGCTTTATAAAGGTTTCCTTTTTCCAGAGCACGGAGCTTTTGTTTGCATTTCTCTAGAGTTTCCATTTGATCAGACCCAATAACATGACAGCAATGAGCAAACTAACACCAGCAAGAATGAAACTTGCCACATACGTGCTCATAAAACATGTCAGATACGCATACAACCCATAGATGAATAACACATACGCACCCAGAACAAAAAAAGCAAAAATGATCAATAAAACAAATGAGATAAGCAGTTTTATGATTTCCTGCTTTAATGTACGTCCCTCGGCTTCAGCCAGCTCAAAAATCGCAATAATATATTCGGAAACAGACCCCATAAGCTACCTCAATACTCTGGCGGCGATAAAACCTATCCCTGCAGCGATCGCGAGGCTCTTCAAGGGAGATTTCTTCACTTCATCCGAGAGTGTCTGAGCCATTTGCATCGCATCGTCCTTGGAGATATGCAGTTTGCTTTCGAGCTGATCTAACAGCTCCTCCTGCTTACTCGGCTTTTTCTCTTCATGTTTGAGTCTTTCCAACTCTTCACTTAAGGCTTTGACTTGTTCTTTTAATGCATCTATTTCATTCATCACCACTCCTTCAGATCCATTATACTAAAAAAATGATGAGAGCACTTACATACGAAATGTCTCTAATCTCCCTTTTTTAGTTTTTTTTATATTTAGACAAGTTATACTAAGTCACTTTAGGAAATCATCACAAAGAGTTCAGATGCAAGTTAGTGCTATATGGGATAATTTTTTTACTACGGACGAGAAAAAAAATGATATTGACTTTTTACAGAGTATTCCATTATTTGACTCCTTAAAGCATTCGGAGATCGTCCGTTTGGAACGTAACCTGCATGATCGCCACTTCAGTAAAGGAGAGGAGATCTTTTTTGAGGGTGAGCCTGGAGCTGCCCTGTATATCATCAAAGAAGGCAAAGTAGATATCTATAAAAACTATGAGGAGGAAAAGATCCTCTTGGCATCTCTTGGGGAGGGGACCTTTTTCGGTGAACTGGCACTCTTTGACGAATCTCCACGAAGTGCGACAGCCGTAGCTTCAAAAGATACGCTTTTGTTGGCTTTTTCCAAACCAAGTCTTGCTCTTTTCTCAGAAAAAAACCCTTCCATAGGTTTTAAAATCAGTATGCGTCTGGGTGAGATCCTTTCCCAGCGTTTACGCGCGGCAAATGATCAGATAGAAGAAGCACGATGAGCAACTATATCGGAATCAAAAGTTTTTACTATCTTGTGCTCGCATTGATCGTCTTTATCATTGCCTATAGTATTCAATCTCTTTTTATTCCTCTGCTTATCGCATTCCTATTAGCCAATATTTTGCGTCCCATCATTAACTTTTTCGAAGTTAAAGGTGCTTCACAACTCAGTATCATCATCACGATCTATGTACTGGCCACACTCTTTTTTGTACTTTTCTTCACCCTTGTTACGCCCCTTATGCTTGAACAGGCAACCATGCTCGGAAAAGAACTTCCCCAATACATGGAGGGTACCAAAGAGTCCATACTCTCCCTTGAAAACACACTAAGAGCCAAACTACCCTTTTTAGAGACACCTGACCTCGCACTGCTGGCGCAAAACTATATTACGGATATGATATCAAGTATCACAGCCTATATCTCAGAGAACATCTCTGCCATCATCTCCATATTCTCTTTTTCACTTATCGTGCCATTTATCTCTTTTTTCATCCTAAAAGACATGCATTTGATGCAGCGCACCCTGCTCTCATATGTTCCTAACCGCTATTTTGAGATGTTTGTCCTGCTCTTTTATAAAGTCGGAAACTCTATTCAACTCTATATACGTGGACAGCTTATTGATGCTTCCTTTGTTGGATTTATGACAGGTCTGGGCCTGAGTATTATCGGCTTTCCTTATGCAGTAATCGTAGGGCTGGTAGCAGGTATCGGAAATTTCGTGCCTTATTTCGGACCGATCCTTGGTGCTATACCGGCAGTACTCATTATCATCGTAACACCTGAATGGAGTACTGCTTCAGGAATAATGATGGTCGTCTCCGTCTTCTTGCTGGTACAGATCGTTGAAACGATCTTTGTCTATCCCTATGCTGTCGGAAGTTCCGTCAACCTCCACCCACTGCTTATTATCATGGCACTTTTGGTGGGAGGAGAGGTCGCAGGCATCATGGGTATGATCATTATCATCCCGCTGGCAGCTATCTTGAAAGTGACCTTTGAACTACTTTACAAATACCTGCGCGAATACAAGATCATACGTTAGCGATATAACGGACTGCTGCTAAAGCATCATCCTGTATAACAGAGGCCATTGTCTTCAACTGTTCCATCGTCTCATACCCCGAAGTCACCGCGACAGAGTTTATCTTTGCATTCATCGCAGATTCGATATCAAGACGGGTGTCTCCTATCATCCAGCAGATATCATCCTGGGCATGCATCATCTCTATCGCTTTTTGGATCGGTTGCGCATCGGGCTTTGGCCTCTGCACATCTTCACGTCCGATCAAGACCTCAAAGGCATCCATCACGCCAAAATGCTCTAGCAATTCGCGGGAAAACTTTCCCGTCTTTGTCGTCACTACACCAAGTCTGGCTATTTTTCTAGCCTCATCAATCGCTTCCCTTGCGCCCTCAAGTAAAAGTGTTTTCTCTTTAAAGACCGTTGCATAATAGGCCTTATAGGTAGCGACAAAATCCCATACCATTTCCTCGGGTACCTTGAACTCCCGGTACATCGCATCCAGGGGATGACCGATCTGAGCCTTGATCTCATCATCACTCGGATGTGGATGCGTATATACATCAAAGGAGTGATGGAAACCTTCTAAAATGGCCTCAGTAGAGTCAATCAAGGTACCGTCCAGATCAAATAAGATCGTCATTGCCCTACTCATTGTCTATTCTCCAGTCTATCTGATTGTGCCAGAAACCATTCACGGTCGGTTCGATCGGATTAATGGCTTTATTGATCACGCTGATACTGTTTGGAATATATAAAAAGAGATAAGCATTATCTGCGACGACATCCTTGAATATCTCTTTTTGCACCTGGGCCAATGCCTCTCTATCTACGATACCTTCAGCTTTTTTTATCAAGGCATCCACCTTCGTGTTCCTGTAGCCTATAAAGTTAAACGCTCCCGGCTTGTCATTATCCGAATGCCATACAAGATACGGATCCGGACTGAGTGAAAGGGACCAGCCAAGCAGTACCGTATCAAACTCTCTGGGGAAAACCACCATATTCAAAAATGCCTGCCATTCCATAACCCGTAATTTAACCTCTACACCTATCCTAGCCAACTGATGTTGAATGATCTGAGCTGCATAGGGACGGACTTCAGAAGAGTTGGATGTAGCGATCTCAAAACGCAGAGGGTTCCTTTGATTATATCCGGCCTCCCGTAAAAGTCGCTTGGCCTTTTCCATATCCAATGAGGGTGCTTTGACCTCTTCATTGAAAGCAAGTCCTCCCGGTAAAAAAGGACCTGTACAGACCTGACCATGCCCCAAGAAGAGGATATCCACCAACTCTTGTCTATCAATTCCCAAAGTGAGCGCTTCACGCACCCGTGCATCTTTAAACTTCTCTTTTCGCAGGTTAAAGCCCAGATAGGTGTACGAATGTGAAATCTGCTCAATACGTTGATAATGGGTAAAGAACGCCTCATCTACCTGACGTTCCAACTGCATGGGTTCCAAGGAACCAATATCGATCTGCCGTGAACGCAACATCAAGAAACGTGTAGTCGGATCTGCGATCACGTGAAAGGATATCTTGTCTATATAGGGCTTATGCTCAAAGTAGTCTTCATTGGCACTGAGTTCGATGTTTTTTGAAAACTCCAGCTTACTCAAGCGATAGGGACCAGTGCCCACCGGATTTTTGTTGAAAGAGGATCCCATGATGTTTTCCTCTTTCTCTAAGATGTGCTTCGGCACGATCTGCATCATCCAGGTCTCCAGTGCTTTAAAATAGGGTTTTTTATACCTTACTTCCACCGTAAAACTGTCCAGTGCCTTTACGGATTCGACCATTCTAAAGGTAGAGGTATAAGGCGTCACAACCTTGGGTGAATGTATTAGATCATAAGTAAATACCACGTCATCCGCACTAAACGGTCTGCCGTCATGCCATTTGACATTATGACGCAGATGAAAGATCAGTGTCCTGTCGTCTTTAAACGTATACGAAGATGCCAGATCACCGATGATATTCTTCCCGCTTTTGTCATATTTCACCAGGGCGTTAAAGATGAAACCGGCGATTTCGGAACTTCCGGCATCCGTGGCCAACAAAGGGTTTAGTCGGGAGGGATTACTTGAAGTGTTTAGATGCAGTGTTGACGCTGATAAAAAGGTACAAATCGTTAAAAAGACTATTAGATGTTTCATGGGAGATATTATAGCGGAAGAAATGTATTCTAAGACTTCTCAACCCTATAAAAGTTCAACGCAACGTTAAGCAAAAAACAGGGGTGATCATGCAGCAGGCAGTCCTGCCCAAAAGAGGACATAAGATGAGTGCAGAAGCGAAGTTTCTCCCGCAAGCTCACAGTTTTATGTTCGGTACTCTTCAAGCATATTGTTCAGTTTCATCGTCATTTGAGACATATGTGATGATGCATCCGTGATCTCATCGACAGAAGTCCTGTTTTCCGAAGAGATAGATTTGATCTGAGCGACTTTGGCGATCATCGACTGTACCGTCTCTGAGTTAGAGATGTATCCGGATACAGTCTCGTCAACCTGCGCAATAGAGCGTTCAATCGATTCAACAGAAGTGTTGATCTCATTCTCTGCAGAATTCGCGTATTCAGAAAGTTTTTCTATCTCTTTGGCATTGGAACTGATATGCTCACTCGCATCAATGACCGACTGCACGATTACTCCGATACTTGCATTGATCTCTGCAAGAGACCGCTGTGTACGTTCCGCAAGTTTTCTTACCTCATCTGCAACAACGGCGAAACCGCGTCCATGCTCACCGGCACGAGCTGCTTCGATCGCTGCATTGAGGGCAAGAAGATTTGTCTGATCCGCAATGTCTGATATGACTGTCAGTACCTCTTTGACCTGTGTCACATCCGAGCTTAACTGTTCCAGTCTCGCTGCAAGCTCGACTTCTTCACGGGCACGGTTTTGGACTTCGTTAGCCAGATTGATGATTTGATCATTTGCCCCTTTAAGGATGTTTCCGGCTGAATCAATATCCTCTTTAGTCACCTTGGCCTGTTCGATTGATGCTCTTAAGACATTTTGCAGCTCCGTACCCTCTTCGGAAACATCCGTAACGATACGCGCTTCCTCTTCCGTTTTACCACGAATAATCAAAGATGCTTCGGAAAGCGTTTTGGCGATACCCGTATTCTCCGCTGAAGAGTTCTTCGCTTCGGATACTGTTATGCGGACCTTCTCAATAAATGCATTGATATTTTCCGCCACCTCAAAGATCTCATCGCCCTTAGGTACATTAACGCGTTGAGTAAGATCACCCTCACCCTTGGCAAGATCATACGCTGCAGACTGGAGGGTTCCCAGTTTGGAGATGACAAGTGCCTGTACAAGATAGATACTGATCAATAACAATACAACAAATATGATAATGGAAATACCAAGGATCATATTACGGATTTCATGTACACCGTCAAGAACCTCGGACTCATCGATCTCAACGACCATACCCCAAGGCTCACCGAATATGCTGATAGGCGTGTATGATGACAACACACTGACACCACGGTAATCATCAATGATCCATGAGCCGGTTTTTCCTTCTCTGATCGCCTCAGTCGACGCTGACTTGATGTTCAAGACCGTAATCGTCGTGCCGGATGCTTTGACATCCGGATTATCCATCTCTTTCATGAAGCGACCGTCATTTTTCATACATCCGTCATCACATACAAGATTTGCCTGACCCGTCTTACCTAGACCGGCTTTTTCATAGTTTCCTTTGAAACTCATGATCTCATTGATCTTGGATTTAGGGATTTGGAAGATCACGACACCCTCAAAGTCACCCTTGTAAAGAATAGGTGAAGAGAGGAAGATCGCCGGTTCATTCAACGAAGGCTCGTGTGCTCTGAAATCTGCGAAAGCCACTTCCCCCATTCCCTTTTTCGTAGCCTTTTTAAAGGCCTCTGCCAGACCGGAATCGGCATAAACACCCTCAAGAAGGTTCGTACCGTAGTCTGTGGATTTTTTTACCGAATAGACGACATCCCCTCCGGCATTGACCAAAAAGATATCGCTTAACTCAAAATTGTTTAGAAGTTTCATATAAGCGCCGTGCACTTCAATATGGTTCTTTGAGTATTCAAGGTCAAAGTGCTTATTGATCTGAAGCTTCTCTTTTTCACCGATTGGATATTCGTTATCAATGATATACAGATACTGTGCAGCCTGAGCACTTAGACTTTTCGGAAGATACTCTTTAATCGCTCGCCGCGGCTTAACCTTTTTCATATTGTAATTTACACGATTAAGGTACTCACTCTCATAATGTTTGAGCAAGGCTTTCTCTATCTTTTGCTGCGAAAGTCCTTCAATCTCTTCAAGCCCCTGAAAACTGTCATCAAGTGCCCATAATGCTTCAACCGTAGCAATATCCCCCGATTTCGATGTCAACAACAATTCGATTGTCTTAAAGAAATCAACAATGTGATCTTTTTTAGACGCTTTTACAGCGTCAAGTAACCCCATATTACTTTGGACCAAAGCCTCTGTCGTCCGTGTCAATGAGATCGAGACAGTAGCTACCGTAATAACAAGCAGCGATAGGGCCACCAATGTAATAAGCTTAAACTTAATACTCTTAATATTCATATACATACCCTTTACATGTAAGGTCATTTAATAATAATTGTAACATAAAGAAAGCCGTATTGTAGGGATTTTACCAAGATAAAAGAAAAAAAAGAAGAAGTGAAACACTCAAAAAATGAAGCGAACCAAAGCTACACTTCATTCAAATATCAGTTTGCTTCGATCTGACGATCGTATAATTCCTGTACAGGTCGTTCGTTATCAACATAATACTTACGGAAAGCATCGATCTGATCTTTTGAAGCTGTCGATGCCTGTTTTAGAAGATACCATTGAACATTCTCCGAACATGGAGGCGTTGTCAATGACCCGATATAATGATAATAGTGCGCTGTATCATTCGGCAGGATATCTTGTGGGTCGATACGGATATTTTTACCGATTCCACCAAGGATATTGTCTAGCATAGGGTTGTTTTTTCCCTCTTCAAAGAAGACAGCAACGACTGCCAACTGCTTTGTCTCAGGATTTTGGTGCACCAGGTGCGCCACCATATCATAACGTTTTCCATCGATCGTGTGCTCACTTTTACCATGAAAGTGAAACTGTAAAAGATGAAACGTCTCACCGTGTAACTCTATCGTACCGCCGGCCTGTGGTGTCACCTTGATAGAGTGCCCATTATCAATGACCTTCGCTGTCGTATGTACATCTTCGCTCATGTGAAGGTCATACTGATGGTTCATAGAAACTGTCTTCCCCGGGACAATGTTGATAGGAGACTGTGAATGTCCTACGCCACATGTCTTGGAGAACTCTGCCCAATGTGCCGGACCATTCTCAGAATAATCCCAGTGTTTTGCATGTTTTGCTTCCGAAGCAAATGCGCTTGCTGATAAGAGTGCCGCCGCACCCATTGCCCATACGATTCTTTTCATTCTCATTCCTTTTAATTAAAATTGATAGTTCGCGATGACGCGATATTGGTTCAGTTTATTGATCTGAGAGACGTTTCCGACTGCATTGCTACTGCTGTTGTAACGTACCCAAATACCCTTCAATGCAAGAGAAAAGTCACCTTTTCCATACGCAAGCACTGCATTATAATCCCGCTGATTGTCCGTAAACTTATCATTGCTGATGTTCAAATATGATAAAGCTGTTTTAAAACCTTTGATACCGGTAAAATCATATGTCTGTGTATACCCTAAACGCACACCCTCTGATCCACCAATATAAATACTGTCGGCGTTTAAGGCTTTGCCATAGTTGGACTGGAAAAGATCATTGGAAGTGATCATATTCGTAAAAAGTGGCGTTCCATCCCATGGCAATACCAATGAGTCATGCTTGTTGGCATCACTCAGCACTTTTGTCCATGCAACGTCAAAAGCGGTTTCATTTCGTTTGACACCTGCTTTAATACCAAAAGCGTTAACTGATATCTGACCCCCCGCCAAGGTCTTGTCGTTTTGAAGTCTGGTTTCGGCATTTCCCACACTCATCTGATTGATATACTGTCCATCTACATGATAAGTGTAATGCTCACCTGCCTTGCCCTTATACCCTGCCTCAAGATAAAATGCATTCATAAAATCCTGCGCATATTCATTATAGACTTTCACCATTGTCGTATCACTTTGATAGACTGCATCCAATTGAATCACATTCCCCTCGTCGCTTCCTGTAACAGCAGGAGTCTGATCACCCAACGCATGCTTGACAATATTGACAAACTTATCCGATGTTCGCTGCTTGAAATGGGTCAAATAAGCTGCCCCCATCGTCGTGCCGTAAGGCATTTTATAGTCTATGAATGCACCTTGTACCGCAGAAGGAAGCATGCGTACATCTTTAGCATCAACCAAGGATGTCTTGATGACTTTACGGCCGTAAAGCAATTCCAGATCTTTGTGACTATATTTGACAAATGCCTCTCCCAAAACAGAAAAAGACTCTTGTGCCACAGGATGCCCCGCTGGTAAACCCTGACGTACGGCATTATCACGTCCCAAAATTGACGTGTCAACTACGTTTGGCAAAGCAAAACCATTCGTCGTCATAAAGGTCACACCCGTCTGAAAACCATTCCAATTCCCCGTGCTATAGGACAGCTGACCACCAATAGCATTGGCATGGGCAGATATATGTGAAGCACCACTATCTTTTTTTGTTTCAATATAGTAATAACGAATATTACCCTTGGTCTTTCCCTCTTCAAGCCATGATTGAACTGAATCCGCTCCGTGAGCTGAAACTACCAACATAGAAAGAACAAAAAATAAATGTTTCATATGTACCTTTCAAGCATCTAATGTCGATCAAATTATGAAAGAATTATATCTTTATTGATGGAAATGAAGTAAATCAAGAATATTGAAGAAAATATTAAAAAAATTAAGGAGAATAGATAAAAGAAAGGTGTCTCCCGAAGGAGACAGGCGAAAGAAGATTCTTAACGCTTAGAGAACTGACGTGAACGACGTGCTTTTCTTTTACCTGGTTTCTTACGTTCAACAACACGTGAATCACGCGTCATCATACCTTCAGGTTTAAGAATTGTACGGAAGCTATCGTCAAATTTAACCAATGCACGAGAAATACCGTGACGAAGTGCATCTGCTTGTCCAGAAAAACCACCACCAAGAGTAGTAGCTACGATATCAACAGACTCAGCTTGTTTTGTTAGGTTAAGTGGTTGCATAACACGAAGTTTTTTCG
>JBFEXS010000080.1:0-10136 GCA_041562555.1 Sulfurimonadaceae bacterium
ATAATGAGTTGGATATTATCACTACGATGTTCCCTTTTATGAATAAGGATGAATTGAAAAAGAATTATCTTAAGAAAGATTCCTATTATAATCACCATTTTATTACGGTAGTCGACTTTGTCTCCTATGAGGATGCTATCCCAGTATATTCGAAAATGAATTTAAATGAAAACATCAAACTGCTTCCATCGCCTAAGCGATATTATCCAAATCGAAAACTTGCGGCGCATATCATCGGCTATGTGGCTAAAGCCAACAAGGAAGATGTGGAAGACAATCTTGTGGCAAAATTGACAGGCTCAACAGGGAAAAGCGGTATCGAGAAGTTCTATAATGAGTTTCTGCAGGGGAAGGCCGGGGAACGTGAAATCAAAGTAAGTGCCTATAACGAAGAAATGGAGGAATTGAGTTTCAAGCCTCCAAAAGAGCACCAGCAACTTAGACTTGCTCTTGACTTAAGGTTGCAACAGCTTTTAGAAGAACTTTTTAAAGACAAGGCTGGTGCAGTCGTTGTTATGGATGTCCATGGAGAGATAATCGCTGCCGGTTCTTACCCAGAATATGACCTTAACACCTTTGTATCGGGTATCTCAAGTACACGATGGAATGAACTGATTAATGATTTGGATAAACCCTTTACTAATAAGGTTGTGAACGGTCTGTATCCTCCTGGGTCTACAATCAAAACGGGCTTGGGACTTGCCTATGTTACAACATCGAAGATGAGCCCGTGGACGAAATTTGATTGTGAAGGAACTATGCTTCTTGGTAAAAACAATAGAAAATTTCGTTGCTGGAAACATTCAGGGCACCAAGAGACTGACCTTATTAAAGCGATACGACAATCATGTGACATCTATTTTTATAAAGGTAGTTTACGCGTTGGTATAGCAGAGATGTCCCGTCAGTTAAAGCTTTTCGGTTTGGGGAAAAAGACAGGAGTCGACCTTCCGAACGAATATTTTGGGACAGTGCCAAATCGTGAATGGAAGATGAACAAGTTTGGTAAACCATGGTATATTGGAGAGACTTTGAACTCTTCGATTGGTCAAGGGGACTTCTTGACAACACCGATGCAGATCGCGCAATTCACCAACCTGATGGCAACGGGTAAGTTGGTTAAACCACACTTTGTAAAGAATATAGGTGACGACTATTTTGTACCCACTATCGAAGAGGTTCTGACACCTAAGCAACAGAAGAGACTTCCTTTGATCCAGCGTGCAATGTGGGAGGTCTGCAATCATCCAAAAGGAACGGCAACACACTATCTGAACTCCAAGATTAAAATAGCCGGTAAGACAGGAACTGCTCAGGTCGTCGGTATCTCTCAACAGACGAAAAAACGTCTTAAGGAACATGAACTTGCCTATGTACAACGTTCCCATGCATGGTTTACAACCTATGGACCTTACAAAAATCCTCAATATGTTGTTACTGTACTGATTGAACATGGGGGACACGGTGGACAGGCAGCAGGACCCATCGTGTCTACTATATATAATAAACTTTTGGAATTAGACTATATTAAGAAATAAGTATGCCCCCAAACCTTAAAGGCTATGTAGGGCATTGTTGATAAAAAGAGCTAAAATCAACAACAAGAAAACAGCCCCTGCACGATTATAAAGTTTGTTTGCCAAAATAAGAAGCAGGGCGATTGAAGCTGAGATCATAATTGTAATATCGAAAGCATTCTCTCTCAGATTGATAATCAATGGAGAAATAAGAGATGCCCCTCCCAGTACCATGGAAAAGTTTGCAACGTTTGACCCGATGATGTTTCCGATACTCATGTCCGCATTTCCCTTTTTTATGGCAACAAGGGAGACAACAAGTTCAGGCAATGAGGTGCCAAGAGAGATAAGGAAAAGACCGATTATCCACTCACTTACGCCAAACATTCTTGCTATGTTACTTCCACTTTCCACAACGAAGTTTGCACCACCGATAGTCAAAACAAACCCAATCGCCAAGAGTATTAGCGTTTTGAACCAATTGAATTTATCTTTGCTCAGTTCCTCTTCATCAATTTCCAGCTCTTCCTTTGCGCTTGAAAAAAGAAAAAGGATATATGCCAACATCAGAAAGAAGAATAAAAATCCTTCAAAGCGGGAAATAATGCCATCAAAACTCATCAGTAAAAAAAGGATGACAGGCATTAGTATCCATGCACTGTCTTTAGCAAATAGATCGCGAGTAGGCCGCATTTTTTTTGCAATTAAGAAGACAACCCCCAAAACCAGTGTGATATTAAAACTGACACTACCGATCACGTTTGCAACAGCAAGATCGCTTTTCTCATGGTATGAAGCGATCATAGATGCGGCCATCTCAGGTAACGAAGTCCCTAGAGCAACAAGGGTGGCCCCAATGACAAAATGAGAGATGTCAAAATGTAATGCGATACGTTCTGATTCCTTAATGATAAAGTCAGCACCATAGATAAGGGCAGTCATCGCTACAATAAATATAATAAAATCCATTTTTATCCTTGTGTTCGTATAATGAGGCTATTAGGAAGTTCAAACTTTTCTATAAGCTCTTTCTCTTTTTGACGCATTTGTCCCTCATCCACTTCATGGTCATATCCTAGAAGGTGTAATAGACCGTGAATAAAAAGAAGACAGAACTCATCATCCTGTGAATGTTTGAAATGTTCTGCAGCTGTTTTAACATGGTCAGCGGAGATTACGAGGCTACCTAAAGGTGACATCGGATGTTCTTCAAAGGGAAAACTTAATACGTCTGTTGATTTGTCTACACCACGGTGTTCTGAATTGATCTGTCGCATCTCATCATCATTTACAATGAGCAGTTCCAGTTCTTTATCCGTAAGTGCAGCATGAATCTTCGTAATTACAGAAAGAGGAATGCTTAAATTACTTTGGTTGTCAATATCAATCATAATCGTATTGTATCAGTTAAGAACTAAAAGTAGAGTTTACATGAAGAAAAATAAGTGAAAGTGGACGGGGTGGAGCTAAGCTTTAAGGTCTAGACTAGCTCCTATACCCGTCAAGGAAGCACCGGAAGTCTCTTGTTTTTCCTGAACACGCTCCTGCTGTTGCTGTAACTGCTGAGCACTGTCGTCAAGTAGTTTGGAAACTGCTTGCTCTTGAACCTCGGTTGCTTTTTTTAGCACTTCCACTTGGGTTTGTACTGATGGTCCGCTTCCAATTTCCATGCTATCTCCTTATTATCATAATAGTATACTCTAACACAGCAATGCTTACAAGAAGCTATTGTATTCATATTAACTGCCTATCACTTCAACTATTGCCGTTGACTTGCAGTGTAGTTTAAAGCTGTGTTTTGTAGAATGGTGATCGTATATCATTAAGGTGTTGGTAAAATGAAAAAAATTGATATAAATCGCCGACGTGTGTTAGGAAGTGCCTTATTGGTAGGTATTGGGGCTTTTTACGGACTGTCTGTGCAACGTGATGTCGTACGAATCTACGCGAAAGAGACACAAGTGCTTCTGCATTTGGCTTATCATCTTTTTCCACACTCGCAGATTGGACCGGGAAGTGTGGATTTGCATATAGCGGGCTATTTACATTTTGTGTTAAATGACAAGCGTATCATGAAAGAAGATAAGGATTATTTTCTAAAAGGGGGCTATTGGCTTGAGGAGAGTGCCTATGAAGTGTATGAAGCAAGTTTTATCAATCTGAACAAAGAACAAAAAGAGAGTCTTCTGCAGAGAGTAGTCACAGAAAGATGGGCTGAAAACCTTATATACACCTCCTTGACATACATCTTTGAAGCACTTTTAAGCGCTCCTGTATATGGTTCAAATATTGATAGCATTGGATGGGATTGGCTTGAGCATAATCCCGGGTTTCCTCAACCAAAGAGTATAGACGAGATTCGCTATGAACTATGATGTGTGTATTATAGGAAGTGGTGCAGGGGCAGCTCCTGTAGCGTATGAGCTGTCTATGGCCGGTTATAAAGTTCTTATACTTGAAAAAGGAGGGTGGTACGAAAGAAAAGACTTTTTCAAAGATGAGATAGGCGTGTGTCGACGTTCAAGTTTTACTCCCCGTTTGGACGAAGAACAGCATGTCATCGAAGAGGAGAAAGCTGGTGAGTGGAGTGCTACGCCAACGTCTCAATCCGGATGGGACTTTTGGAATGGCAATATAGTCGGTGGCTCTTCCAACTTCATGAGCGGATATTTTCATCGTATGAAGCCGAATGACTTCAAACTTAAAAGTATTTACGGAGATGTAAAGGGGGCGAACATAGTAGATTGGCCTATCTCCTATGATGAAATGGAACCCTATTATGCCAAAGTAGAGGCAATAGTGGGTGTTTCCGGGAGAGTAAAGGATCATCCGTTTTTAGAACCGCGTTCAACAGAGGATTTTCCATATCCACCGACACAGGAGCATGCAATTTCATCATGGTTTGATCATGCGTGTGATGAACTGGGGATACACAGTATCCCTACTCCAAGAGCAGTGCTTTCATTACCACAAGGTGATCGAAAATCTTGCGAATACGCGGGATACTGTGGATCATATGGCTGTGCTACCGGTGCAAAAGGCAGTGCAAGGGAAGCTTTGTTGAACAAGGCATTGAAGAGCGGAAATCTGACTATTAAGGCACATTCATTTGTCTCCCGATTGATAAGTGAAGGACCCAGGGTGGTTGCAGCAGAATATATTAATCAATATGAACAAAAGGATCAGGTCAAAGCGAAATTGTTTGTACTGGCTGCACAGGCAATTGAGAGCTCGCGTTTATTACTTAACTCCAAGAGTCGGTTCTTCCCCAATGGGTTGGCAAACAATTCAGGACAGGTCGGAAAGAATATGATCTTTTCTGCCGGAGGAAGTGGCAGCGGTGTTTTTTACTATGATGACCTTGATGAAACGGATGCGCAAGAACTTAAAACTATCGGACCTTTTGTCAATCGTTCTTTGCAGGATTGGTATGAATTGGATGAGGATGGGCAAAGGATTAAGGGAGGCACGATTGATTTCTTGTTTGAGCATCCCAATGCAGTCCCCAGAGCAAAACGTGCAATGTATGACGGTGATATTGTATGGGGTGATCAGTTAAAACTACGACTTTTGCACCACTTTAAGAATCGCCGAGTTTTCAATTTTGAGGTCTTTTGTGACTGGATGCCTACGGATGATTGTTTTGTTGCATTGGATCCTGAGATTAAAGACAAATGGGGGATGCCTGTGGCAAAGCTGCGTATAGGTGCCCATGAACATGATCTAAAAATAGGTAAAATATTGGCAAAGAAGTCTGAGAAAGTTCTTAAACAGATGGGAGCAAAAGAGATCCGATCTTCTATCTCACCGGCACCTCCTCAGAACCTTCAAGCAGGAGGCTGCAGATTTGGGCCGGATCCCAAGGTCTCAGTGCTTGACCCAGAGTGCAAAGCACATGAAGTGGATAATCTGTATGTTACAGATGGCAGTTTTATGCCTACAGGCGGCTCTGTGCCATTTACATGGACGATCTATGCCAATTCGTTTCGGGTTGCTGATATAATTCTAAGGAAACTACAAAAGAGAGACGTATGAGTAAAAAAGCTGTATGTATTATGAGTGGAGGTATGGATTCGACCCTGGCTGCGTATATGATGAGAGATGAAGGATATGAGATCATTGGTCTACACTTCAATTATGAACAACGTACTCAGACAAAAGAGCTTGATGCTTTTTATAGGATATGCAAAGAACTCGATGTCAAAGACCCTTACGTGGTAAACCTTGATTTTTTTAGTCAGTTAGGCGCATCTGCATTGACGGACAAGAACATAGAAGTACCCACTTCAGGGATTGAAGAGGGCGTGCCTGTTACCTATGTGCCCTTTAGAAACGGTATTTTTATTTCACTTGCCACGGCTATTGCTGAAAAAGAGGGAGCATCTGCATTGGCTATAGGTGTTGTAGAAGAGGATAGCAGCGGCTATCCGGATTGCAGAGAAGCCTATATAACTTCCATGCAAAAAAGTATCAACCTGGGCACAAAAGATGAGACACAATTAGAGATTAAAATGCCTCTGGTCCATCTTCAAAAAGTACAGATCGTCACTGAAGCCGTCAAAAGAGGTGTTGCATTAGAACATACATGGAGTTGCTATCAAAGTGAGGATAAAGCGTGTGGCGTATGTGACAGTTGCAGACTGCGATTAAACGGTTTTAAGAAAGCAGGGGTGGAAGACCCTATCGCCTATGCTTGATCGCTTGTTGAAGCAAAAAGTATTAGATCATATCATCATTGAAAAAACACGTTTTAGTGTCCAACATACGGTACGCAAAAACATGAAACGATTCATCTTGCGCGTGATGCCGAACCGGCATCTTCATGTAAGTTCTCCAAAATGTTCAGTAAAGCGCGTAGAACGTTTTATTCTTGATAATAGTGCCTGGATTGTCTCACAGCAGGTAAAGATACGCGACCCTTACGCACAAGGAGAAGATTTTTTCTACCTGGGAAAGGCGTACAAAATCATACATCGTAAAGGATCTTTTGAGTTTCATGGCGATGTGCTTTACTTAGATCCGGATTCATCTAAAACACAATGTGATTCATTTTATAAAACTATGGCCAGGACTGCGTTACCTGAACGTGTAGAGTATTGGGAGAATAAAATGGATGTGAAGGTAAAAGGGCTGGGTTTTCGTCTTGCTAAAGCACGTTGGGGCTCTTGTAACGCATCTGGAAGAATATCACTAAACCCGTATATGATGAAACTTCCATCGGAATTGATAGATTATATTGTCGTACATGAGCTGTCCCATTTGAGTCACTTAAATCATTCACCTGCTTTTTATGAACGGGTAGAAGCCTTTTTACCAAACTATAAATCTCTTGAAGCGGGCATCAGGTCTTTTACTCTAGGGAGTCAAGGGCTCTAGTCTTTGCCTGAAACAATATGTCTGCTTAATGTTCTGTTTGAATTGTGGCAGGATGGGGTAGGGCGAACTGACATCCTGCAGGCCTCTTGCACTGAATCGGCTTGAAGGATTCCATAGCATCCATCCGCTGCACGAAGCGTGCTCTGCTCCTTTGATCTGAGCAGAAACCTCCTTGGATCTGAAGAACTTCTTGTCAAATCCGTAATCTTTGAATGATTGAAGCCAGGGTCTTAAGCGCGAAGCGGATATGTCAGCACGCTTGAGCGCTTCTTTGATGCTTTCATTGATGATTTCATAGGGATGGTCTGTCGGGTCTTTGTAGCCTAAGATGCCCACACCAAAGCCGGACGGATAAAGCATGGGAGCGATATAGTCACTGTTCTCAGAAAGACTTTTGATCGTGTGTCCAATTCCGGTGTCCCCTCTGTTCCAGCATACATAACCATAGGTGTCGACAGAAGTGTAGACGTTGTAGTCTTTAAGCTTGGCATTGGCTGTTTGTAAAAATGTGTTGATTGCTTCAATGCGGTTTTTTTGGTTGGACTCTTTTTCATAGACAAGCCCTTCCTTGAGAGGAAACCGTACATAATCAAAGTTTATCTCATCAAAACCATGAGAGGCCGCATCTTTTGCGATGTCAGAGACATATTCATGTACGGAATGTTCAAATGGGCTGACCCAGGCCAGATTCTCTTTATTTCGCCAGACCGTACCGTTTGCATCTTTTAAGGCATATGCATCATAATGTTTGGCCAGTCTGTCATCCTTAAAGACAACGACTCTTCCAATGACGTACAAGCCTTTGTCTTTTAATTTTTTTATAAACAGATCAATGTCTTTTATTGTTCGCTGGCTATGTGCACCTATTTGTCGTGTAAGGGGAACATCTGTCTGGTAAGAGAGATCACCAAACTCATTTTTTATATCAACAATCACCGTGTTTATCTCGGTCTCTTTGACCAGTTTTAGTATTTTATTCATATATTTGGATGAACCTGCCGCCCAGAAAGAGACGTAGAGTGCTTTAGGGTTGAAGGGCTCTAACAATACGGTCTTATTGGTAAGACCAACACTTGTCTGTCTATATCCATGGGCCTTAACATAGAGTTGCTCTGTCTCATCAATGAGGATTTCGGCAATACCGTCTATATTGCTTTTAACACTGCATTTTTGATTGCTGACAGTTGCATTTTCAATAGGTGAAAGTGTGTTTTTATCTAAAACAAATAATTGTTTTGTGGCCGCAAAGAGGTTCAGGGAAATTAAAAAAAGTAATAAAAGTTTCATAATGGTCTCAATAGTTCTATCTAAAATATATAAAATCGTATAAGCAAAGCATGTACCGCACTATGGCGAAAAAATATGATATAATGCGTGAATTATAGCGTAATACCGAGGTTTTGACATTGAATCGTAGAGATTTTATCACAATTGGATCATCATCTGTACTTTTGGGTTCAACACAGACATTGATGGCCATGCCAGAGACCAATTTGGACCTCTATATACAAGACCAGTTACAACTTGATCACAATCAGTGTCGTAACTTCTCAGATGAATTGACGCACAAGAAGCCTATCATCGCTTCATTTACTGAAAGAGAACTCCTGCAATCCATCTCTATCAAACTCAAACAGACCCAAAGGCTTGTAGGGTACGGAAACTTTAATCTAATGAGTTTTGACGAGCTTTTGAAAATAGCCAGGAACCACAGTAAAGTCGGGACGTTCAGTAAAGCAGAACTCGATTATATTGAGTCTGTCTTTTACATGGAAGCATCCGAGTATGGTTTTTATGGTAAAAAAGTGACGTATAAGCTAAGTGACAAAATATCGAAGAACGATACGGTCAAGATCCCTTATACCGGACATTATCTCTATAAGGGTGAACCTCATGAGCTTTATGAACGTTTGAAAAAAGAGGTCGGTCCTTCAATTGTACTGACATCAGGCGTGCGTTCGGTCGTTAAACAGCTGGACCTGTTTCTGTACAAGGCGAACAAGCTTAATGGAAACTATTCGAAGGCTTCGCATTCACTTGCTCCTCCGGGCTATTCTTTTCATGGTGTCAGTGATTTTGATGTAGGAAAAGTAGGGTTGGGATATAAGAACTTCACCTCTGCTTTTGCCGGTACCAAAGAATATGAATCACTGCAGAAACTAGGTTACATCTCAATACGTTATCCAAAAAACAACCCATTTGGGGTCCGTTTTGAACCTTGGCATATAAAAGTATGAGATTACTTTAGGAGAGCTGCTCACCGGGCACTTTAGTCCGTTGCGTAGAATAATGTTGTAGATCGGTAAAGAGTGTCAAGAAGCGTGTTTGTGCTTTTTGTTCTCATACATCAACGAGTCGGCGATCTCGAGGGTGTCTCTGAAGTTCGATCCGACTTCAAAGCGTGTAAGTCCAAAGGAGAAAGCTAGATACAGGAGTTCACCATTGGTCGCTTTGAGCTTTTTGTTTAAGAGATCTTCCTGAAGTTTTTTAAACCTCATGTAGCACTCTTCCATATGCTCATTCTTTGTAATGATAATAAACTCGTCACCTGCGTATCTGATAACATCCATTCCTTTGAGATTGTTCTTTAAGAAGTTTGCAAGATATTGTAAGACTTTATCACCGATTACATGTCCATGCAGATCATTAATGGGTTTAAACTTATCAAGGTCAAGGAATACCAGAATACCACTGTGAATAAACTCTCCATCGTGTAGCAGATTCTCTATAAGCCATTTGCGATTATATACGCGGGTCAGTGTGTCAGTATGGAGTTGACTCTTTAATGAGCCAAGGGCTGTTTTCAGGCCCTGTATCTCTTCATTGATGATAGCCAGTTTGTCCAGGTCCTGGTTTTTGATCGCTTCTTGGGCATCGTTGGTTGTACGTTGTAATTCATCCAGGTTGCAGGAGGTCTTTGCCATGATGTCATTTGCTTCATCCAGCCGATTCTGAGCAGCTTTGTTGACCAGGTCTTCATAATCGACATCGATTTGCATCTCGCGAGCATGATTATCAAAATGTTCTTTATATGTAGAGGGAAGGATGACCTCGTTCTTGATGACCTCTTTTAAAACTCGGTCAGTTAGCTCGGTAAGTTTATTGGACATAATCAACCTTCTCATATTAGAATAATTTATGATTGATTATAGTTAACGAATGTTTAGGTAATTCTTTAATGATACATTTGTATAGGATTTTGAAGTGTTTAAAAAGTTCGAAGCACTGGCATATACCTCTGCA
>JBFEXS010000081.1:0-10079 GCA_041562555.1 Sulfurimonadaceae bacterium
TGAAAAACTTACGGGTATCCCGGGGATGTACGTAAAATTCTGTGCTGGTCAGGGTGTCTCCTCTGCAAGTGAAAAATTTGCTGCAACTCCATACTCTAATGAAGCAAGTGGACATGATATTAGGGATGTGCAGCTCGGAGGGCTGATCTTTGTGCCTTACGATAACGGGCAATACTCTATCGGAACACAGTTCTATGCAGCATCCAATTTACCTGGTCAGAACATAGCAATGCCAGGGAATACTAGTCCACATCCAGTAGGTTCAGTTACAAGCCTAACCCCTGTAGGTGATCTTTATAGTGGTTCAATGTACTTCATGATGAATGGTATTGGAAGCGAATGGGCCGATTTCCTAGATGACACTACTTTCTTTATGTCAGGAGCTATGTCTCGGACTAATCCGGGGAGTGGAACTGATCAATTTGGTCAAACTAAAGCAATGTTAGGATCTACTGAAATGGAAAATGGTTACTCTTATTGGGTGGGACTCAATATGCCATCTCTTTTCTCGGATGATGGACGTTTCGGTATCGAGTACAACCATGGATCAGAGTACTGGAGATCAATCACCTATGGCGAAGATACAATGATAGGTTCAAAAGTAGCAGCACGTGGTGATGCCTATGAAATCTACTTTACAGAACCAATACTTGAAGATGCCTTGAGTCTGCAAATCCGTTATACCTACATCGACTATGAGTACTCAGGATCAAATGGATTTTTTGGTAATGCGACTGGTACGCCGTATAAAATCGATGAAATCGATTCCACAATGGCTGCCTTTAACTCAGGAAACGTTGTAGATATCGCACAAGATGTACGTGTCTATCTAAGATATCGTTTCTAAAGTTCGATCCCTTACCTTGCCAGAAGGCAAGGTGTGACAATCTTTCTTTCCTACCTCTACTCAACACTTAACACGAATTAAAATTTATTTGTCATAAAAGAAGAAGGTCTGTCTTTTGCCTGAAAAGACAGATAAGCATTAGATATATATACTTGCTTATGCCTGTAGTTCTTGAAGTCTCTGCTGTACTTCTTGTACATGAACAATTTCATACTCTTGTCCATCTTTTTTACGCTTTTGGCGTACACGTACATTGTCCCAACCGGCAACAATGTTTCCTTCCGGGTCAATAATATAGGTTGTACGTACGATACCCATATACTCTTTTCCGTAATTCTTTTTTAGCTGCCAAACACCAAACTCCTGCATCATAGAAGTATCTTCGTCTGAAAGGAGTGTGATACCAAGGTCATGCTTGGCAATAAAGTTTTGATGCTTTTTCATCCCGTCTGCACTCACACCCAGTATAACAGCATTCAACCCCTCAAAAGTTGGTTCTGCCTCGGTAAAATCACAAGCCTCTGTCGTACAACCTGGTGTATTGTCTTTTGGATAAAAATAAAGGACTACCCACTTACCCTTGAGGTCACGGGAACATATCTCCACCCCATCTTGATTCGGAAGGCAAAATTCCGGTGCTTTTTGACCTATTTCTAACATCTTATTTCCTTTTATATGGTTTTATTTATAATTGTTTTCATCAAAAAAGATTGATTCATCATAAATCTCCAAGAGTTTATGAACAAACAATCCATTTTCTGTTTTTGTTTCATCCTCATATTTGACAGGGGTTGTCCCATATCCACACGAAGGTGATTTTGACTTTAAAATGATCTTGTCCAAGGGTGGACAAGTAGCCAAAAAACTGTCGATCTCCTCTTCTAAAGCCTCAGTGGCATCCAGGCCATCCTCTCGAATGACATAGATCTTATCAGCTTTGACCTCTAAAGAGATCTTCGGCCTAGGTACTCCCATGAACTTTTCCGGACAAAAGGGAATGATCTCATATCCATCCAGGTCGTCATAGATATCCATCTTCGTCGTTCCGTCGTACCGACATATCTCATTGAGCAGACACGATGAGACCAAAACTCTTTTTTTATGCTCTTTCACTAGCAGATAACGACCGATTTGATCTCTGTAAACTCTTCGATCGCAAATCGAGGTCCCTCACGACCGATACCACTGAGTTTCACACCTCCATAAGGCTGAATATCAAAGCGGAGTGTCGGCATATCATTGATCACAATACCGCCTGCATCCAGTTCAGAAATAGCGCGCTGCGTCAAACTTAGATCATTGGTAAAGACGGAGAACTGCAGACCATACGGAGAATTGTTCATTCGTGGCGCAGCATCATCAAAATCTTTCACCTTTACCAGTGAGACGATCGGGGCAAAGACCTCTTCACATACAATCGCCATATCGTCGCGTACATCCGCCATGACACAGGGATAAAACATACGTCCTTCACACTTCACCTCAGTGATACAGCGGGCACCTTCATCTATGGCTGACTGTACCCAGCCCATTGCACGCCCGGCTGCTTCATCATTGATAAGCGGTCCCATGAAGGTCTCATCCTCATAGGGGGATCCAACTTTTAGTTTTTTGGTCTCTTCTGCCATCTTGGCAGCAAAGGTATCATAGATATCCTCATGTACATAAATCCTCTGTAACGATATACAGACCTGTCCGGAATTCACAAAGGCACCCAAAGCACATCGGTTTGCTGCGACATCCAGATCTGCTGACTTATCTATAAAGGTCGCTGCATTCCCGCCTAGTTCCAAGGAGACTTTCTTGATGCCTGCAGACTTCGTGATAATATTACCCACCGGAACCGAACCCGTAAAGGAGATGACACGCGGTATCTCATGGGATACAAGTGTTGAACCGACTTCCACATCCCCATATACGACGGACAGTGCATCTTTGATAGCATATTCGCTCTCAATAAAGAGTTTCGCAAACTTATAGGCAGTCAATGGAGCTTCCGGTGTCGGCTTAAGCACCACACAGTTTCCCGAAACTAAGGCAGGTGCCAGTTTATGCGCCACAAGATTTAGCGGAAAATTAAAAGGTGTAATCGCAGAAACGACACCTACAGGCTCTCTGAAATAATAAGATATAGCCTTTTTCCCTGATGGCATGGCATCTGTGTTAATCGTCTCGCCATGCATTGTACGCATCGTCTCGGCAGAAAGGGTTACCGTTTCTATCGCACGATCTACCTCTACCCGAGAAAACATCAAAGGCTTTCCTACTTCATCTGTGATTGTTCGTGCGATATCTTCACGATTGTCCTTCAGTTTTTGGGCCACATCCAACAGCCAGTTACAACGCTGAGCCACTGTCGAAGCCTTCGCAGAAGCTGCTGCATTTTCAGCTATTTTAAGGGCTTTGATCGTATCTTCTGCCGTACATTCAGGTGCAGAAGACACCACTCTTCCATCAAAAGGTGAATGTCGCTGACTATGTTCTGCTTTTGTTGCAGGAGTACTTCCAAAAAATATCTGTGCTTGCATCAATCTGTTCCTAAGTTGAGTTTGTATGCAATTATACCCTTAGTAATTTAAAAAAAATTTCTAAGCAAAATGCTTTAACACGGATTTTAGGTTTATCACTTACAATTCCGACATTAAACATGAATGGATAGATATGAATTTTTCAACCCTAGATCTTACTGCCACACCAGGTCAATTCGGCCATCGTCCGCCGGTAACAAAACCTAACCCGGAGTTTCTACAAGAACTTGGTGAAGAGGCCTTTAGAAAGCTTGTAAATGATCATTATGAACTTCTGAAAGACAGCGATATTGCACATCTTTTTCCTACCGAAGATCCGAATGAGTTTGCTGCAGCGAAGAAACATGCCGCTGACTTTATGATCCAGATCTGCGGTGGTCCAAGCTACTTCAACCAATCTCGTGGAGCACCGCAGATGGTAGGACGCCATGCTCCTTTTGCCATCACAGAACAAGCCCGTCTTCGATGGTTGGAATGTTACGCGATGCTGCTTCCTTCCCTTAGTCCTAAAGTATCCAATGAAAACATCCAGTCATTTTGGAACTATTTGAATGTTTTCTCTCAATGGATGGTCAATACCCAATCCTAAAGTGTATACTTTTCAGCCCTACTACAGGGCTATCTCTATACTACTCCTTATCTTTTACATTTACTTCAACACTTTTTAGATAGAATCACCTAATTTTTAACGAACAATTTTTCGGAGCAAACAATGAACGAAGCCAAATATATTTGGATGAATGGAGAGTTTAAACCTTGGAATGAGGCACAGACTCACGTATTATCGCACACAATCCACTATGGTAATGGTGTGATTGAAGGTACAAAAGCCTATAAGACAGACAAGGGCTATGCTATCTTTCGTCTGAATGAGCACACGTCACGTCTATTGGAGTCAGCAAAGATGACCCTGCTGGACATCCCTTACAGTGTAGAAGAACTGAATAAAGCACAGATAGAATTGATCAAGAAAAACGACTTTACCGGTGATAATGTCTATCTGCGTCCTTTTGCCTTTATCGGATACGGTCAAATGGGTGTCTATCATATCGGTGCACCTGTTGAGACTGTATTGGCAGCATGGGAATGGGGAGCTTATCTTGGAGAAGAAGGTCTGCAAAAAGGTATCCGCCTTAAGATCGCTTCTATGACACGTCCTGCCAATACCTCAAACATGGGTAAGGCAAAAGCAACAGCAAACTACCTCAATTCTCAAATGGCAAAATTTGAAGCGATCGAGTGCGGTTATGACGAAGCACTCTTGCTGGACGACCAGGGCTATGTAGCTGAAGCAAGCGGCGCTGCTTTCTTCATGATCAAAAACGGTGAAATCATCACACCGCCAAGTGACAACGCTTTGGCCTCTATCACGCAAAAGACAATCATCGAAGTCGCTCAAGACATGGGGTACACTGTCACACGTCGTCGCATCACCCGTGAAGAGCTCTATATTGCAGATGAGGCCTTTTTAACAGGAACTGCGGCGGAGATCACACCGGTTCGCGACATAGATGCACGCCAAATAGGTGCTGGTTCACGTGGACCGATCACTGAACAACTGCAGAGTACCTATTTTGACATCGTTTTCGGACGTAATCCAAAATATGAGCACTACCTGACATATATCGACTAATTCAGACACAAAGGAATAACTATGGGAATGTATAAGATGGCAACAGACATGAATGACTACTTTAACAAGAAGAAAAAAACAGGTGGAACCGGCGGTGGTGGGAACAATTTCCCTCCAAGATCGCCTAAGGCTCCAAATATCGATTTCAACTTCAAAGGTTCAGGTTTCCTCTATGTTATTATCGGTCTGATCGTCCTTATGCTGTTAGCAAAACCGTTTACCATTGTCGAAGAGGGGCAACGCGGTATTCTCTCGACCAATGGTAAATATGAAGCTAATGCGCTTCTTCCAGGACTGCACTTCATCGTCCCGGTGATCCAGAAAGTCTATCTTGTAGACACCAAGGTACGTATCATCAACTATGCAGATAGAATCGAACGGACAGCAATGTCAAACAATGAGGGACTAAGCGTTAAACCGGCTATTACCGTATTGGACAAGCGTGGTCTTCCCGTAGGAATTGAACTGACTGTTCAATATCGTCTTAATGCCATCAACGCAGCACAGACTATCTCTAATTGGGGATTTTCTTGGGAAGAGAAGATCATCAACCCTGTTGTACGTGATGTTGTAAGAAATGTCATCGGTAAATATGATGCCGAGAGTCTTCCTACCAAACGTAACGAGATCGCACGTGCCATCGAGCAAGGTATCCGTGATAGCGTTGACAAGCAAGAAAACGCTCCTGCAAACCTTGAATCAGTACAACTCAGAGAGATCATCCTTCCTCAAAAAGTAAAAGATCAGATCGAACGTGTCCAGTTGGCTAAACAACAGGTGGAACAGGCGCAGCAAGAAGTGGAAAAGGCGAAACAAGAGGCCTTCAAACGTGAAGAGACTGAACGTGGTAAAGCCAACGCAATCAAGATTGCCGCTGAAGGTAAGGCAAAGGCGATCGAGATCGAAGCCCAGGCCCAAGCACGCGCGAATAAGGTAATCGCACAATCCCTGACGACTCAATTGATCCAACTTGAACAGATCAAGGTCCAAGGACAGTTCAATGAAGCACTGAAAGAAAACAAGGATGCGAAAATCTTCCTGACTCCTGGCGGGTCTACTCCGAATATCTGGGTAGATATGAAAGACAAACAAAAACGCACTACTGCGAAATAAGAGACTCTACTCGGGGATCCGTCCCCGGTAAAGTATTAAGCCAATTCGACCAAGGTCGGTTTAGCTTAATATTTTTCATCTAAAGAGATCAAATGCAACATACGATCAACAAAGTCGATTGGGAAAAGTCAGAACTTTTACCCGTAATTGTCCAGGAAGTCGGTACCAATGAAGTATTGATGATGGCCTATATGAACAAAGAGGCACTGGAACTTTCACTAAACACAAAGATTGCCCACTACTTCTCACGCTCCAAACAACGTATCTGGAAGAAAGGCGAATCAAGCGGACATACCCAGGCAATTCAAGAGTTCTTGCTTGATTGTGATAATGACACCCTGCTGATCAAGGTCGTTCAAGAAGGCGTCGCCTGTCATACCGGCCGTAAGTCCTGTTTCTTCACCAATATTGAGACAGGAGAGGCTGTTTCAGATATACAGGTCGATTCTGCTGCCATGTATGGTGTCATAGATGAGTTATATCACATTATATTGGATCGAAAAAGTGCAGATCCAGAGACCTCCTGGACAGCAAAACTCTTTGCTAAAGGTGAGAACACCATCCTCAAGAAGATTGTCGAAGAGGCGGGTGAACTCTGTTTCGCAGTAAAAGATGACAATGAAGAAGAAATCATCTACGAGGCAGCTGACCTTGTCTATCACTGTATGGTGGCACTTGGCCTTAAAAACATTTCTCCAGATCGTATCAAGCAAGAGCTGGCACGCCGATTTGGTATGAGTGGTATTACAGAAAAAAACTCCCGTAAAGATTAAATTTGAACGCATTAAAAGAGACGCTTCAAGCTTTTATAAAGACCCTGCATCCTTACGATTATCTCTTTTTTGGTATTTCAGGGGCTCTCTTCCTGCTGATCCTTCTATTGGCAATTCTACTTCGCAAAAGAGTGGGATTGTCACTTTTTTTAGTCTTACTTGCATTCATCATAATAATCTCCGGACCTATTGCAGGCTACCAATACATCCATTCAACCATCTATAAGACAGAACTCAAAGAGATGTTGATCAAACGGCTTGAGTTTTCTGAAGCAGTCGTCATCAAAGGCAAGCTGACCAACCTTGGAAAACAGAGCTACCATACCTGTGCGATCACCGCCAAGGCCTATCAGGGGGCCGACAATTTTCTTGAAGCGCTTGTCTATCCTTTAAAACCCTTTCAGCAAATGACGATAATAGACAAAGAGAGTCTTGATATCAATCAAACACGGGAGTTTAAAATGATACTTGAACCATTCACCTATTCCAAAGAGTATAATATCTCTGTGCAAGCGAGTTGTTTATGAGCACCTATTTTACAATCTGGCATTGGGGAGCTGTTGCAGGCCTTGCTATCATCTTTCTACTGCTGGTTCTTCTTTCCCTAAAAGAAAAGAATCAGAAGAATATCCTCTCCATGATCTTTGCCTCTTTTCTTGTTGTCATGACTACCGGCGTCTTTACCATCATGGCCATTGACAAATATACTAAAGAAGCGACACTCTATGGTGTAAAGAACACGCGTATTCTGCGAAATGAGACGATTGTATTTACCGGATTTGTCAAGAACAAGGGAGATTATAAGATAGGCAAGATCACCTTGAATGTCAAACTTGTCAATCGTGGTCATGTTACCGGGAATGTAAAGGGAGGAAGTTTTTATAAACCTAGCGGGTTTTTTGACTTTTTAGGCTCTATAGGTGGTGCCAGAGAGACGTATAAGGTACAAAAGGTAGAAGAACAGTTTGTTGTTGCCTCAAATATCGAACCGGACAAGGCGGTCTTCTTCAGAGTGGAAATGCCCTATCCGCCCCATTTCAAACATGTGGCACAGTTCACATCTATCACCGCACATTAGACTCTAATATTTGAAGCCGATCGTTTTCAGTGCTTTGTTGATGTGCCTGACCTGAGTATTTCTATCCCTACACCAATCCGGTGCGATGAGGGAGTCATCATTGATCCCTGCCGTGATACGTTGTACTGAGACATGCTCTGGCTTCATCTGGATCGATTCCAATAAAACCTCTAGATATAAATCTTCAGAAATCGGTTCAAAGTCACCACGATTGTACTCATTCGCTAAAGCTGTCCGTTTTGTGACATACAAAGGATGATATTTCACCGAATCAATACCCCATTCATACGCCTTTTTAGCTGTCTCCAGCATCATTCGCTTATTCTCACCTGGAAGACCGAAGATAAGGTGCCCACAGACGTTTAAACCAAGTGCTTTCGACTTTTGTATCAATTGCTTCACATTCTCGCTGTCATGTCCTCGGTTGATACGTTCAAGTGTCTCATCATAGATTGACTGTATCCCAAACTCGATCCAGATCTCTTTTGTTTTATTCAGTTCTGCCAGATATTCAAGGGTCTCATCTGTAACCGAGTCGGAACGGGTTCCAATACTCAGACCTACTACATCATCAAATAAAAGGGCTTTGTCATACAGTGCTTTAAGCGTATCGAAGGGCGCATATGTGTTTGTAAAAGATTGGAAGTAGACCAGGAATTTTTGCGCTCCGTATTCCCGCTTTGCCTTTGAAGCGATTACTTCGAACTGTTTTTCAAGCTGAAGCAGCTGCTTATCAAGATGAGGGTTCTCTTTAGAGTCCAGATTGAGATGAAAACCCTTGAGTTCCTGTACACTATCCAGACTCGGAGAGAAGGAATCGTTCTCACAAAAGGTACACCCTCCTCTAGCTACGGTGCCGTCAATATTCGGACAGGTAAACCCGGAAATCGAGATCGGAGCCTTATAGACTTTGGCATTGAATTTATCTTTGAGGTAACCCCCAAAGGTATATACTTGATTTAATTGCATAATTTAGTAGAGATAATCCCCCGTAAAACAAGCCGTACAATACTCATCATTTTCAGACTTAACTGACTTTAAAAGTGCATCATGACTTAGGTAAGCAAGCGAATCTGCTCCCATGAACTCGCACATTTCCTTGTTGCTCATATTAGCCGCAAGCAAATTCTCCTTGTCCGGAGTGTCGATTCCATAATAGCATGGGTCGGTTGTCGGTGGAGAAGAGATGCGCATATGTACCTCTGCCGCCCCTGCTTCTTTCAACATGCGAACGATCCGTTTTGACGTCGTACCGCGCACGATAGAGTCATCAATGACAATCAGTTTTTTTCCTTTGATCAGACTCTTGATCGGAGAGAGCTTCATCTTGACCTTCAACTCACGCATCTCCTGCGTAGGCTCGATAAATGTACGTCCGATGTAATGGTTCCGCATCAAGCCCATCTCATAAGGGATACCACTCTCCTGAGCATAGCCTAAGGCTGCCGGCACACCTCCATCAGGAACTGGGACGACCATATCTGCTTCAACCGGAGCGATTTTGGCAAGTTCTGCACCCATGTTCTTACGCATTTGATAGACATTTTTTCCAAAGACTTCCGAGTCAGGACGAGCAAAGTAGACATACTCGAAAATACAGTGTTTGGGAGTAGGTTCATATACTTGTATAGACTGTGGTGCCTTTCCTTTTTCAAAAACGAGCAGTTCACCCGGATTAACATCGCGAATAAACTCAGCCCCTACAAGATCAAATGCACAGGTCTCTGAAGCAACGATATAACCGTCACCTACCTTACCGATACTCAAAGGACGCAGACCGTGAGGGTCGCGCATAGCAAACATCTTCTTGCGTGATAGAAAGACAAGTGAATAGGCACCCTGGATCTTTTTTACACCATCGATAATACGATCAAGAAGTTTTTTCTCTTCTGATTTGGCAATGAGGTGAATAAGGTTCTCAGTATCCATGAAAGTCTGAAAGATCGCACCTTTTTTGATCAGGCCGTCACGTACTTCCTGTGCATTTGTCAGATTTCCATTATGCACAATAGCCATCTCACCAAGGTCATAACGAGCAAAAACAGGCTGAGCATCCAAGATAGAGTCATCTCCTGCTGTTGAATAACGGTTATGCCCGATAGCAGAA
>JBFEXS010000082.1:0-9809 GCA_041562555.1 Sulfurimonadaceae bacterium
GAATAGAAGAAATCCCAGAGTTTCAAATGACTTGGAATATATTATTATATATGTTCCTGTTTACAGTCATTGGTTTAGTTCTAATTGTTGGAATACAAATGTTGTTTAAAAAAGAAGATAAGTTTGCTAAAAATGGCATAGCATTTTTCTTTCTTGGTGGCTTATGGACAACCTCAGATGGAGTTACGAGTTTAATTAGGTTAAAAACAATATCTCTAGAATCAATGTTTGGTTTAATTTTTGGAATAGGACTGTTAGTTGGGGTAGGTGTATTATCGCTTATTTTCAAGTGGAAATATGGTCAGACACCCTAACAAATACGAGGAGCGCAATAGTTTCCCCTACGGCGAAACTATTGCTCACGACGAACGATATCCTAGAGTAGGATTTCACTACAAACTTAGATAATATGTCATAATACGCTCTTGTCAATAAGACCGATTATATCATTGGGACTCAAACAATAAACAGGAATAATACATTTGAAATTTGAAATAGAAGGTATTAATTATTTAAGAGCGATCATGTCAGTATTTGTCGTTATCTGGCATATGATGGGAATAGAACGATCAGACATTTTTTCACAAACAAACTATCACAATCATATATTTTGTTTCTCAGATTTTCTCAATTTCCACTTACTATTATTAGCCGTTCCAACATTTATTTTTATATCCATCTATCTATATTCTTCTAAACCAATAAACATTTTTTCTTTAAAAAAACAGCTTTTTAGAATACTTGTCCTGCTGATTTTTTGGCCGATCCTTTTTACTTTGTATCAACAAGGGCAACAAGGACTACTTGTTTTTTTTCCCAGTTCTCTACTCCATTCAGTATATATAATCTTACGTGCCGGAAACACAATATATTACTTTTTTTCCAGCTTAATCCTCTGTCTCATTATTATTCATTTTTTTATAAAACTCAACAAACTTTCTCAAATCCTCTTATTTTTAACTTCTATTGTCCTTTTATCATCTTTGCCTTTATTTACAAAGTCAACAGAGATCTATGTTTTAAGTGCCTACTGGAATCCTATGAACTTTATTCCAATTTCGTTTGCAGCAGCTATTTTTGCAAAAAACAAGAACTATATATTGGAACATAAGAAAAGGTTTTTTTTTGCTTCAATACTTTTAAGCACACTCTTTTCAGTATATGAATGGAATTATACAACTGGATATGTTTTTTTTGCTGGTCAGGGATATGCCATCCCAGCTTATACACGATCTTCTTTAGTTTTCTCCGTGGTTTCAATATTTATTCTTTGTCTTAATCCAGCGATTAAAAGAAATGAAACAGTCAAATTCATGTCTTCATATTCGTTATCTCTGTATTGTCTTCATCCATTTTTAATGCAACCACTAATAAAACTTTCTACTTCTTTCACTGAAAATGTATCTATATCTATTCCTCTATCAATTTTATTGGTCATTCTTACTAGTTATATTATTGCGATACTTCTAAAAAAATATTTTCTCAAAGAAAAAATAATTACATAAACTATGGTATATTACACTCCCTTGATCCCCATATATCAAGAAAAACAGTGCAAAACCTTTTTACCTTAAAAGTGAAATTTATTAAAATCTATAAAACTGTAAAAGATCTAAAACAATCAAAAACACAAGATAAGTTTTTGACCTTCTATTTGAAAGGTTGCTCTATGGGAAAAAACATTTACGTTCTATTGTTGGCGCTTGTGATGGTTTCATGTGCACCTACGACCACAACTTTTTATCGTCCAGCCGCATTAGACGGAAAAGTCGTCTCGGCACACTGCCCCCCGGTAGAATCATTCATATTGTTTGAGACACAAGGTGTTCTATTGGGATCAAAAGCCTCCAGAGCCGGTAATGGATTGATCACTATGACCATCACCTTTGAGATACCCAAAGACAGAACCGTCACATTGCTAGACCAGGAGATCTTCTCGATACAAGATGATCACATGTTTGCGAGTGGCAAACTACGTGGACACTTCTGGGTCTCTGCCGGCAGGACAAAGGAGTTTTCAGCAGCGACTCCCATGCCTGGGAGAACAGAGAAGAAACTATTTTTCAAACAAATCACACTCTATGGTACCACTCAGCATGCCTATTATTTCTTTACGGCTCAACTTGCCGTACCGGATCAAGAGTCCTTTACCATCAAACTGCCGAACTATTCTATTGACGGTATCGAAGTCATATCACCAAAAATCAGGTTTACACAAGATACGCTAGAGTATATGGGGCCCCTGAACTGCTGATACAGTCTAAAAATATTTGTCGTGCTAGGCTACTGTCTTATTATTGTTTCCATATATTCTTTTGGAAATGTTCACGATGTATAAGACTTGAATAGACACCTCTTTTAGATTAGGTTATAATCCCTCTTGTTAACACTTGATCTGTAATCTGTCTTCGATTTTCCCTTTTAAATCTGAAACTATACTACCTATTGAGCTATATCACATGATTTTATGGAGATCACATGTCATCTAAACACACCAACCTTATCGCTATTTTCACCCTGCTCGTTGTCTCTGTCAGTTTCAATGCCTGCTTCTCCAGTGAGCCTGAGGCACCTTTGAGCAAAGAGGAGGAAAGAGTACAGAAAGAGCAGAAACTGCATGCCGGTATAGAGCAGACCTATCCGGAGGCCTATGCCCTTGCCAAAGAGAGCGGTCATCAGGGATATATCGAGTTTAAGAGCATCGAACAGTTCGTCGCCGAATATGAGTACGGACGCATCGATATACATAATTATAAGGACTACATCATCTCCAACAGTTCAGGTGCCACCTATGCCTACCTCTATTCAAAACGTATTGAAGACATCTCCTTGTACACCCCCAACAGCAAATATGGCTGGGTACATACTATCGGTATCAAACTACACGACAAAGATGCCCCTGAACCGCAACGGGGAGAACCTCTGAAGGACACACGGACTGTCAAGTTTCTAGGGGTACATAAATACAAGACTATTTTCGGTGTCTATAAGAAGTTCCTACTCTTTGAACGAATGGACAATGATCTCAATCATAATACACTACATGAAAAGTAGCTGACTTCGGGGCCTGAAAACAGACGGTACAAATAGTGTTATAATATATAAACGCACAGTCCTTTACCTTGAAGGAGAAGCTTTATGAAAAGCGCTGATACCGAACATGAACTGAAAAACCTTCTTGAACTCATCTATACTCTTGTTAAGGAGATCCATCCCCACTACAGTAAGACATCTGTCTCTTTGGATGATCATTTTGAAAAAGATCTGGGCCTGGACAGCCTCTCCAGGGTCGAGCTTATCTCCCGGGTCGAAGAACATTTTCATGTTGTGATCAAAGAACAGGACCTATATGAGGTCCAGACCCCCCAAGAGCTTCTGAAGATCATCCTGGGTGCAGATGCGCAGCCGCTTATCAATGCCTATCTTCAACACTCTGCCCTGATTCTCGATGCGACCTCTTCCCTGCCAAAGGAAGCAATGACTCTGGTAGATGTACTTGACTGGCATGTCAAACAACATCCGGACCGCCCCCACATCCAGATGTATCAGGATGACACGAAGGGGGAGGTCATCACCTTCACTGAGCTTAAAGAGCGCGCCTTGAAAGTGGCCTCCTCCCTGCAGGGTCTGGGTCTCAAGCCTTCGCAGGCTGTCGCCATCATGCTGCCCAGCAGTGCGGAATACTTTTACACCTTCTTTGGTATCTTGATCGCCGGAGGTATTCCGGTCCCTATTTATCCCCCGGCACGGCCTTCGCAGCTCGAAGAGCATATGCAGCGGCACACCCGTATACTCGAAAACGCCCAAGCCGCCATCCTTATCACGATTCCAGAGGCCAAACTCGTTGCCCAACTCCTTAAGTCCCATGTACAAAACATCAAAGAGATCGTCACCGCCGGTGAACTGCTCCAAGCGTCCAATCCTCCCGCCCTGCCAAAACTGCATAGCGATGACATCGCCTTCATCCAATACACTTCCGGCAGTACGGGTGATCCAAAAGGGGTCATGCTCAGCCATGCCAATCTACTTGCAAATATCCGTGCGATGGGACAGACCGTCAAGGCAAGCTCCACCGACGTCTTCATCTCCTGGTTGCCCCTGTATCATGACATGGGACTTATCGGTGCCTGGCTTGGCAGCCTTTATCATGCTTCGTTGTTTGTGGTCATGTCCCCTCTCTCTTTTCTCTCCAAACCGGAGCGTTGGCTCTGGGCAATCCATCATTACAAAGGGACCATCTCTGCCGCACCGAACTTCGCCTATGAGTATGTCCTGCATCGGCTCAAAGACAGCAGCCTTGAAGGACTGGACCTTAGCTCATGGAGAGCAGCTTTTAACGGTGCCGAAGCCGTCAGTCCTGTGACCATCAAGAGGTTTTCTGACTTTTTTGAAACATTTGGGTTTGATCCAAAATCCATGACACCGGTTTACGGACTGGCAGAATCCTCAGTTGGACTGGTCTTTCCGCCGATGAAGCGCGGGCCTTTGATCGATCATATCGATCGTGATAGTTTTATGAAAGACAAGATCGCAAAGCCCGTACCTCTGACACACAGCGATGCCCTTGAGTTTGTCACCAGCGGTCTGCCTATCATCGGTCATGAGATCCGTGTCGTCGATGAGACAGGTAAAGAGCTTCCTGAACGCCATGAAGGAGCCCTTCAGTTTCGCGGCCCCTCTTCGACACGGGGCTATTACAACAATCCCGCCAAGACTCAGGATCTCTTCGACGAAGATTGGCTCAATACCGGTGATCAGGCCTATATCGCCGAAGGTGAGCTCTATCTTACCGGACGTATCAAAGACATCATCATTCGCGCAGGACGTAATATCTATCCCGATCAGCTGGAAAAGGCCGTGGGAAATATCGAAGGTGTCCGTAAAGGCTGTGTCGCTATCTTCGGTACCCGAGACAAACGCAGCGGTACAGAACGGCTCGTCATTCTCGCCGAGACCAAGGTCAAAGATGAACAGACCAGAGAAAGTATGCGCTCAAAGATAACCGAACTGTCAGCAGACATGCTTGGAGCTGCTGCGGACGAAGTCGTACTCTCAGAACCGGGGAGTGTACTCAAGACCTCAAGTGGGAAGATACGTCGTGATGCCAGCCGTATACTTTACGAGAAATACGGGGGAAAAGCACACAGTCAAAACTTTGTATGGCAGATACTGCGTCTTGGCGTAAACAGCCTCTTTCCGCGTATGCGACGTTTGATCCATACCCTTTTGGAGTATCTCTACTGCGGATATGCCTGGGGGATCATTCTCTTTTTCACCCTTCTCTCCTGGTTCAGCCTGATGCTTGCACCTAAAAAAATATGTTGGAAAATACTCGCTACCTATACCAAAGCCATCGCATTTTTGACCTTTACCCCTATCCGTGTCAAAGGTATTGAAAACCTTGAAAAACCGGTGGACAAGACTCTGCTTATCGCCAATCACGCCAGCTACATCGACAGCTTTGTCTTATTGGCCACACTGCCCTATCCCGTCAGGTTTGTTGCAAAAGCAGAACTCAGACGCTCACGCTTTCTACGGATTCCCCTGCAAAAACTGGGTATCCATTTTGTAGAACGTTTTGAGACGGATAAAAGCATCCAAGATATCAAAGCCCTCTCAAAGGTCGATGATAATGAACAGCCTTTTCTCTTTTTCCCGGAAGGAACATTCAGCCGTGTACCCGGACTTCAACCTTTTCATATGGGTGCATTTACCCTTGCCGTTGAAAAAGGTCTGAGTATCTTGCCTGTCGTGATCACGGGAAGCCGTTCCATACTCAGGCCCGGAAGTTCCTTCATACATGCAGGTGAAATCGGTGTAAGCTTTAAAGAACCGGTGACCCTTGATGCACAGCAAAAGACGGAGGACAGCTGGCATCAGGCCATAACACTGTCACAAAAAAGCCGTGCTTCGATTCTCAGTGATTGTAAAGAACCTGATTTGGTATATGAGGGGAGTGTACAGTAGAAATTAAAAGTGGAAACAAGCCCCTGTAAAAAGGGGTGATGTCATTTAGATAAAAAGGTTGATATTAAAATTCTGGCCAGCTTCTTTTAGGGCAAGATAGGCTCTGAACTTCATGGCTTCATCCGGACGCTGCGTCTCAAGGAACTCTTTTGCCGTATCGATCATCTCAAGATCAAACAGCGTGTAAAGGTATGCCTCGTGTGCATCTTCTTCCATCTCTGCCAAGGTCTCAAAAAGCTTCATACGCTGTTCAGGGACCATGTGAATACTCAACTCTTTGGAGACAGACAGATAATCACGCTTGTTCAATTCCAGTCTGCTCATCAATTGCAGTAAGAACTCATTGGAGACATCTAAAGTGTTCTCTTCTGAGTTCACGCGTGCCAGGACAATAAACAGAGCATCTTTGGTGATATATTCCTGGTATTTCTCGATCGCATACATCGGAGCCGTAGCCGCATAGTTGGCAAAGGCTTTTTCCAATATCTCCTGACTGTAAGACTCGTGTCTGTTCAAGATCTCTTCCGAAGTCAGATCAAGGTTCATCATTCTATTCTTCTGATTGGCTCGTGCGATCGGATTGTCCGAACTCAGATTATATTTTTTCAGATCGACAACTTTTCCAGACTTTACATCACTGAGCATCGTCATAATCGAGTTGACCTTCTCGTTCTGTGTCAGTTCGATCTCATCATCGATCGTCATAGAGGTGTTTTCAAGCACCTTTGCAAGAAGTTTATAAGGTTCGGTCTTGAACGTATAGTGATGGTCTTTATTTAAAAGCTCATCCATGATCATGTCTACGAGCATCCCATAATCTTTTTTATAGTTGCGCAGACTCAAGAAGTTCTTAAAAGAGTAGTACATCATATGTACTACAGAAGCAAGATATAAAACGAATACAGGAAGCAAGGCCAATACCGCTATAGGTAAAGCCGGTAACTGAACACCAAAAAGTGAGATCGCCTCACTTTGTGAAAATCCAAGATACTGACTAATATACCAACCTACGAACAGCATCAAAGCCAATGTTCCAAGTGTATATCGTTTTAAATACATAGTTTTCCTTTAGGTCGCACTTTTCTCCGCTATCTCACGACAGTCAATACAGTATTTCGCATGAGGTTTTACCTTAAGACGGTGAACACCAACACACTCTTCACACATCTCGCAAATACCATAAGTACCTTCTTTGATTTTAGCCAATGCAATATCAATTTCAAATAATTCAAGTTCTTGTTGATTACCAATAGCATTTTCAACCATATTATCGTTACTTACCGAAGCATAATCACCTTCATCATTAAGCTCAAGCTCTCTAAGTTGGTCCATCTCTTTCTCAACTGCAGAGATATTTTTCTCTATCTGTTCTTTACGAGACTGTAAAGTCTCTTTAAAGTAAGCTAACTCAGTGTCGTGCATTTCTCTCATTATTACTTATCCTTATTTATGGTACGGATGATTATTGTTAATGGCAAAGCCTCTGAAGATCTGTTCAAGCAGAACAGCCTTCGCAATTTTGTGGCTCATGGTGAGTTCCCCTAAACTTATCACCTGATCACACTGCTTTAAAAATCCATCTTCAAAACCATACGCACCGCCTATGTAAAAATTCACCGATATTCTATCACTTAAAAGCTTACTAAACTTAAAACTATCGATTAATTTTCCATCAGGATGCAACGCTATGTTATAAGATTTACTTAAATAGGGTTCAAATGCTTCAGTATACGCACTTTGAGCAGAGGTTTTTCCCTCCACTTGTGCTTGATGTATTCTCTTGTTGAAGATCTCGATATCTTCTATCTTTGCAAACTTGGAGATCATCTTCTCAAGTTCCTTGTACAAGGGGCTATACAAGGATTTTTCAGGCTTGGCTATGGATAAAATACTAACTTTCATACAAGCCTGAACCAATGACAAGATAGCTTACATTTTCGAAGTTGTCATCCAGTTTCACCCCACCGATCGCAGCCACTTTATGATGAGAAAGTGCTGCCAAGCCATCCAAACTGTCACCGAGTATATTTGTAACATCTTTTGTTGAAGTTTGTTTATATGCACCAAGTCCAATATAGTTTAGATCCATGGAATTCGCCATTTTTATCTCTTCCTCATTATGGGTAGAGATACCGAGAAGTTTATCTGAACCGATGAACTTTCGTATGATCTTTACTGCCTTTTGAATATCTGTATCAACGGACAAGAGGTCTTCCTGACCCATGTGAACACCGTCACAAAAAGAGATCAGTTCATACTTGTCATTAATGATCAAAAAACCATCCCATAACTTGCGAAGCTCGATCAGCTTAGACTTGATATCTTCAAGTGAGCCGTGTTTGCTGCGATATTGGATGATATCCGCTTGATGTTTGTTCGCGAGTGCGACAAAGTCTTCAATAGAGAGGTTGCGTTGATTCAAAGAGTCTTGATCACATAGGGCATATAGTTTCATTCAGGGGTCTTTTTTGTATACATCGGCATACCTGTGTTGATGGTATGCAATAGGGATTGTTTAGCTTGCTTTGATTTCTCTGTCTAAGAGCATGCAGAGCAGATCGGAGATCGTCTTCTTCATCTCATTACGATTGACGACCATGTCTACCGCACCGTGTTCTAGCAGGAACTCTGCCCGCTGAAATCCTTCCGGAAGATCCGAACCGATCGTCTGCTTGATTACACGCTGTCCGGCAAATCCGATCAATGCACCCGGTTCAGCGATGATGATATCACCAAGGGTTGCAAAGGAAGCAGATACACCTCCCATCGTCGGATCAGTCAATACTGATATATATGGAAGTTTGTGTTTTGCCAGCTTGGCAAGGGCTGCAGAGGTTTTTGACATCTGCATCAATGAGAAAGAACTCTCCTGCATACGCGCTCCACCGGAAGCGGAAACGATAATAAAACCTTGCTTTTTCTCGATTGCCCGGTTGATCCCGCGAACGATCTTCTCACCTTCCACCGAGCCAAGGGAGCCGCCCATGAATGAGAAATCAAACACGACCAGCTGCGTAGGTACACCATTGATCTTACATTCACCGCTGACAACCGAAGATGTGCGTCCCGTCTTGGACTCAGCCTCTTCTATACGTTTTTTATACGACTTCTTGTCTACGAACTTTAACGGATCGATCGGACGCAAGCTCGCATCCATCTCTACGAAAGAGCCTTCGTCACACAATAATGTAATGCGTTCTTTTACGCCGATACGGAGGTGATAACCACATTTAGGACATACATAATGCTGTTTTTCAACCTCTTTGTAGTACATAAGCGCATGACAAGACTGACACTTAATCCAGTGAGAGGGTGCCTCACTTTTACTTGGTTGAGGCTTGCTTGGCTTGGAACTGAAAAAATCAAATAAACTCATCTGTAATACTCCATAAATTCTAAACTATTTTGCTTGTTCTTTTAAAATAATTGCTTTTACTTCTTCAAATACTGTTTTGTCTTTTGCGACAATGATATGGAAATCATCTTTATACATATGCAAGTCTTCACACATAAACAGACCTGCTTCAAGATCATAAGTACGCATTCTACCTAAAAAAACCATATATTTGGCATAATGGGCATAGGCCAGGGACAAGGCAACTGCACCAGGGGCTCTGTACTTTAACTGATGCCGAATAAGTTCATGCGTCAGTTCAGGATATAACGCTGCTTTTTCAAAGATGCCCACCTTGGAAGTGTGATGTTTCTGTACTGGTTTGAAATGTGCACTGTGCAGTTTCCCCTGTAAAAACTGTTTTTCATCCTTGATAAAGATATCCCCATTGGCAAAATTGCACACAATGCCAATAAGACACCTATCTTCTTTCATGTAAGCAATAGAA
>JBFEXS010000083.1:0-9787 GCA_041562555.1 Sulfurimonadaceae bacterium
ATGATCAGATCTATCCCCAGAACATAGATGACTAAGATCTCTGAAGAGAAAAGATAAATCATAAGCATCAGTGAAATGCTTAATGAGTTAATGCGAATCACTGTACCGTCAATCTGACGAAATGCTATAGGACAAGCTGGTGCCATGGTAAATCCTTCTCTCGTGTTTAATTAGAAGAATTGTAGCATAAAATATTTTTATAGTCAAGCAAACCAATAGGTTTAATCCTGATCAAATTAATCAAGATAATATATTATTAGACATATCATTGTAAAGAAAATTAGCTCAGAAACCCTCTGCAACAGGAGTTTGGCGAGAAAATAATTATTCTTACTTAGGGACGCATCGAATAAAAGAATACCAAGTATTAAGGTCGGAATGAACTACGTAAAAAGGATTGGTAAGGAAGGTTTCTACCGGACAAGTATTCACTAAAGTTCTAATAGATGGATGATCTTCTTTGCTTCATCGATATCTAGATCGATCTGTTCACGCAAAGCTTCAAAGTTCTCAAAATCTCTGTTTTCACGGATATAATGTAAAAAGGAAATTTCCACCTGCGAAGATTCTTTTACTTCCGTGTCTAAGATATGTGTCTCTATGGCAAAAGAGCTATCCGTGATCTTCCGATGACCTATAAAACTTACCGATGGATAAAGCCTGTCATCATCTAAACGTGTCAATGTGGCATATACCCCCTCTTTTGGAAGACGAAAACCCAAAGGCTGGATGTTCATCGTCGGGACAAGTTTTTCCTTGCCGATGCCTTGTCCTTTGACGACTTCTCCCTTTAACTGGTAGTTATACCCCAAATAGAGATTTGCTTTTTCCAATTCTCCCTTGTCAAGCAATGCACGGATACGATGGGAATGTACTGCTTCTCCCTGGATTTTCACCTCATCAATGATAGCGACTTCCCCAGAAAAAAGCTGTTTCAGGTCTTCACTTGTGCACGAACGTCCATGACCAAAATGAAAATCATAACCAACGACAATCTTCTTAAGGTGAGGAAAGTCACTACAAAGTCTTTGAACAAATGCCTCTCCGCTTAAGCCCTTGATATCTTCAAGCTGGTAAAAGAACAGAGGATGGTGCGTGTGTGCCTGTCGATGTTCTCCCGGAGTCAAATCAGCATAGCCGGTTTCAATTGACACAACTGCTCCATTCTCTTCACTCAACTCGGCAAACAGATATTGATGTGCAGCATGCATACCATCAAATCCGCCAATGGCAATGGAATCAATCCTCTTGTCTACCGACTTCATCACTTGTCTCCTATACTAAACCGATTTCTCATAACAATAGCAGTATTCAATATTTCCCTCTTTCCCGCTAATGGATGAAGCTTCCATTGCTTGCTTCTTCCAACCTAACAATGTACAACTGTCTTCAAACTTCGTCATCGCTGCCGAAATCGCTTTTTTATCAACGACAACACCATTTTTGTCCCGCTTGACATCTTTTCCCACTTCGAACTGGGGCTTAAACAAAAGAATAATATAGTGCCGGCTCAAACGTTGAATAGATTCAAGTATATGTTGAAGCGAGATAAAGGAGACATCACAGGTAATGAGGTCAAATCCTGCATCCGTCTTAAAGTCACGTATATCCTGATTTTCCACACTGACAACACGTTCATCCGCCAAAAGCTTTTGGTGCAACTGGGATGAACCAACATCGACACAGGTCACCGAAGCGACATCATTCATCAAAAGCACTTCGGTAAAACCACCGGTAGATGAACCGATGTCCAGAGCTCGCATACCCTTGACATCAAAAGGCAGAAGCGGAAGAAAATTCTTCAGTTTATAGGCTGCCCTTGATACATACACATGCATATCATCAAGCTCAACAATCTCAGTGGACACCTTATATGAGGGTTTAGTGATCACCTTTTTATCGACACTCACCTTAGCATCTTTGATCAACTGCTGCGCCTTGTTTCGGCTGTCCACCAGATCCTTCTCTACTAAGTATTGATCTAATCGTATCATCTATGCACTCTTGTTTTCAATTAACTAATTATACTATAGATGAGGAGCAATAGAGCTTTTATGACTGTGCCTCTTCAAAGTCCAATGAGATTGAATTGACACAATGACGTGTACTCTTTGCTGTCATGCGTTCACCTTCAAAAACATGTCCCAGATGTCCACCGCAATTGGCACAGACGATCTCTACTCTATAACCGTCTGCATCCGGTACACGATTCACGGCACCGGGGATTTCATCATCAAAACTTGGCCACCCCGTGCCAGAATCGAACTTGTCTTCTGATCTGAATAAGGCAGCATTACACTGTCGGCAGGTATAGATCCCTTTTTTTTCATGTTTATAGAACTTTCCGCTAAAAGGCGGCTCCGTTCCCTTATCCAAAATAACGTATTGCTCTTCCGGGCTTAGTTCATTATATGCCATCATCTCTTCCTATCTTTAATTTGCAAAAATTTTAACACGATCTACTAAACAGCGACTAAAGCTTCTCTCGCCTGTAAACAATGATTGTATTATCAATGACTAAAAGCCACCTTTTTGACGTGGTTTCAAGCGCTCCCAATAAGCGAGGTGAACTTCACTGTTCTCCAAGAACATAGAGGTGACTGCATCCATTGTCTCCGTATGCTGCAGGAACCATGGACTAAGGTTAAGCTCGACATACTTCTTGACCGCAGCCATATCTTTTGTATCACGAAAAGCTGCCGCAGCCTTTTGCATATCATCCAAAGCAAGGTCATGTTCTTCTTTGTGGGCAGGATAAGGCGGGAACTTTTTATCAAGCATCATCTCTTCTTCATGTTGACAATGCTCTCGTAGATGTTCAAAGATCTCATCAAAGGCCTTATTTACTGCATCAACGTCTTCATTTTCTGCCGCGCCTGAGAGCTGGTTAATCAATAAGATCATATCAAAATGCATATCATTCATGCTTGCAGTCTCTACCATAGGCAGTTGTTCGGGTTTAATCAAAATCTTTTCCTTCATTGCTGTAAATAATAAATCGAAGAATATCGACTTCGCCTAAAAAAGGAACTGAATATTTTAAGCTACTAAGTTCTCTACAGCTAGACTAGATCATCTCCCGCATCATCTCTTCGGTAATCGTATCGATTCCCAGTGAAACAGCCTTATCATACTTACTTCCGGCATCTTCACCATAAATAAGATAATCCGTCTTCTTAGACACTGATCCCGAAACCTTTGCCCCAAGTCCTTCGAGCATCGTCTTGATATTTCCCCTTGACTCACTCATACTTCCCGTCAATACGACCGTTTTTTCTTTAAACGGATTGTCCACTGCCTCTGCCTTTTCTTCCGGTTCTTGTGGCTCCAGGACAGCCTGTAGGCGTGAAATATATTCCCCATTCACCCGGATAAACTCAAGCAGTGACTCGGCCATCTCCTCACCTATACCGTCAATACTGATCAATGCTTCTTTATCCGCCTGCGTAAAATTCAGACCAAAGTTTTCACACAATGCTTTGGATGCGACCTCTCCAATATGCTCGATTCCCATACCATTGATAAAGCGCCAACACTCTTTTCCCTTCGATGCAGCAATAGAAGCAATCAGGTTTTGTGACTTTTTCTCTTTAAAACCCTCAAGCTCCAGGAGTTGCTCCAAGCGAAGATCATATAGATCGATAACACTTTTGATCAGTCCCTGCGCAAACAGTGTCTCTACTATCTTATCTCCAAGACCATCGATATTGAGACAGGGTTTTGAAGCGAAATAGATAATGGAGTTGACCACCCGCGAAGAGCACTCAAGGTTCTGACATTTCGTTAAAGCACCTTCGTCCAGCAATTCGCTTTCGCAAACAGGACACTGGGTAGGACGCCTGTAGGCGTCTATACCTTCTGCACGCTCATGTACCAAGACCTTGATAATTTTGGGGATCACATCTCCCGAGCGCAGTATGATCACTTTGTCCCCGATACGGATATCCTTACGATCGATCTCATCAAAATTATGTAGACTTGCCCGCTCTACAACGACACCTTCAATCGGAGTCGGCTCGACCACTGCAACAGGTGTTACTGCGCCCGATCGACCTACCTGTAGTAAAATATCTTTGATCGTCGTAATCTTTTCTACCGCCGGAAACTTATATGCTGCAGACCATCGCGGGTTTTTGACCGTATACCCCATCTCCTCTTGTGCTTCAATCTCGTTGACCTTTATCACCATACCATCGAGCATCATGTCGAAACCTTCACGTTCCTCTTTCATCTGTTCATAAATGGCTTCGATCTCTTCAAATCCCTTTGCCAAAGAACGTAATGGCGGTGCTTTAAAACCCAGTTTATAGACAAAGTCCATGCGTTCGCTCAACAAGTCGATCTCCAGATCATTCTCACCGATGCCATACGGCAGGAAAACAAGATTACGTGAAGCCGTAATACGTGAATCCAATTGTCGAAGACTCCCTGCTGCTGCATTACGAGGGTTGGCAAAAAGTGACTCACCTGCCTTAGAGCGTTCAAGGTTGATCTTCTCAAACTCGTCCTTGAAGATCACAACTTCTCCCCTGATCTCCAAACGTCCCTGATACTCGATCTTTAAAGGAATAGATCGGATAGTCTTCGCATTTTGCGTGATCTCTTCTCCGATAACTCCATCACCACGGGTAATCGCCTGTTTTAATATTCCGTCTTCGTACACAAGGTTCAGGCTGGCCCCGTCAAATTTTGGCTCACAGTAAAAAGATATGTTTTCACTCAGTTTGCCGATTTTATCAAGCCATTTTTGCAAATCATCGGCATTGAACAAATCTTCCAGAGACCACATCTTACTCAAGTGTGAAGCCTTTTTGAATCCTTCAGATACCATATCTCCAACACGCTGTGTCGGAGAGTCACCCTCTATTTTTTCCGGATTTTCCTCTTCAAAGTCAACCAGTTCATGATAAAGCTTGTCATAGACTTCATCTGTCGTGATCGGATCATCTAATACATAATAATGATAGGCATAGCGGTTTAGTGTCTTAATATTGTCTAGGTATTCTTCGTGTGTCATCGTTTTCCGTTAAATAGTCTGATACTCAATGCAGTACCCTCTTTTCTACATGAAAGAAGGTTCTTGAGAATAGGTCTGAGGCCCTAAAATTTTACTTTATCAATAATGTCCGGTTGGCCTTCAGTTGTGTTTGATTTATACTTGGTATACATCAATTCGTTCATATATTCGTTATACTGGTCGATTTGAACTTTTTGATACTCCAGTACCGTAATATCATTGAAGGTGTAAACAGCGGATTCCTGTTTACCTTCAAGATTGAGTGGGTTTCTGAACACAAAAAAGATCTTTCTCCCGTTCTTGGTACGCAGTGAGATCTTGTGCTTGTTACCTTGTGCCTCGAAATCATCCAATTGTTCGATGAAATCATTCGCGGTGTGAACGACACTGTCAATAGAGATCTTCTCATTTAAAAAACTCCATAGATGCTGTTCATTAGCTACAAGTTTTTTCAGGTCTGCCTCTTCAAACATATCCTGAAAAGCACGGTTCATAAAGGTAATACTTCCATCTGAATAGACGATGGTCGGGTTAGGTGAGACATTTGTGATCTCCGCAAGCATCTGCTGGCTGGCTTGTTCTACTTTTTGGGAGATCTCATTTTGACGATATGCATCGGCAATACGCTTGTCTGTCACACGTTTCACTGCTGAAAAGAGTGTATCGATCAGACGCGGCATCTTAATAGGTTTGAGGATATAATAATCGATACCAATGGCTATGGCATCCATAAAATAATCTGTGTTGGAGTAAGCAGAGACAACGACAATAGGTGTATCTGCATCAATAGCACGTATATTACGACTCATCTCGATCCCATTAACCTCGGGCATCTCGATATCCGTTATTACAAGATCATAATGGGCATGGGTAAAAGCATTAAATCCTTCTACCCCATCACTGGCAACATCGACCTTATCAAAGATACGTTCAATGATCTTAGTTGTCTCCAGACGAAGGTTCTCATCATCTTCAACATACAAGACTTTAAGTTCTTTACCCAATTCCATTAAATCGTGAAGATGTTCCATATGCCCCTAAGCCTTCATCCGAATAAATATTTTATTTATTATATCACAAAGTCTTAATACCTAGTATTTGATTTTAATGGAGCTATTTGAGTGGGTTATGGCCTAGGGGAAAAGAGATGTTCCTCTACGACATTAACGAGTTCATGGATTCTCTTTGAACAAGAGATCGGTTCTTGTGATGTCTTGTACACGACGACTTCTTCACTCCCCTTTACGGTTAAACAAGGTTGTACATCATGGAAAACAAAGTCACCATTAGTATCCATCTTGTATGCGATCTTGACATTCTCATGTACGGAGTTCTCTTCCAGTGAACCGAAGGTTGCAAAATTCTCATATGTATAGTTTTTCATCTATCCCACCTTGTAAATTATGTCAGAATTTTACAAGCTTATCGTTAAAAAAACGTTATTATTAAGATAATAACAGATTATGTTATAAACTTTATCCATACTTTGGAAAAAAGACTGAGAGAAGTAGGCCGATGATAGAATATATCCCTTCGTCCTGTGTGCTAATTCTTGTTCTTAAAGCTGAACAACTTTAGCGCCAAATCCACCCATATGTGCCGGAGCATCTGAAAAGGACTTCACTGAAGGATGTACCTTTAAAAACTCCTTGACAGCGTGTGCAAGCTTACCGGTGCCAATCCCATGATAGATAAGTACCTCATCCCAACCGGCAATAAGTGCGTCCGAAAGAAATACATCCATTTTTTCAACTGCTTCTTCTGCACGCAGTCCATGAAGATCCAATTTCAAGCCGGAACGTTTCTCTTTTTCGACGGTTACTTGTGATGTCTTCTTTTTAAGCAGCTCTTTTTGACTTGGCTTCAGTTCTACAAGTTTCACACGCAGTTTCATCCCGTCTGCCTCGATCATCGCCTCTTTTTTCTTGATAGAGAGGATCGTTCCTCGGCTACGGCGGTATTGCACCATATCACCGACCTTAAACTCATACTCTGTCTTGACCTTTTGATGCGGTTTATCCTTTGGCAACTCTTTGTTCGCACGGTTCAAAGCCTTGTGCAATTCCTTCTCATCTTTGGAACGTATCGCTGCCTTGGCCTCTTTAATAGCCTTTTGATACGCATGGTTCAGACTGTCTTTTTCCCCTTTTAGATCAGTATAGATTTTCTCTTTGAGTGCTTTTAGCTCTTTTTTCTCCTCATAGACCGCTTCAAGTTGCCTATCCAGCTCTTCGTGCTTGTTTTGCAAAGAGCGCTCAAGTTCAGAAGAACGTTCAATAAGGGCATTAAGTTTCTCATGATTCTTGCCGTAGATCACTTTGGCTTCTTCCACCAATGCAGAAGGCACACCATAACGCAAGGCCGTCTCAAAAGCATACGACTTTCCGATGATTCCCTGCAAGAACTCATAAGTCGGTTTTCTGTTTTCCTCATCATATACCGCTGCCATCAAAGAGACATCACGGTTTTCTGCCATCAATGAAGCCAAACGCTTATGGTGGGTAGTAATAACGATTTTCATCCCTTTTTTCATCAGGGCTTCAAGCATCGCTTTAAACAATGCTGCAGCTTCATCAGAGTCCGTTCCAAGTTCGATCTCATCCACCCCTACAAGCATCTTTTCTTGGGAGAAGAGCTTTCCAAAAGAGAGCATACGCCCTGCGAAGGTAGAGATATCATTTTTGACATTTTGAGGATCATCGATGATTGCCTGAATATGTTTGAAAGTACCGATACGGGTATTTTTTGGATTGATCGGAAGTGGGATCAAGTATTTTGCCAGATAGGCTGCAGAAAGAATGGCTTTGAGCAACATCGTCTTACCACCGGCATTCACACCGGTAACCATCAACACAGGATTTGAAAAGTCAACACTGATCGCTTTGGCGTTAGCGATCGCAGGGTGTTTAAACTCATTTAGGACAATCACATCCGACTTTTCTGCTTTCAGGATATGCAGATTATTCGCCCGAGCAAACAATACCCGCGTCTGATAATGATCAAATAGGTCAAAACTTCTATTCATAAACTTTAAGAAGCCATGCATCTTCACCATTGTTAATGAGAAAGATCGGGCATATTCATATAGCTTTGCCTCTTTTTCTTGCAAAACTGAACGTACCTGTGCTTTAAGGTTTGCAATGGATTCCGGAGAGACATAGAAAAATCCCGCGGAAGAGCGTCCAAGGATATTTCCTTTAAGATAATGATTAAAGCCCGGACGCAATAACAGACACTCCTCATCATTAAAAAAATGCACCTGTCTATCAACCAGGTAGCTCTCAAGTTTTTGCGTAAACAGTATACGTTTCATACTTGCGGACAACTGTTCCTTAAGATGCTTGATACGAAGATTCATACTGCTTAGTTCTTCATCCAGCTCCTCATTGAAGTTTCCTTCAGTGTCAAAATAACGATCGATATCACCAAACTCTTCATGTATCTCAATCCCATTGATCCACACACCCAAGGTATGTTCGAAATCCTTGCTTTGAAGGTAACGGAAATAGCGTACTATCTTGACGAACTCAAAGATATCTTCCAAGCCAAGCTGTCCCTGTTTTTTTAAGTATGCCAGGGGGCTGTCAAGGTTTTTTACCTTTGGTGGAGCTTTGAATTCCTGTTTGTCCAGCTCATTGATAATCTCATAATGCCGGTTTTGATCCCCTTCGATGTAGAGAGGTTTTTCACGGGCCAAGAAATCTGCGAAAGAAGAGAGAAAAGCACCCAGATCCAACTGGGCGGGAAGAGTTTCGTTTATTGACATGTATCCAGACTGATAAGACGCCCGTACATATTGCTCTCTTTTAGTGCTATAAAGGTCTGTGTACCCGAGCTGTAAGAGAATTCCGAATTGTTGATATCCATACCGCTGCATGAGATATTCTTCCCATGCATGAACTCCAACAAGACAGTTTCAAGATGAAGCCGACGCTTCTCATTACCCAAATTGTACCAATATGCTCCAAGGATCAACACACCCAGGACCAGTACAACACCGACCTTTTGCTTTGTCGAGATCTCTGTAAAAAAATGTAAAACGACAAATAGTATGAGAAGAAGGATAATGCCAAAAAGATAGGCCATCAAGATGCTCCTCTTAATTGATAGGTAATATCTCCCGCACCAAATCCGACGATCAAACCTGTATCAAGGGATTTAAGGATTTTATTGTCTTTGATCACTTCAAGATCATTTTTAGTACGTTTAAGCCCGTCCGCCATCATCGGACTATACCGTTCAAAATCCTTTTCAAAATCTATAGGACGCTTCTTCTCACCAGCAGCCCATACCGGAAGGATGATCAATTCAGATGTTCCCTCAAAACAGTTGATGAACGCATCAAGGTTGTCAATCGTCCGACTGTATTTATGCGGCTGCCAGATTGCCGTGATCTTATCTATACCCATCAAATCAGCATAGGCTTTGACTGATTCCAAGGTAGCTTTGATCTCCGTCGGATGATGCCCATAGTCGTCAATAAGGATCGAATCTGTTTTATTGATGATGTCAAAACGTTTTTTGATCCCTTTGAAGTTTAGAAGCTTTGTACGGACCGTTTCAACATCCTCGCTTTGCACAGCTGCCAGAATAGCCAAAGCCGCATCAATAGCCGTATGCTCACCGAATCCCCATACTTCGAATACACCCATATCCAATAACTCAAAACGTGTATGCGGCTCATCATGGATAAGTACATACTCGATGTTCTTGATATCTTTGCTTGGGTAAAGACGTATCGCATCGCAGTCAAGCGTGGCTAAAAATGGG
>JBFEXS010000084.1:0-9700 GCA_041562555.1 Sulfurimonadaceae bacterium
GCTCGTTCAGTGTCGTATGTTCCCGCAGGGAAAAAGCCACATTCTCAAAGACATCCATACTGTCAAAAAGTGCCCCGGATTGAAATAAGAATCCCACTTCTTTACGGATCAAGCGCATCATTGCTTCTTTACAACCGACAATCTGTTGGCCATCAACGATGATCTCGCCTTCATCCGGTTGTAAAAGTCCGACGATATGCTTGATGATCGTAGACTTTCCCACTCCCGATACGCCAAGGATGACCGTTGTCTTCCCCTCTTCTATATGCAGGTCAATACCCTTAAGAATCTCTCTGTCGCCAAAACGCTTATGGAGGTTCTTAAAGGTGATCATATACTTCTCTTCTTCCCTAGAAGGACATACAGACGGCGTCCCATCAGGACCAAAAGTGAAACGACCATGATCTTTGCATCCAGTTCAGATCCCAGATGCAGGTTTGTGAACTCCTCACTTTGGGTCGCTTCCTGTCCAAGTTCCTGTAATGCCAGGATCTTCGGCGTATAGACACCGGAAAACAGACCGATCGAGAACAGCGATGCCAGGGTCGCCAGTATCACCGTCGTATCCCGTTGCAGGATCTTATAGGAATACATCTCATAGAACATGATCACAAAGAACATGAAGTTTAAAAAATAAGAGAACTTATAAAAGCCTCCTGACATGATCTGCCCCTCTTGATAATGGGAAAGAAGCGGACCGATATACATCTGCGAATTAAAGATCGTCGATGTCATGATAATCCCAAGGACCAATATCCCGCCTATACTTGCACCCAACAAGATCAAATAGATCATGTCTATACTACGTTTGAATGTCTGCATTGCTTACCTTAGCTCCAATATAAATCCGCGATCATGTCCTGCATAATCCTGATAAAACTCCAAGGACTTATACGCTAAGCCCTCACAATACTCTGCTATCTTCTGCTGCTGATCATATCCCATCTCACACGCCAGTAAACGCACCTTGCGTCTAAAGGCCTCATCAATGATCCGGCGAAGTATCTCATCACCCACTTCTCCTCCATACAATGCATTTTGAGGCTCATGACCCAAATGGGCTTCCAACTCTACTTCGTTGGCGATATAGGGAGGATTTGAGACGATAATGTCTATTTTCTCATCTACCCCGTCAAGTAGGTCCGTATGGATCAGTCTGATACGCTCTTGCACCTGTTTTTGTTGCATGTTCTCTTTTGCGATTGCAAGTGCATCCTCACTGATATCCGAGGCGATGAAACGGGCATTCGAAAGATGCTGTGCCAAGACAATGGAAACAACCCCTGAACCGACACCTACTTCTGCAATACACTCATCCGTACCTATCATCACCTTTTCAAGAACTTTTTCTATCAACAGCTCCGTCTCCGGGCGCGGTATCAAAGCACCCTTTGCTATATAGAACTCCTGAGAAAAGAAACTGACCTTTGAGGTGATATACTCAATGGGTTCGTTATCCGCCCGTCTTTGTACCAGTTCCATATAGGCATCGGCCTCTACCTCATCCTCAAGATGGGTGATCAAAAAGAGTCGTGACTCATTCAAATAGCTGCATAAAAGTATCTCCGCCTCGCGTCGCGGTCTCTCTGCGATCTCTCGTAGAGATGCCGCGCCCATCTCCAGCCATTCATCTATTGTTCGATAGGACATTCGCCTTGCCTTGCATCGACTTGCGTCTCTTGGATATCAACACCCAGTTCTTTAAGCCGTTCCATCACCGGCGGATGGGTGTAATGAAAGAAAATATACAGAGGATGTGACAGTGGGAAGCTTTTGTTCTCACTCACCAGTTTTTGTAATGCAGATGCGAGGTACTCACCACCTCCAAGCTCCGCACCGGTCTTATCTGCCTCAAACTCGTTATGACGACTGACTATTCCCATCAACGGCATCATGACAAACCCCAACACCGGCATGAACAGTAGAAAAAGCACCATGATGACCCCCGGAGTCTGTGAAACGCCCATCTGTAAGAAAAGGTCTTCACTCAAGTTTCCAAAAAGAGCGAACATACCAAAGAGCAATAGCCCCATAAGCCCCATGTTCTTATAGATATCTCCGTGAGCAAAATGTCCCAGTTCATGTCCCAAGACAGCCAACAGCTCTTTTGCGGAGAGTTTCTCGATCAAGGTATCAAACAAGACCACACGTTTTGTCTTGCCTATCCCGCCAAAATAGGCATTTAAACGGGCATCACGCTTACTTGCATCGGAGACAAAGATACCCGAACTGACAAAACCGGTCTTCGTCATCATCTCTTCGATCTGCACTTTAAGTTCGCCCTCTTCCAAGGGAGTCACCTTGTCAAAGAACAATGCCCGCACCGTTGGAAAGAACATATTAATCAGCATGATCACACCGAAGATAAAGGCAAAACTGTACAACCACCACATATCAGCTGCCATCATGATTTCACCAACACCCCAGATCACAAGACCGCCAAACAACAGCATCAACAGGGTACTGATGAACATGTCTTTTATATACAGCCCAAGCGTCGATTTGTTGAAACCGTATGCCTCATCAATCACAAACTTCTGGTACCATTCAAAAGGAAGGTTGACTGCCGAATTGATCATGACGAATCCCAGTACAAAAAGGATCATATGCCAGGTTGGAGTCAGCTCGATAAAAAGCCCGTCGAACCATTGAATACCAAAACTCATCCAGAAGAGGACCAATACATATTCTACCAAGGTAGATACAATCTTCAAGCGCTCTTTTGCGATAGCATATTTTCCCGCCTCAATATACTCTTTCGCACCCAAGAGTACGCTGTTCTGGGATTTTGCCTGAGAGAGAAAGCCTATTTGCATTATCGATACATAGATGTATACAAGAATATAGAGCGTATACACTCCAATAGCTGCACTTAACACGTCGATCCTTTGAGCCTAGCTTCTTAGTCTTGAGCCATGCTTTATATGAATGAATTCTATCATTTTTGGCTTAAATGCCTATTTGGCGTAATCGACCCTTTTAGCAGGTGGAATCTCATCATCAACATGGGAATAGGTCTCCTTTACGATAGAGTATAACACGCCTATGGCAATCAACATGCCGATCACAGCATAGACAACCTTCCGTTTTTCACCTTTTAATTCATTATAATCGCTACTGTCTGTCAATTTCGGCTCATCTGAATGCATTCTATACCCCTTGTTCTTTTTCATATTCTATCCTATAAACATCATATTCTTATCAAACAGATCTAAGATCTGTTCGCCATGATAATTGCTTGACAAAAAGACGGAATTATAATATTTTGTTATTGTTAAGAAGTTTTGTATTCAAAGGATAACTATGCGACGATCTATTCCTTGGTGGTTAGGAGGTATCTTTATGACTATCCTTCTGCTCCTTACCTTTTCTGTCGTTGGAGCGGATCGACCTATAGGTGCATCAACTTATGTTCCCTACCTGGCCGGACTTACCTTCAACCTTGATCCCGAGAAGTATACCTATCTTAAAGGGATCCAAAACTCGGGTGCATGGGAAGGTGTTTTCCTTCTGGGTATGCTTTTAGGGGGATTCTTTTCATCCATATTCATCACCAAGACCTTTCGTATATCCCTGATCCCGACAGCCTGGGTCAAATATAAGAACAATTCCGTGAAATCCCGGATGCTGTATTCCTTTATCTCCGGATTTTTCATGATCATCGGCGCAAGAATGGCAGGGGGCTGTACCAGTGGACACTTCATGTCCGGTATGGGACAGATCGCTATTTCTGCGATGATCTTTGGAGGTGTCGTACTGGTAACACTCATCATCACGGGCCACCTCTTCTATAATATCAAGAAAGAGGATAACTGACATGAATGATTCAACACTCTTTGAACGTATCGAGGGTATGTTTGCCAATGTGGCTGCCCAAGGTCACGGTTCTATCCTCTTCATCTTTTTTGCGGGTATTGTCTTTGGGACCATCATCCAGTATGTACGAGCAGATAAATTCGAGAAGATCGCCGGCTTTGCCATGCTAAAAGACACGATCGTACCCAAGATGCTCTTTTTAACCGTGGGTCTGACAAGTATCGGTCTGTATTTCATGGTCGAAAACGGTTATGCCTCCTATCACATCAAACCGATCATCCTCTCGGGCCTGATCATCGGAGGGGTACTCTTTGGTGTCTCTATGGCGATCATGGGAAAATGTCCAGGGACAGGTCCGGTCTCTATCGCTGAAGGACGTGTCGATGTACTGGTCGGCGCTATCGGAGGGGTGTTTGGTGCACTCTTTTTCACCATCTTTTATGATGAGATCTTTCATCCGCTCATGGGAGAGAGCATGGGAAGTCTCGCCTTGCCGGCCTTGATGAGCGGATATGAGACCCCAGTTGTCTTGATCTTTGGTATCTCTGTCATCGCCGTATCCGTTCTTATCCCTAAAAAAGAGCTCATCGATGAAGCAGATATCTGTCAGATCACCGGTAAGACCCTCGAAGAACTGGCACAAGAAGAACAAGCAAGGACTAAGTCCGAAGCTCCTTGAGCCTGGCACTCGCATACAGCCAGGTCACCAATGCCGAGAAGGTGACGATGAATGCGATTCCCAACCATATCCAAATGACCCCGAGTGAGAAATAGGCGAACAGCGACAAGAGTACGATCGGGGCAACAATCTGTCTGAACAGCGAGATGTAAAAGATAAATCCCGGTCGTTCTATCCCTTGCAGCATTGCCAGATAGACGAAGATCACTACAAAAGAAAAGAGTATAAATGCCTCGATACGCAGGTAAAGTACACCCTCCTCGATCACCTTCGCATCCTGTGTGAAGAGCAGCATCAACTCATCTGCCCCAAGGAACAGTGCGGCCATACCGATCAGCGAGATCACCGCCCCGTAAAACAAAGAGAGTCTGAGTGTCTCCGAGATACGCTCAAACAGTGCTGCTCCGTTGTTTTGCGCAACGATTGCCAAGACAGCGACATTGAGTCCGATACTGGGCATCAGGGCGATCTGTTCAATACGCATCCCGATGCCAAAAGCAGCCACGACCTCTTTACCGAAGGGAGCGGCATAATAGGTCATGATAAAGATCCCTGTCGCCATCAGGACCATGTTCATACTGGGAGGGAATCCCTGCTTCAGAAGGGATTTGAAGACATCCCCATCCAGATGAAACGCCTTTTCACTCTTGAGGAGAGGAGTCTTTTGAAGTTTGTAAAACAGGTACAGCATCGTGATGAACTCGGTCAAGACCGTCGCGTAGGAGATACCACTGATTCCCAGTGCATCTACTCCCAACCCGCCGAAGACGAACCAATAATCCAGACCGATGTTTAAAAAGGCGGCCACGATAAGGATATTTCTGAAAGAGACGGTATCTCCCACAGCGTTGAGCATCGCGTTGATAAAGAAACTGAATACAAAGAACACAGCACCATACAAGATGACATTGATATAGGCCAGAGACTCATCCAGGTAGGTGCCCTCAGCCCCAAGTGTCTGCATCAAAAAAGGCGTGAATACTATACCGATCAAGGTCAAGACGATCGAAAGGACCAGGGCAAAGACAAAGGCGTTGAGCACGATATGGGTCGCAAGCTCCTTCTCCTTTTTGCCCAAAGCATTTCCGACCAACGCTGTCACTGCCTCACTCATCCCGCCCGCAAAGGCGATCACCATAAAAAAGATGGAAAAAGAGAGGGTCAGTGCCGAGAGCGCCTGCGTGGAGATCAGCCCCGCAAAATAGGTATCGGTCACGTTATACATGGTATGAAAGAAAAATCCTACACTTGCGGGTACGGCCAAGTTCTTAATATGCGCCTTGATATCACCTTGGGTTAAATCTATATTCACTACAATACGCTCCATGGAACTTTATACTCAAACACCGCAACCGCCCAACACCCAATGCAAGGTTTTGCATATACTCTTGTGGATCATCCTGTCATACGGAGCATATCTCGGTGCCGCCGGTGTCTGGTGGTTTTATAACTGGTATTATGCCCTCTCAGTCTTGTTATTGGCTTTTATCCTGATCGGTATCGTCCGTTCTAAACTTCTGCACAGCTCCATCCCCAAAGTCCAACAGGAGTTCACCTATACGGATAAGGATATTTCGGCGTGGTTTCTGCATACCCACCTCTGCCCTTCTAAAGCGGAATAAGCTATAATGCGGCAACTATTTTTTTGGACATTTTATGGCACTTATTGATCTTTTAAACATTCACAAAAACTACTCGGCGCAGAAAATCCTTATCAACACGACCTTTAACCTCGAAGAGGGAGAACGTGTCGTTATCGTCGGTAAGAACGGAAGCGGCAAGTCGACCCTAATGAAGATCGTCAATGGAGTCCTTGACTTTGACGAGGGAGAGCGTATCACCCGACAGGGTCTTGAGATCAAGATGCTCGACCAGGTACCCAAGTTCAAAGTCGGTGCTACGGTACGTGAAGCCGTAGAAGACGGGTTGGGACTGCTTAAGACCGCCAGTGCGCGTTTTGATGAGCTGTCACTGCTTTTGGCAGAGGATTACGACAATTCGGAACTCCTGCAGGAGCATGCCGAGATCTCGTCCTATCTTGACCATCACTCTGCCTGGAACCTGGATGACAAGATCGAACGTATCCTGGAGCATTTCCAGCTTAAACATTATGAGAACAAGAACATCGACCTCCTCAGCGGGGGTGAACAGCGCCGTGTCGCACTGGCGGGACTGCTACTGCTCAAGCCCGATGTCCTGCTGCTGGACGAGCCGACCAACCACCTTGACGTCTATATGGTGGAGTTTTTGGAGGAGCTGCTCCTGAAAGAGAAGTTTACCCTGCTCTTTATCTCCCACGACCGTTACTTCATCGACCGTATCGCGACACGTACCGTAGAGGTCGAAAACGGGGAGCTGCGCGTCTTCAAAGGCGGGTACTCCAACTATCTTGACCAAAAATCCGAGATCATGCGCAGCATGCAAAAACAGCATGAGAACCTCCTGCGCCTTCTCAAGACGGAGAACGAGTGGTACTCCCGGGGAGTGCGTGCACGACTCAAACGTAACGAGGGACGTAAAGCCCGTCTTATGGAACTGCGTGATGCCGCCAAGACAAACCCTGCGCAGATCCGAAAGATGAAAGTCGAGCTGGAACGTGAACAGAAGAACTTCCAGCGCGACAAGAGCGTCAACAAGCAGAAGATGCTCTTTGAAGTCAAGGACCTGTCTTACTCGGTAGGGAACAAACAGCTTATCAAGGACTTCTCCATCCGTATCTTGCAAAAAGACGTCATCGCCGTCGTCGGACCCAACGGAAGCGGCAAGTCTACCCTGCTTAAACTCCTGCTTGACCGTATCAAGCCGGACAAGGGCACGATCGATCGCGGCGAGTTCAAGATCGGTTATTTCGATCAGCACCGGGAGATGCTCGATGACAACAAGAACCTCATCGAGACCTTCTGCCCCGACGGAGGGGACCGTGTGGATGTTCAAGGCTCCAATCTGCATGTATACGGCTATCTGAAGAACTTCCTCTTCCCAAGAGAGTATCTTGACAAGAAGATCGGCGTACTCAGCGGCGGAGAAAAGAACCGTATCGCCCTTGCCCTGCTCTTTACCAAGCAGGTCGACATCCTCATCCTCGATGAGCCGACCAATGACCTGGATATCCCGACGATCAATATCCTTGAAGAGAAACTGCAGCACTTTCCGGGTGCCGTCATCATCGTCTCCCACGACCGCTATTTTGTCGATAAGATCGCAAAAAAACTTCTGATCTTCAAGGGTGAGGGACATATCGAAGAGAGTTTCCAGGAGTACAGTGAATACCTGAACATCGAGAAGGCCATCAATTCCCTTGCAGAGCTGGAAAATGCTCCGGAAAGGAAAAAAGAGGCTCTCAAAGAGATGGACAAAGAGATCAAAAAAGAGGTGCTCAAACTTACCTACAAAGAGAAAGAGGCCCTCAAAGTCCTGCCAAAACAGATCGAGGAGCTTGAGGCGAAGATCGAAGAGATCAACAACTGTCTGGCCGATCCGAAGTGCTATCAGGAGATCGGCTTGAGTACACTCTCTGCCGAACTTGAGGAGAAAGAACAGGCCTATGAAGAGATGGTCGATGAACTGCTACGGATCGAAGAGAAGGTCGAACTGATCAATGCCAACTAAGCAAAAGCTCAAGCATTACGCCAAAGAGCTGCTTATCACCGGAGCACTCCTTATCCTCGTGGCGAATGCACTGAGTTATTTTCGTGCGCCCGACCTCAAAGACGACACCCTTCCTCAGATCAGTACCCTGCTGAGCAATAAGGAACTCTATTCCACCCTGGATGAAGCGGGAAAACCCCTGCTTATACACTTTTGGGCGACCTGGTGTCCGACCTGTAAACTCGAAGCAGCCAATATACAGTCCATCTCCGAGCACTACAGCGTCCTCACCATAGCCGTCAAGTCCGGAAGTGATGACAAAGTCAACGCCTACCTCAAAGAACATGCCCTGGACTTCAAGGTCATCAACGATCAAGAAGGCATCCTCGCAGAACAGTTTTCCGTCCCGGCTTACCCCACGACCTTTATCTATGACAAAGATGGAAGACTCGGTTTTTCCGAAGTCGGCTATACCTCAACTCCGGGGCTTTACCTTCGGATGTGGTGGGCCAACCGCTGATACCTCTGATCCTCACATAGACCTCTTTGAAAAATTCTCTCTTTTCATCCTGCAGGGAACTTGGCTAAGAATCCAATATCAGAACATATGCATACGCAAAGATCAGCTCACAATCCATAGACAACAGGTGCTATAGTGTAAAACAACATATCATATAAAATCCAACTGTATAAAACATGTAATAATATTTTGATATTTAAGGGTTAATCCTATAAAGTGTCGGATATTAGATCGTTATACGAGAACACACATAGGAGAAAAAATCATGGAAGAAAAAACTATAACTAATCCATGGATAACTGGTTTTTGGAGAAGAATTGGAGGATTTGTAATTGACTCCATTATTCTCGGGATTGTTGGATACATACTTGGACTGTTCCTAAGTTCATGGTTTGTGGAAATTGGAGTTTGGGGTCGTTTATTTGGCTTCATAATTGCATTAATATATTTTGGAACTTTAAATAGTAATATTTTTAATGGCCAGACCTTGGGTAAAAGACTTTTAAAAATAAAAGTTGTTGATTCAAATAACAACACAATTGGAATATTAAAGTCATTTGCTAGATATAGTATTCTTGGTATTCCATTCTTTTTAAATGGTGCAAAATTTTCAGATGAAATTTTATCCTCACCGTTTATGTATGTATTATCATTTTTAGTATTTGGTGGTTTGTTTGGAATTATATATCTATATATTTTTAATAGAAAAACAAGACAGTCATTGCACGATGTCATTATTGGAACATACGTTGTAAACATTGATACAGACAATGAAGATATTCAGACAATGTGGAAACCACATTTAATTGTGGTAGGAATACTGTTTGTTATTTCTGGATTAATTCCAGTCTATACATCAAACCTAGCACAAGAGAGCTTATTCCAAGAATTATTAAATGCAAGAACACAGGTATTAAAAAATAATGACATAGCAGATGTTGGAATTACCTATGGATCGACAAGTGTTTATACGAATGCATCAGGAACAAAAGAAACCACTTATATACAAGGACAGATTTTTTTAGCAAAAAATGAGTTATTAAACGAAGGTCCTGCTCTTGAAGTAGCAAAAACAATTGCTCAAAACTATACAGAAA
>JBFEXS010000085.1:0-9642 GCA_041562555.1 Sulfurimonadaceae bacterium
CGCAGAAGCAATGGTGAGAAAAGTGATTATAAGTCGATTGGTACCTTTGATTTTACGATCGAGCCAAATGCAGTGATCACAGATACACAGCGTTTTGATGCGATTGCTCAAGCAGCATTGAAAGCACTTGATTCTTTTATCGCACAGGTAGGGGCAGAGGGAAGTCAGCTATAGTGTGAAATTTGTCAAGTAAAAAAGCGTATAATACAGTCATTGAAGGAAGTTGTATGACAATTAACCAGATTATTAAACGCACTTTTGAACGGCTTAAAAACGAAGACAAGCAGATGACACCTGATTTTTATGCAGAAGCCTTTTGCAAAGAAGCCAAAGCAGCAGGCATCATTGTCGAAGACTGTAATCAGGTAGATAAGTTCACCAAAAAGCTGGACAAGAGTTTCCAAGAAGAACTCAAACAGTATCGGGTCAAGACACTGAATGAACTGATCACTTTTTTTATTGCCCGACTGAACCGATCGAACCCGGCTGAATCCAATGCACAAAACGCGGCTTTGAATTCTCTTCTGAAGAGGGTCCTGCAAACGATCTCTTCGTTACATAATGCCCAATTGAGTACTCTTTGCACAAAGTCTATTAAAGATCTTGAACTGGTTTCGGAAGCTGCGCAAATCAATAAGATCAAGGAAGAATGGATACATTTCCTGACGATCTATGATGATAGTTTCTTAGATCGCTTAAAGCCTTATGGCAAGGTCAATAAACATGATATAAAGACAACGATAGAGAACTTGGATTTTTCCCAAAAAGATCATTCCAAAGCAGATCTAAGTGAATTTGAAAGCCTGGCGCTGCTCTTTATTGCTTCGTTTGCTCCTTCCATCGCTACAAGTATGAATGATGAATTGGCACGAATCTCTGATGAAATCAGAGCAAATCCGCAGAGTTTGAGCTCTGAAACGATGATGCAGTCAATCAAAAATGCAATCAAGTTACGTGTCTCACTGGACAAAGCGCATATCAAAAAGATGCTGCTTGCCTTGGATACAGTCCTCGAAAAGCTTTCTACACAAGTAATTACATTGATTGAAAAGACAGACCATTCTGGCAAAGAGATCGCAAAGATCAAACAGAATCTGGAAAGATTGGAACTTGAACACAGTGATGATTTTAAATCAGCCCATAAAAAACTCTATACGATCGCTTCATCATTAGAGGAAGAGACACAGTTGCTCGGCGGTGAATTGAAAGAACACAGTATTGTGATTTCAGAGATGGAAAAGAAGATTAAAAGTCTTGAGAAAGAGCTTACTATCGCTAAAAAAGCTTCCCGCGAAGATGCCCTTACCAAGCTGTATAATAAACGGGCTCTTGATGAGTTTTTGGAACTAAGAGAGGGCGAGTTCAAACGGCATAAGAAACCATACTCTGTTGTCTTCTTTGATATAGATCATTTCAAAAAGGTCAATGACACCTATGGGCATGATGCCGGAGATGTGGTCTTAAAAGGATTTGCCAAGATCTTCAAGGAAATTGCCCGAAATGTGGATACAGTCGGTCGATATGGGGGAGAAGAGTTCCTAGCGATCCTCTCTGAGACAGATCATGAGGGGGCAAAGGTCTTTGCCGAGAAGGTACGCAAAAAACTTGAGGTTAGCCGTTTCATTCATGCGGGAAACAAGCTGCAGGTAACGATAAGCGGAGGGATCTCTTTTAGAGAGAACTACCCTTCGGTAAATGCTATGTTGAAAGCAGCAGATGAGAACTTGTATAAGGCAAAAAACGGTGGAAGAAACCAGATTATCGCTGCTTGATTTTTTAGAAGCCAAACCTCTGTATTATGCCAAGATCGATTATACACGTATGCCCCGTGCATATGCATCGATACGTTCTGAATTGAAGATTCCTAAGATCATCCACCTTGTGGGAACAAACGGCAAGGGCACGACCGGGCGTTTTATTGCCAATGCATTGGTGGCACAGGGGTTAAATACGGGGCATTACAGTTCCCCGCACATACATAGGTTCAATGAACGCATATGGATCAACGGTGCCTATGCTGAAGATGAACGCTTGGAGTCTGCTCATCAACGGCTACAAACACTTCTATCCTCGGAATTCCTGGAGACCTTGAGTTATTTTGAATATACGACCTTCTTGGCGATGATCGTGTATGAAGAGTGTGATTATGTCGTATTGGAAGCGGGTCTTGGGGGAGAACATGATGCTACGAGCGTCTTTGACAAGCTGCTGTCTGTCATCACTCCTATCGGTATGGATCATGAAGACTTTTTAGGTAATACGATAGATGCCATTGCAAGGACAAAGCTCAAAAGTGTGCAACATAAGGCTATTGTCGGGAAACAGTCTTTTGATGACATACAGCAGGTAATGGATGAACTGAGCAGGGACGGGAGAGAGTTTATTGCTTATGAAGATGCTCTGGATGAGGATGATATGCGTTTGGCAGAAGCTGTTGCACAGGAATTAGAATTGGCTTCATATCTCAAAGAGAACCTACTCTTAGCTATCAGTGTGCTCAAAATATTAGGCCTCAAAGTTAAGAAAAACTTATTTAATTCTCAGCGTTTAGAAGGTAGAATGCAGCGTATAAAGCCCAATGTCTGGTTGGATGTAGGGCATAATCGACTGGCGGCAGAGGCTATTGCCCACTGTTTTGCACCAAAATCTGTTAATTTGATCTATAATAGTTATAAGGATAAGGATTATTTGTCGATATTGGGTGTACTCGCACCGATTGTAAAGCGGGTGGAAATTATCACGGTGGATGATGAACGTATTGTGGAACGCACTGAGCTGATCAAGGCTATTGAAGATGTGGGACTGGAATACGATGCGTTTACAGGAATCAACGAAGATAGGGATTATCTCGTTTTTGGTTCGTTTAGTGTTGCGGAGGCTTTTACGGCTTTTTGTTAAGTATTAAGGGGATGTAAATATGCACAACCATTTTACTATTACGATTCATGATGAACATGGGATTAAACAGTTCAATCTGCATCAGATTGTGAAAAAGTTTGGCCTGTATATATTGATGTTTATCCTGTTTATCTTTGCGATGTCTGCTTTTACTATCATATATTTAAATAAAAGTGTTGATGATATCCAGGCAAAGAAAGAGGAATTGAAACAGGCATACACGCTTTTGCAGGCGAAGAATAAACATTTGGCGCATACCGTAGATCTTACGGAATCGACTTTGGATCAAAAACGTAATGAGTTGATCGCAGTCACTGATAAATTGGAGGATATCGAAAATCTTATCGGTTTGACGGCAGAAGAAGATACAAGCTTAGCGGACAGGGTGAGCTTGGCTACCGTAACTTCTGAAGAGATGGCCGCATTGATGCAGCATGTTCCCAATGGTTCACCGGTTGAATATAGAGGTGTCACATCCAAATACGGATATCGAAACCATCCAACGTTGCAAAGGGAGGAGTTTCACAGGGGGTCAGATCTTAAAGCTCCTATGGACACGCCGATCTATGCAACGGCAGATGCAATTGCAGAATGGGCCGGTCCTCATAAAAGCAGCGGGTACGGAAAGCTCATCATCTTGGATCATAGTTTTGGATTTAAGACCTATTACGGCCACCTTAACAAAATTGTGGTAAAATCGGGGCAGTTTATTAAGCGGGGGGATCTGATCGGCTATACCGGAAACAGTGGTATGTCAAATGGTCCTCATTTACACTATGAAGTGAGATTCATTCAAAGGGCACTGAACCCGTTTTGGTTTATCAAATGGAATATCGCCTCATATAAGTCAATTTTTGAAAAGGAAAAGAACGTACCATGGCAATCTTTAATCACAGCGACAACACGACTACACCAGACAACAACAATACCACTATTATCACAGAAGGTTCTTTTATCAAGGGCGAGATGACGCTGGACTGCAATTTATACATAGATGGTGAGTTTGAAGGTTCGATCAGTTCCAAAAAGCTTATAACCATAGGTAAAAGCGGAAAGGTCCGCGGAGATATTCACACGGATCATCTTGTTGTAAAAGGACGAGTTGAAGGTGCTGTAGAAGCAGAACGTCTTGAAATCATGTCAGAGGGAAGTGTGATAGGTTCAATTCTCTCAAGTGAACTTGTCATAGAGGCTCAGGGCCATTTCGAGGGCGAAAGCAAAATCAAAAACAAACAGATGAAGAACAAGGCCGTTAACACGGTTGTAGATGAGAAGAAAAAAGAAGCTTGAGCCAGAGTAATTTATACGAATACCTCCAGAGTCATTCCCCCGAACTAGTTATTGTTAAAGACACCAAAGAGGCTTTGGCCTTGGCGGATGTTGTACGCTTTTGTAAAAAAGAGGTCCTGCTCTTTCCTGACCTCCGAGCTGTCAGCGGAGACGATCTACGCTCTTTCAAGAGTGAGCTTTTTGAGCTTTTTTCCGCATTGAACGTATATAAGCAGGCTTCCAAAAAACCTTTGGTTATATCACCTGTCAAAACGGTATCCCATGCGCTTCCAAAAGAAGAGTTGTGCGATACAACCCGAATTGCCTTTGGTGATACGCTTGCATTGGAATCATTTAAAAAACAGATGTTGCATTGGGGATACACCTTCGTAGACATTGTCGAAGAAAAGGGAGAAGTCTCATTCCGCGGCGATATTATTGACATTTTCCCGATCAGTGCAGACAAACCTTATCGTATCTCGCTTTTTGGAGATGAGGTGGAAGAGATCCGAGCCTTTGAGCTTGAGACGCAAAAGAGTATAAAAGAAGAGATCGAAAGCATCGAAATTATCCCTGCTTTCTTTGCACTGGATGAAGTACAATATGATCGTTTAAGCAGCAAATGTGAAAGAAGCACTTCAGATAGTTTTGTCAAGGACCTTTCCTCTTTGGGCCTATGGCATCTTGATGAGTTGAGTGCTGCTTTCATGGAGGGAAAAGAAGCGGTCTATACCTCTGATCTGTCCTTGGAACTACAAGAGATCTACGCCTTTGATGATAACGCGATCGATGAGCACTATTTTGATCTGGAGATCATTCCAGAGGCACAATCGTATAAGGAATATTCGCTTATTGATATTCACAAGTCCCTGGAGGTACATAAAGACAAAAAGATAACATTGATCGCATCTAATGAGGCGCAGATAAAGCAGCATGAACTTTATGATACGGCTAAGATTAATGTACTTTATGCTCCGTTTATTGTCAATATCATCAGTGATACAGAACTGGTCTTTTCATTAAATAAAGAGATCAAGAAGAAGCGTCGAAAAAAGACAAGTATCATACTTGATGAGTTGAAACCGGGTGATTATATCGTTCATGAAGATTATGGGGTAGGTGTCTTTGAAAAGATCGAACAAGCTGAAATCCTTGGCGGAGTAAAAGACTTTGTCGCTATCTCCTATCAGGGAGATGAACGGGTATTGCTGCCGGTTGAGAATCTCGAAGCGATAGATCGTTATATCTCATCAGGGTCACTTCCCGTATTGGATAAACTGGGCAAGGGAAGTTTCGCAAAACTCAAAGACAAGGTCAAGAAGAAGCTTTTTGAGATAGCAGGAGAGATTATTAATCTTGCTGCTTCCAGGGCATTGATCAAAGCACCACAAATCAAAGTAGATGCAAAAAAACTCAAAGCCTTCCAGGATGCAGCAGGTTTTGAATATACGGACGATCAAGTCCGTTCAATCAATGAGATCATCCATGATATATCTCAAGAGAAAGTCATGGACAGACTTTTGAGTGGTGATGTCGGTTTTGGTAAGACGGAAGTGGCGATGAATGCGATCTATGCAGCCTATCTGAGTGGACATCAATCTGCACTCGTTGTCCCGACAACACTTTTATCATCGCAACATTACAAGTCATTGCTAGATCGGTTTGAACCTTATGATATCAAGATCGCCAAGCTTGACCGATTTGTATCGACAAAGGAAAAAAACCAGATCCTTAAGGCATTGGAGTCCGGTACATTGGACGTTGTGGTTGGAACACATGCACTCTTTTCCGCAAAGTTTGCCAAGCCGGGACTCATCATCATCGATGAAGAACATAAGTTCGGGGTAAAACAAAAGGAGAAGCTCAAGACTCTATACGAGAAGGTGCATCTTCTGTCTATGTCCGCTACTCCGATCCCTCGCTCGCTCAATCAGGCAATGTCATCGATCAAGCAGATGTCTACCTTGATGACTCCACCATCGGAACGTCAAGGAGTACGTACCTTTGTCAAAGAGTATGACGAGAAGCTTCTCAAAGAGGTCATCTTACGTGAACTGCGTCGCGGAGGACAGCTTTTCTATGTGTTTAACTCGATTGATGCGATGCCGATCAAGAAAAACGAGTTATTGGCCGTTCTGCCGAATTTACGCATCCTGATGTTACACTCAAAAGTCTCTGCAGCTGAGACAGAAAAAGAGTTGATCAAATTTCAAAATGGTGAGTATGATCTGTTGCTGGCCACTTCTATCATCGAATCGGGGATTCATATGCCAACGGTCAATACGATGCTGATCGACGGGGCAGACCGATTTGGGATTGCCGACTTACATCAACTGCGCGGACGTGTAGGCCGCGGTCATATTGAAGGTTATGCTTATTTTATCGTAGATGACAAAGAGAACCTGACGGATGAGGCGAAAAAGCGTCTTTTGGCACTTGAATCCAACTCCTTTCTTGGTTCGGGTTCAGTACTTGCCTACCATGACCTTGAGATACGTGGCGGGGGTAACCTTGTAGGGGACACCCAAAGCGGGCATATCAAGAACATCGGGTATACCTTGTACCTGAGAATGCTTGAGGATGCGATTAAAGAGCTGTCAAACCAAAAAGAGCTTGAGCGCAAGAAAGTAGATATCAAATTGACAATCTCGGCATATATCTCTGAGGAGGTAGTGCAAGAAGAACGGCTCAGACTTGAACTGTACCGGCGTCTGAGTCATTGTGAAAATGTCACGCAGGTCTATGAGATAGAAGAGGAAGCAACAGACCGTTTTGGACGACTTGATATCAATACGAAGCAGTTTTTTGAGCTTATCGTCATTAAGTTGCTGAGTATTGAAAAATCGATCTCATTGATCGGAAACTACGGACAAAACATCTCTATTACCTATACTAACGGGTCAACGGAGAGTATTAAAGCCGATAGTAAAGATGATGATGACATTATCAAGGCGGTACTTGAATATCTGCGCAGTGCGAAGCGGAAGGTGTTATAGATGCGTATAGCCTTTATCGGTGATATCGTCGGGCGTCCCGGACGTACCATCATCAAGGATAACCTGAAAAATATAAGAGAAGAGCATCAGATCGATTTTGTCATAGCCAACTATGAGAATGCTTCCCACGGTTTTGGTCTCACCGCTAAAAATGCAGCGGAACTGTTCAATGCAGGAATTGATGTGATGACAGGAGGAAATCATAGCTGGGACAAGAAAGAGATACATGCACTTTTTGAGAAGTATGAACTGTTACGGCCGCATAATTATCCTGTTGAGGTCAGCGGCACGGGATGCAAGGTCTATGAGGTTGCGGGAGAGAAGATCGGGATCTTGAACCTGATGGGGCATTTTGCGATGCCCTTAAGCAATAACCCCTTCATTTGTGCACAAGAAACAGTAGAAAAGCTCATGGAAGATGGTGTCAAGAACATCTTTATCGATATGCATGCGGAAGCTACGGCAGAAAAACGGGCACTTTTGATGATGTTTAAATCTCGAGTCTCAGCGATTGTGGGAACACATACCCATGTAGGAACAGATGACCTGCAGATCGATGGTGGTACAGCATATCTAAGTGATATTGGATTGACGGGATGTAGAGATAATGTGATCGGTATGGATGCCAAAGCACCCATCAAACGTTTTACGACAGGTCTACCGGAACGCTTTGAAGTGCCAGAAAAGTGTAAGTCTGTTCTTCAAATTGCAGTATTCGATATTCATGAGGGGATCTGTTCAAAGGCCTTTAAAATCAAGAAGTTCAATGATGGACGCGAGTTCTTTAGTGAGGCGTGGATTGATTGAAAGCGCTTTTGAACTCTACACGCTCTTGGAGAAACAGGGTCTATTGAAAGATAAGCCATCTATGTGGTGGCCGGCTTATGGAAGTTTTGAAGTCGTCGTTGGTGCGATCTTGACACAGAATGCACAGTGGAAAAGGGTGGAGGTTTCCCTGGAAAACCTGCGCAGAGAGAGTGCTTTAGAGTTAAAGTCTTTTGCCGGATTAACGCTTGAGACCCTTGAGGATTTGATTATGCCAAGTGGCTTATACAGGTCAAAGGCAAGATACCTAAGACTTTTGGCAGAGGCGATGCTTAAAGACTTTGGAGACTTTGAACATTTTTGCGATGAGGTAGACAGAGGCTGGCTCCTTAAACAAAAAGGAATAGGGCCAGAAAGTGCAGATTCTATCTTATGCTATGCATGCAAGCGTCCGGCATTTGTAGTAGATGCTTATACCCTCAGGCTTTTGCGTGCTTTTGATTATGAATTTGATTCATATGATGGATTACAGGAGTGGTGTGTTCAAGGCTTATCAGCTCACTTTGATGAGGATGAGTATTCTAAAGTCTATGCAGAATTCCATGGAATGATCGTAGAATATGTTAAAGCAAACTCAAAAGGTAAAACCGTTACTATTGACAAACTTTTTTACAAGGATAATAGATGAAAAATATGATTATTGTAGCGTTCATGGCAATGATTATGATCGGTGGCTGTACAGCAAAAGAGTTTAAAGACGGTGCAAACGGAATTGCAAATGATATTTCAAATGTGTTTGAAGAGGGAAAAGACAAATCAGCTGATTAGACTTTATCCTCACTCTGGCTTATTAAACCTTTGACTGGATCGTGATTTTAGTCGCCTCGAACATCTCTTGCGCTTTTTTAATCATTGGTTCATCCATGATACTTTGGGCATCGATCTCTTTGGATGCTTCATCGAGATTTGCAGGGTCCTCTCCCCTGCACCCTGAGACACAGGATAAGTCTTGCCGCTCGTCATCTCCAATGATCTCATCGGCTACCATGGAAGAGGTCTCTTCAATCGGTTGGGCATCCATCTCTTGAGGTGTCGGCCTTGGAGCTTGGGCAGGAGGCTGTGGCTGACTTTGATGTATTGGAGCAGTCTGATTCGGGGGATTGTCTGTATTTTCCTCTGCCTGAGAACGGGACTCGTCTTCTTCTGCTTTTGTACACGTAAGGTTCTTGATCTTGGTGTCAAATCCAAAGATGTCTTTTACAAAATGATTGATAACACCCCAGCCATGACGGAGCTTCTCTTTACACTCATCTTTTGCACAACTTTCCCAGACAAGAAGGTTGTCTTCAAAACTTTTATAAAAAATATTCTCACTAAAGCAGTGTCCGAGTTCAGCACTTCGATCGTTTAGGGAAGCAACCAGTTTGTCAAAATATTGCGAACCGATATCGACCAAAGGGGCTTCCTGTACCAATGGTTCAGGTTCAGAAATCGTTGTCGGTGTATCGGTTGCGGTTGCAGATGGATCCGAGGCAACAGCGGAGGCGGCTTGTTCTTCATGTTTAAGTTCAGCGGAAGTTCGGATCGTTTGTACGGGGGTGCTGATTTTGATTTCAGGACGTTCAAGCTGTGCCTCAAGCTCTTCGATCATCTGATCGACCTCTTTGATTCGCAAGGCTTCTACCATCTTGAAAAAGACCAAAGAGAGTACGAA
>JBFEXS010000086.1:0-9594 GCA_041562555.1 Sulfurimonadaceae bacterium
CCTTTTACTTGATCATCCAAAGAGGGCTGCTATCCAGCCCTCTAACTTCCCAACCTCCTATTCCCTACCAATCACTCATACCATTCCAAGTGAGAACTTTTGCAATTATTGGTGTCGTTCGTTATAGTAAATATAATTAAACATTATTTAAATGATATTTCTGTATTATTCATTCTCAAAACAATATAAAGGATAGATAATGAACATGTTGAAAAATATTTTAAGTGTCGTCGGTGGTCTGGTGATCATCGGAATGATAATAGCTGCTATCTCCCTGGGCCCGAAAGCGGCTAAAATGGATCCGAATGCCTTAGGTGCATACATGAATATGGCTAGTGAGGTATTAGAGACCGGTGATGCTGCAGCGTCAATGGTAAAGTTTGTTAAGCTTGAAGAAGGCGTATCTCCTGAAGATGCTGTCGATACTATCAAAAGTGTGGCAGAAGAGAACAACATGCTTGTTGTTGGTGATACCATAATGTTTAGATCCGGTGAAAAGGATTATGCAGGAAATGACACGCGTCATGTTCAGATCATCTCTTTATGTAATAAGCAGATTGCACGTAACTTTATTGATTATTCAAAAGCATACGGTGCGTTTATGCCGTGTCGTATTATTTTGATTGAAGATAAAGAGGGGGCTTTCTGGTTAGCTACGATGAAGATGGACTTGATGCTTGCAGGTGGGCACCCATTAACACCGGAGATGTACGAGATGGGTAAAAAGGTTGAATCAACAATGTACACAGCGATCGAAAAAGGCGCTAAAGGCGAGTTTTAACCTTATATACATGAAGGGCTTCCTTCATGTGTCATCTATCACTTCTACACCCTATCCCTTCCTCATCTAACGCCATATTAAGTTGTTTTTAGTATAATCGCGAGCAATATTATAAGCAGGCATTTGCAGCCTTGCAGTAGGAATGTTAAGATGGAACAAACACAAGCACGCAGCAATATTTATGCACTTTTATCTCGAGTATTACTTCAGGAACTGGATGATGAGATGCTGGATATGATCCTAAAAGATGAGAGTGTTAGAGCATTCTTTCCTTCCCTGAATGATTGGAAAATCCTTGAATCAGCAGATAATAAGACCTTGTTAGAGCAGCATATCAATGCTGATTTTGCGAACATCTCTTTACTTCACCTTGTACCTTATGAGACGTTTTATACCCGTGAAGATCAGATGATCGAGACGGGAGGGGCAAATCCGGTAACAGACATGTATCACGAGTATGATTACATTGTTGACTTTGCTAAGGCAAGAACCGTGTCGGCAGACCATATCGGTGTAGAACTGGAGTTTATGCATTATCTTGTCGAGGCTGAGATGGCAGCGATGAAAGCAGATGATGAAGAGTCTGCAAAGCATTTTAGATTTGCACAAAAGACCTTTTTGAACAAGCACCTTTTAAAATGGGCACCGATGTATCTTATTAATGTAAAATACGAGTCACGCACACCGATCTATTATGATGCGGCAGAGATGTGTTTGGAGTTTATTCTTGCAGATAACGAATATCTTAGCGTAGAAAAAGCGGCATAAACGATTTTATGGCTGGTTTAACTCTAGATCCTGCCAAGTGTGTCCGTGCACTGGCTAAGTTTTCTGAATGTACCCATTGTGTAGAGATATGCCCGGTTGATATTATCTCTGTGGATAATCATCTACCATCCTTTAATATGAGTCAATGTGTCGGTTGCGGGGGATGTCTTTCGGCCTGTCCTACAGAGGCCTTCAAGCTGGATGACTTTAATCCGACAAACTTCTTTTTCGAATTTGTACAGAGCGATGAGTCCTTGATCTCGTGTAAGAAAAACGTTCCTTGTATCGCATCTTTGTCTGTTGAACACCTATGTTCATTGGCTCTGTTAAAAGAGGAACTTGTGTGTGATACAGGTCATTGTGACGGGTGTGAGATCGCCACAAAACTCAAACCGCAGATCGATGCGAACATCGAAGAGGCGAACTTTATCCTTGAAGCGATCGAGTCACCCAAAGAGGTGTTGGCAGAAGATGTTTCCTATGAACCGGAGGCTTCTTCCGAAAATGACGACAGACGCGGGTTCTTTAGAAACATGACGATACAAAACGCAGCAAAAGCAAAGGCTGACTTTGACCGTCGTGTGGAAGTAGAGGCGGATGAAGAACTCCGTCATGAGGTCTTTACGGAAGATATAGCACGTTTAAAAGAGAAGAGCGTACCGGATAAACGAAAGATCTTTTTTACGGCCCTTAAACGCGTGGAGAAACCCTCCCAATATCATGTGGTTGATGCGCATGAATTAAGTTTTACCAGTATGAAGCAGTTGGATGAAACAACCTGTACGGCATGTCAGATGTGTTATCGTATCTGCCCGACGGCAGCACTGAGTTCGGATATGAAAAACTCCAAAATCGAGTTTGACCCGTTCTTATGTGTGAAATGTCACCTGTGCCATGATGTGTGTGAGCCTGATTCCCTGAGTCTGGCAGACACTTTTGATCTCAAACAGTTCTTTGAGCCTGAGGTGAAGAACCTGGTCCAGTTTACTATACGCCGTTGTCATGAGTGTGATAACTACTTTACCTATCGCGGCGGAGAAGTCATCTGCCAGCGTTGTCGTATTGAAGAAGATGAAGCAAAAGAATTATGGGGGATACAATAGATGGCTGAAAACCTGTCAGCACCGATGAATGATGATAATCTCATCGATAATGAGTCTCTGCTCTTTGGTTTCTTAGCAGAGTATGCTCAGCAAAACCGTTTTTCGGTGACCTTGAACCGTCTTTTTAAAGAACGGGGAGATAACGGGATGTGTATCCCTATGAATATTCGTCCGGATGATATCTATTTTACGGTAGCAGGATTGAAAGAGGCGAAACTTAACGGTGTCGCACTGGGAAGCGAATATGTCGAAGGGGTCATGGAACAGCTTGATTTTATGAGTGATGAAGTACGGGCCTGTGGTTTTTGCGATACACTCATCGTCAAGAACAAACAGCTTTATGGAGAAGTGGCGACGGGCAGGGCGATCTGTGCATTGCTAAAAGACAAGGGTGTTTCCAAATTGGCGATTTTTGGTTCCGGAAAGCTCGCAAAGTCGATTTTGACCCATATCCAAGACTCGGGTATCAAAGAGCTGGTGCTCTTAAATGACAGAGTAGAGTCCTGTATGGAACTGATGCAGGCCTATGGAGAGGAGCTCGAAGGCATCAGCGTCGATATTGACAGAACCGTAGAAGGCGATCTACTTGAACTTGGTGGATTCGATGCCTTCATCAATGCGACACCCGTTTTAGTAAGACTGGGCAAGATAGACCAAGGTACCGTCTTGATCGATCTTAAGAGCGGAAGTGATCTGGCAGAATATGCAAATGTCTATAATGCAGATTTTATTGATGCTACACAGTATGCCAAGGCATTGGCGCAAATTAATTATACTATCTGGGTAAAAGGAGAATAGAGATGAAAGATTTTAATAATCTAGATGATTTAAAAGCAGAATTTGATAAATTCGTCCAAGAACGTTGTATCACTGAAGAAGAGAAGCAGGTCAAGGAGGAGGAGCAAGATGATGAAGAGACTCCGGCCTTTGTTGATGAATTGGCAGACAAACTGCTAGGCCCTGCACATTCAGGTGTCTATCTTTCACGTCTTGATATCAAGCGTGTTGCAGAGGCAATTGATGAGTCTTTACCGATCAAAGAGCGTAAACGTATGATCAAGGCACTGATGCGCCATACGACGACGAAGGATTACCTGCGCAGTGCTTTCGGTGAGTTTAGCAAACATATTAACGGACGTTTGGCGATCTATCAGGAACTGGCAGAAGCATTCCCGTCTTCCAAATATATCTTTGACGAATTTGAAGCAAAAGCAGAAAAGACGAAAAAGATGTTTGATCGCATCATCGATGATTTTGAGGAGTTTAATCCTTCAGAGGATTTGGAGCCTGTACTTTTTTAACATTGTAATCAAAATGTAGTATAGATGTAATATTTGGGTCTGCTTATAAGCGATTAAGGGAGTTACATCTAGAATGTATGCAGAGGATTTCCTCCTCAAGATTACAAAAGGAACGGATCATGGCAAAAAAGCTAAAGAAAAAAGCAGTAAAAAAGATTGTTAAAAAGGCAGCAAAAAAATCTACAAGTAAGAAGCTTGTGAAAAAAGCGATTGAAAAGATTTTAAAGAAAAAACTCAAAAAGAGATCTGCGGCTAAAAAGTCAGCCAAAAAAACGATGAAAAAAGCAGCTGATTCTAAAAAGAAATAGGCTCCTATAGACCATCTGGGGGGATGGTTTATCTCTTCTTAGGCAGTTTTAACACGACAATAGTAATGATGACAGCGAGGACAAGCGCAATAATGCTGTATCCGTCATTCCCCATATTCTCCATCTCTATCCCTTTTGTAAAATATCAAGCACGGTTACGAACATGATAAGTAAGGCTAAGGCTACTGAGGTTCGCTCGATGAGTTTGATACGTTTATGCAAGTCGTCTAAGTGGCTGTCTTTTAACTCGGCAAACTTTTTCTGACGAATATACTTCATCGCCTCCTGGAAAGAGGAGTCTCCGAAATGTATTTTCCATTTGGGCTCTCCCATACTTTTCCATAAGGCCTGATGTGCATCTTTTAAACGGTTGAAGAAGGCATTGACAAGATATACATGGGCTGACATGAGAGCTAAGAAGGTGATCGTGATAAAGACAAATAAGAAATTTTCCATGGAGGAATTTTACACTAGAAAGTTTAAATCTCATCGATTAAGCGACTTGTCCGGAGCAAAAATGCTAGAATGTAATAAATACACGGGAGAAAGATATGATACACGAGGTCTCTAGTAATCTGATCAAGACACTGGTCTCAATCCTGCGCTCTACCCAGACGGATGCGTTGCGGTTCCGACATACAGTAGGCGAGATCACCAAACATCTTTTGAACAGCGTCTTGGATGAAGAAGTTCTGCTCAATACACCGGTACAGACCTGGCAGGGTGAAGAGGTGTTTGAAATGATCTCTCAAGAGAGACTGATGGTCGTAAGCGTTTTGCGCGCAGCGATGCCTATGCAAGAGTCCGTGATGCAGACCCTCCCTGATATCGAGGCAGGTTTCTTGGCGATGAAACGCGATGAAAGAACCCATAAGAGCAAGCTCTATTACGACCGTCTTGGTGATTGTCACGGGAAACATGTCCTGATTGTAGATGTGATGCTGGCAACGGGAGGTTCCTTGATCGATGCGATAGAAGTGGTTAAGGGAAAAGGTGCAAAAAAGATCAGTTCCTTGAATATCATTGGCTCACCTGAAGGTTTGGAGGAAGTCCAAAGCAGATATCCGGAAGTGAACATCCATATTGCGCAGATCGATGAGAAACTCAATGAGAACAAGTACATCATTCCGGGCTTGGGGGATGCAGGGGACAGAGAATATAATACACCGGAGTAGGGGAACTGACTCAGTGTTTGTTTCAGCTCCGATTTGCTTAAAAAATAGACAGGTTTTAACGTTCTCGCAACATCCATTATACTATAATTATATATTATTTTATAAAAGGTGAATCAATGTCATTATCCCCGACAACAGTAGAAATCGTCAAGGCAACTGCTCCAGTAGTAGCAGAAAACGCTGAAAAGATAACAACGCGCATGTATGAGATACTTTTCTCTGAATATCCTCAGACAAAAATACTATTTGAAAATGCCTCAGCGGATCAGCACAAAAAACTGGCTTCGGCAGTGGGTGCATACGCTGCAAACATCGATAATCTTGAAGTCTTGGCTCAAGCAGTAGAAAAGATGGCAAGCGCGCATGTGGGTGCAAATGTAAAACCTGAACACTACCCGATGGTCGGGACGTCTATTCTGAGTGCGATCAAAGATGTTTTGGGTGATGCCGCAACGGAAGAGATACTAAATGCATGGAAGGAAGCATTTTTCTTTCTGGCGGATGTATTGATTGCCCGAGAAAAAGAGCTGTACGCCGAGGCTCAGTAGGGTCTCTCCCGGAGTATTCAAACAAAATAGTGGGTGAACTTCTGTAAATATGCTACTATTCTCTCATCAAAATGAGGATACAGAATGAAATCGACATTTAATGATGATGAGGCAAAAAACTATTCCACAGATCTGGCGATGCGGGTCTATACCTCTCAGCTTTTAGGTAAGGATATGGACCTTGTCCTGCATGGTGGCGGGAATACTTCGGTCAAGATAGCAGACAAGCTTTATGTCAAAGGAAGTGGCTGGAACCTTGATACCATCGAAGAGGCGGGGTTTCCCGGTGTCGACCTCAAAACCCTGATCGATATGGCAGGTCTGGATCATTTAAGTGACACGGACATGGTGGCTCAGCAGCGAGATGCGCTTGAGGATGCCAACTCACCAAATCCTTCCATCGAAGCGATCTTACACGCGATTATCCCCTTTAAATATGTCGATCATACCCATGCCGATACGGTGGTGACAATCTCCAATACTCCCAATGGCAAACAGCGTCTGCAAGAGCTTTATGGCGAGAACATGCTGATCATCGATTATGTGATGCCGGGCTTTGTCCTGGCAAAAGAGGTCTATGAGCAGACAAAAGAGGCAGACTGGACGACATTGGATGGGATCATCCTGCTTAATCATGGAGTCTTCAGTTTTGATGATGATGCGAAGGTGGCCTATGAGAAGATGATCGCAATTGTCTCAAAAGCAGAAGAATATCTCAAGCAGAGTGTGACACCGGTACTGGCGTTTTCAAAGAGTTCATGTGTCTTGGACGAATCATTTACAGACGAGCTTAGAAAAGAGGTCGGGGCATTACGTGGATGTGATGTCGTTATGAAGCTTGGATCAAGTATCGAGGCGGTCAGGTTCTCAAACCTTGATAACCTCGAGGATATATTGGATAAGGGTCCATTGACACCGGAGCATGTGATCCGCACAAAACCGTTTCCGGCAGTTATCTGTGACAATATCAAAGAAGCTCTGGATAGATTTACAACGCGTTACACGAAGTATTTCAAGACTCATGCAAAAGAAGAGATCATGCTTGATCTGGCACCGCGCTATGCGATCATCAAAGGGGTGGGCTTTGTCACCTTTGGTAAGGATGAGAAAGAAGCAGGGATAATCTTCGATATCGTCTCTCATACCATCCATGCGATGACTCTGGCACAGAACCTTGGCGGATGGAAGAGTTTGAGCCCTTCAGACATCTTTGATATGGAGTACTGGGAACTGGAACAGGCAAAGTTACGCAAGTGATTGCTTTGGGAAAGTTGCGTCACACAGAGTGTCTGTCACGGTTTGGGTATTGTATACGTCCTGTTGATTGAGAGAAGATGAGAAAGCTTGGTATTATGGGTTGTTTGAGTTGGACACGAAAGATCCACCTCTATAAGCAGGGAAGACATCACTATTTCGACGTTGAGGTCATCAGCGATCTCATGAAGGCTAAAGAGGAGACCAAAGTCCGGATCAAAAAAGAGGTCAGAGATTTTTTTGTCACTCATTGGAAAGACTTTGGGGACGCGTTCTTTGATCACTCCTTGTTTGATTCCAGGTGGATCGTACTAGTGAGAAAAGAGGATACCTTAGTCGGTGTTGCCACAGTACATAAGATACGCCTTGAAAACAAGGTGTTTTATAACTTCAAGACGGATGGGGTCGCTCCGAAGTTCCAGTCTCTTGGTCTTCTTGGAAGAATGAGTCAGATTTTGTTTGCATATGCTTACTGTGATAATCTGGTCTCCCAAAGATCCTTTGATATAGAGATGATCTTTTCAACCCCTAATCTGAGAGTCCTTGGACTGTTTAGCAAGAACTCTACCCATATATATCCCAATCCCTATGTGTATGATCAGGAAAATAAATCTATGGCACTGCCGGATGAGCAGACCTGGAGATATGCGCAGGCATATAATGCAATCCATTTCCCTCCTAATCTGCCTCTGTCCAAAGAAGCCTGTGTGATAGAAGACACAGAGTCCGAGTGGCCATATCTCTGTTATAAGCAATCGGGGATACCCTATTATAAAGAAGAAATTGTCAATGCGTTTGGGGACCATTACCTAGGCTACAAAGAGGGAAAACAGCGAATGTTTATTGTATATGCACACATTACACTTGCAGATGTCATCAAGTATTTCGCCAAGGTGATCGTCAGGTTGATGAAGGATATTATCCATGCAACTTTTCCAAAATTGAATAAGAACAGCTAAATCAAAGGAGACAGGATGTTGGAGTTTATTTCACGGTTTCAAAGTGTTAGTATGGGGACAGTAGATGAGGATGGCTTTCCCTTCTCATCCTATGCTCCCTTTGTCTATCATGAGCATAGGTACTACATCTTTATCTCTGATATCGCAAAGCATGCACAAAACCTCAAGCGGAAGCCAAAGGTCTCTTTACTCTTCATCGAGGATGAGTCAAAGGCGGAGAACATCTTTGCACGTAAACGTATCTCGTTACAGTGTACGTCATCCTTGGTCTCGCGGGATGACAGGAGATTTGAAGAGGTGATGAACAGTTTTAAAGAAAAGTTTTCTGAGGGAACGGTCTCTATGCTGATGGGGATGCAGGACTTTAATCTTTATGAGCTTGCTACGGAATACGGCGAAGCCACCTTCGGGTTTGGTGAGGCTTATAATATCGGTGGGGAATATATGGAAGAATTAGTCCCTAGAACTGGTGGAAGCGGGCATAAGTAACGTTTGTCGTGAGCAATACTAAACCGCTTGTGGGCTAGTATTGCACTCATCGTTTTTGTTAGATTTTTATCCCCAGTTGCCACTTAAAATAGACAATCCAATAAAAATCGAACTTGTTCCTAATAATACAAAGAAATACCAAAAAAATTTTCGATGCAATGGTAGACTTGGGACTAAAACGCTCTCTTTATGCTCATCTGGATTAAAATATACATTTAAAAATGGTTGAGAAAGAGTTTTTATATATTCTTCTGTTTCATCTTTAGTATCATTTAGCTCTCTATAAAATGCAACATTGTCAGAAGTGTATATCTTACCTTTAACTTCATATTCATATTTCATATATGGATAGTAAGATCGCACCATTTCTTGAGCATGAGGATTGTCGCATTTAACTTTTTGATATATAAGTTTACCTCTTGTTTTATTCCATTTTAATGCTCGATTAACGCTTGATAATTTTTTCAAGCTTAAATATAGTGAAATGACACCAATGATAATTAACGTTAAAATATCAAAATGAATTTTTTGTTGAAATTCATAAGGAAGAAAAATCAATAATGTTAGGGGTAATAAAGCTATCCCTAGTTTTAGAATAATTGAGCTTGTTTCTTTTTGCAAATATATCTTCCTTTGTAATCTAACGTATAAAATGAGCAATCAAAAAGCCACCCGCGGGTTTTTGATTGGTCTCCTTTGATTTGTTAGAGGTGACTCTATCCATTGCAATATGTTTCCTTTACAAGTAAAAATATTGCTATGGATACCAGTAGGTATAAGAACATAAAGCCTCTTTGATTCTGCCATGCATTTTTTGAAGTATCTGGAAATACAACCTCTGAAATGGGCATAACTATTACAAAAGTAAATAACAAATAAGTAAAGGTTCCCAACCATCCAAATAATGA
>JBFEXS010000087.1:0-9476 GCA_041562555.1 Sulfurimonadaceae bacterium
AAAAACAAATAATGATCTAAAAAAACATGGGATAGAAGAGATCGATTGGAAACTTGATTGAGCAAAAGATTTAAACCTCTTTTTTAGTTCTTCCTGTTATAATTTCGTAATCAATTTACCCCAAAGGCCCTGTTAATGCGCGGATATAAGATTTTTGCCGGTTCATCAAGTGTTGAGTTTGCTAAAGAGGTGTGTCAGTCCCTAGATGTTCCTCTTTCAAAAGCGGAAGTAAAACGTTTTAGTGATGGAGAGATCTCTGTTCAGATTTCTGAAAGTGTACGTGGACGTGATGTGTTTATCGTTCAATCGACAGGTGCTCCTTCAAATGACAACCTGATGGAACTTCTTATCATGACGGATGCCTTACGTCGTTCATCTGCAAGTTCAATCACTGCCGTAGTCCCGTATTTCGGATATGCGCGTCAGGATAGAAAAGCGGCACCGCGTGTACCGATTACAGCACGTCTTGTAGCAGATATGTATGAGTCTGCCGGTATTGATCGTGTGGTAACGATTGATCTTCATGCAGGGCAGATCCAAGGTTTCTTTGATATCCCGGTGGATAATCTTTATGGATCCATTATCTTTCAAGAATATATTCAATCAAAAGAGCTCAAAAACCCTATCATCGCTTCTCCAGATATTGGCGGGGTAGCACGGGCACGTTACTTTGCCGAGAAGCTTGGTCTTGAGATGGTTATCGTCGATAAGCGCAGAGAAAAAGCCAATGAAGCTGAAGTAATGAATATTATCGGAGATGTCAAGGGTAAAGATGTCATCATGATCGATGATATGGTAGATACTGCCGGGACTATGGTCAAAGGAGCAGCCGCACTCAAAGCAAATGGTGCAACTTCAGTTATGGCCTGTGCAACTCACGGTGTACTTTCAGGTAAGGCCTATGAAAACTTGAAGAGTGATGCCCTTGATGAATTGGTTATCTCAAATTCATTGGTCACACAACCTATGGATAAGATCAAGGTTTTGACTGTTGCTCCATTGTTTGGTGAAGTGATCCGTCGCGTATATCATAATGAGAGTGTAAACTCACTTTTCTCGTAAATATATATAGAAGAGGTTTAAGACTTCTTCTATCTTTTTAGACACACTTTACGGGAAGTGTTTTTAAAGAGATAGCATCTTTCATACTTACTTATTAAGGTACTTTTTTGAAGAACATTAGAAACTTTTCAATCATCGCACATATTGATCACGGTAAATCAACCTTGGCGGACAGAATTATTCAAGAGTGTGGTTCCGTGAGTGAACGTGAAATGGGCTCACAAATGATGGATACTATGGATATTGAGCAAGAACGTGGTATTACGATCAAGGCTCAATCGGTACGTCTTAATTATGTCAAAGATGGTGAACCTTATATCCTTAATCTTATTGACACTCCGGGCCACGTGGATTTCTCCTATGAAGTGAGTAAATCCTTGGCCTCATCGGATGGGGCATTATTGATTGTGGATGCGGCTCAGGGTGTAGAAGCACAAACAATCGCCAATGTATATATGGCAATGGAGAATGATCTTGAACTGCTTCCGGTCATCAATAAGATAGATCTTCCTGCAGCAGAGCCTGAACGTGTAGCTGAAGAGATAGAAACAAGTATCGGTATTGATGCGACAGATGCTCTATTGGTTTCTGCCAAGGCGGGCATAGGTATTCGTGAACTTTTAGATGCAATTGTTGATAGGGTACCTGCACCGGAAGGTGATCCGGATGCGACTACGAAGGCCATTATCTATGACTCGTGGTTTGACCCTTATTTGGGTGCCTTAGCCCTGGTACGTGTTTTTGACGGTAAGATATCAAAGGGTCAAAAGGTCAAGTTGATGAGTAACAATGAAGAGCATCAAGTATTGGACCTAATGTATCCGCATCCATTAAAACGCCACAACACAAAAGAAGTACTGGCCGGCGAGATCGGAATTGTGGTCTTAGGTCTTAAAGAGATCGGTGTTATTAATGTGGGTGATACAATTACTGATGCGGCTAATCCTGCCAGTGAACCGGTGGGTGAATACGAACCGGCTAAACCGTTCGTATTTGCGGGACTTTATCCAATTGATACAGATAAGTTTGAGGATCTGCGTGATGCTTTGGACAAGCTCAAACTTAACGACTCTTCTTTGTCGTATGAACCGGAGACATCGGTCGCATTAGGATTTGGTTTTAGGGTCGGTTTTCTTGGTATGCTTCATATGGAAGTTATCAAAGAGAGACTTGAGAGAGAATTCGATCTGGACCTTATCGCAACAGCGCCTTCGGTTATCTATCATGTGTATCTAAATGACGGAGAGATGGTCGAGGTGCAAAACCCTTCCGAGCTTCCTGAGGTCAATCATACCGAGCGTATAGAAGAACCTTATGTCAAAGCAACCGTCATCACGCCAAGCGAATATCTTGGAAACATTATGAATCTTCTTGTTGGAAGACGCGGGGTACAAGAGAAGATGGATTATTTGAATGAAGACAGGGTCCTTTTGGAATATTCCGTTCCGATGAATGAGATCGTCGTAGGGTTTTATGATACACTTAAATCGATTTCAAAGGGATACGCAAGTTTTGATTATGAGCCGACTGAGTTTAGAGAAGGTGATCTTGTCAAACTTGATGTCCGTGTCGCAGGTGATGTGGTCGATGCATTGTCTGTCATCGTGCCACGTTCTGCAGCAGATTCACGGGGACGGGAATTGGTTAAAAACATGAAAGAGATCGTACCGCGTCAACTCTTTGAGGTAGCGATCCAGGCTTCACTGGGTAATAAGATAATTGCCCGTGAAACGGTGAAATCCATGGGAAAAAACGTTACTGCAAAATGTTACGGTGGTGATATTACCCGTAAGCGTAAACTTTTGGAAAAACAGAAAAAAGGTAAAAAACGTATGAAGGCTATCGGTAAGGTCCAATTGCCGCAAGAAGCCTTTATGTCTGTACTTAAAATGGACTAACATGCGTTGCATGATATGTGAGGAGTTGAGCTTCAAACATATCTGTTTGTCCTGTCAGAAGGCACTTCTCACTCCCTCTTTATATAAACGAAACCTTTACTCCAATGTACCGGTGTATTCGTTCTATAAATATAATGAGATAGAACCTCTCCTTTTAAGCAAACATACTGATCTTGGTTATTATATCTACTCCATCCTGGCCCAAAACAGTTTTGCTTCTTTTGGAAAGACTTTTGAATATCCCTCAAAGGTATGTTCTGTTGGCATAGATGATCATGTGAGACGGGGGTATTCTCACACAGCCATCTTGAACAAGTGTCTTGAGTCTTCTGTGATCAAACCTCGTTTCTCCATTCTGCGGGCGAAAAGCAGGGTTTCTTATTCGGGGAAAAGCTATCAAGAACGGCTTTTAAACCCTCGCCAATTCATATTTAAGTCTTTTGTTGAAGAGGATGTGATTTTAGTGGATGATATTATCACGACAGGCTTGACGTTGACCCAGGGCATACAAGAGATGCAAAAGCAAGGGAAAAATGTACTTTTTTGTTTGACTTTGGCTGATGCAGGAAACTAATAGAGTATATGTTTACATATATCTGTTAAAATATGGCATGAAAAATTTGCATGAAGGTGATGATAATGGTATATGATGATCTTGATGATGGATATGAAGAATTTTCACAAGATGATATCGAAGTATGGAACTCGGGTTCGGTCTATTATGATGATGAGATTGTTGAGTATCAGGGGAAATACTATATAGCTTTGTGTAAGACGAGTGCACAGGTTCCCGGACGTTCCAAGCCAGGTATCTGGAAGGAAGTCTCGTATGAAGATGTACAAAGAGATGACGTCGGTGAAGATATGCTTTCTCTCGAAGACTCCATAGAAGAAGCACCAGTTGAAAAGAAGAGTGATTCACAGATACATAAAGAGAAGATGCAAGGACAAAAGACAGTAGCACAACGCAGTGTAAAGCCAGAAAACTTGCAGAAATCCACTGAAGCAAAATCGACTACAGCTCCACTGGACTCGGCTGCAACAACAGTCAACCAGACTGCTGAACCTGTCAATAAACCGCTTGAGAAAAAGACAGTGGCACAGCAGAACCAAGAAAAGATAGAGCGTAAGATGACTCTTGAACCCAGTGACCAAGAGGTTGTCAATGGGGTATTAAAAGAGATTACTTTCAAGAAGATCAAAGGCTTGAACTCGGATGAAAACGCGATTACTTCCAAACTTTTGTTACCGCAAAAGGGTGAGAACGAGACACTGCTTAAATGGGAGTCCTCTCACCCTGAAGTGATAAGCTCTAACGGGGAGGTAAAACGACCTCGAGACGGGCATGATATAGCAGTTAATCTGAGTGTAAATGTCAGTAAGAAACAGGCAAGTGCACAGCGGTTTTTTACACTGTGGGTCAAGGCAGAGGAGATCTCGTACAGTGATGAAGAGTGTGTTGATATGACATTTGATATGTTGGATTTTGATCATATCAAAGGGCAAAATGATAAAGTAAGTGTCATCACTGAAAACCTGGAATTATTGACACACGGATTATATGATACGGAGATATATTGGGCATCAAATAACAGACTGTTGTTGAGCGAGACCGGTGAGATATATAAACATAATCTGAGTAAAAATACACGAATCAGACTTTACGCGATCATTACAAAAGGCAATGTAGATCGCGTGAAACATTTCGATGTCGTCTTGAAATTGTCTTAGAACATCTCTTACAAAACGGTTACGAATAGGATAGAAAGTCCTTAGATGTAATCTAATCGTAGTTTTAGTATGTCATGATTCCGCCAAATGTTTGTTACGTAGTATCTCATATAAAATTGTGATATTAACAAATTCTGAATAGAGCCGATTGTATGGGCTGATTTAAAGATTAAATACGTTATTTTAAGTTAAACATAATTTATAAACTTTTGGGACATATATTGGCATCCATTTTTCAGTCAAATAAAGTAATCGGTCTTATTGATAAACAAACAGGGGTGATAAAGGTCGAGGACAAGATCAATATCATATTGACACCTTCGTATTATTGGGTTAAACGTGTTTTTTTGGATGTGAAATTCACTTCTGCAGCACTAAAATATGCTCCATCAATCTTTGAGGGGATGCTGCCCGAGGGCAATTATGCATATTATGCGGTAAAAAGTGACAAAGAGTATCTGTTTTTTGCCTATGATCCTGATGAGATCATATCAAGCCTCCAGGCAAAAGAGATCCAAACATCACAAATTTCCGGCATCTATTTTGCGCAAAACGAGATGATGAATATCACCGTTCCTATACGATGCAATGAACATGATGCCCTTGTCCTGCACAAAGGTACTGTTGTACAGCTTCCGGCCTACCTTGTCGACCAGACGACAATGAAACAGTCTCTAGAAGACATTACACAACTTTCAAAGCATAAAATTGTCTTGCACAAAAGCAGTATTACCCATTCCATGAAGGAATTGACTCCGGTAATGGTGGCGATAGGAGCACTTATCGTTTTATATGCAGCGCAGCTGTTTATGAATTTTAACCACAAAGAAGAACTGACCAGTCAACCATCCGTGTTTCAAGAGTATAAACTGCCTACAACCTTCATGCAGAACAGCTCTATTGAAAAAAAGTTGCATAAAGCTTTTACTGCCCAGACTACCTTTAGAAAGGTTGTGTTCGCACTTTTGAAGCTGCCATTGTCACAAAGACAAGGTGTTGAAAAACTCAGTTATGAAAAAGATAGTTTCAGTATCCGTTTTGATCTTCAAAATGAGGCTGAACTGAAGAAAATCAAGCAGCATCTGGGCCAATCATTGGGAGAACTTGTGAAGATAGATCTCAACAAAAAAAGTTTGAAGGTGAAGATCAAATGATACGCAGTATTCATCCTTTCTATCTTCTGGGTCTTATGGTAGTCGTCTTAGTCACTTTGGTTTGGCAAAATGCCAAAATACAAGAGGAAATCTCTTCTGAGATGAGTGAGCGTGTCAATGCGAAAATTATGGCAAAGCGTATCATCGATCTTAAAAAAGTGATGAAATCACCGGATAAGTCACAATTGGACAGATTCTTAGAGGGAAGTGCTTTCGCAGGATCTGAACTGAGCCATCGCATTAAGAACGGACAGTATGTTATAGATGCCAAGCACATGAACGCAGGTCAACTTCAATCATTTTTGAACCGTATTTTGAACATGAATGTTGAAGTTACTCAATTGAAGATCGAAACTCAAGACGATAAGCACGTTAGTGTGAACATGGAAATACGCATATGAAGACCTTACTGAAAATATTCGCTTATCTACTTGTCATGCTTGCTTTGGTGATCTTTTTTTTGCCAAAGGTCAATCTCTATTACAAGGCAGAAGAGTTCATGTTACGACAGAAACTGTCGATTTCAAATGAACTGGTCCGTGACAGCGGAGTCATGCTGGAAATAAACAATGGTGACATCCTGTTTGATAAGTTGGCGCTGGCACACATTGATTCGGTTTGTTTGTCACCTTGGCTTTTTTATAACAGGATAAGATTTCAAAATATTCATGTGAATGAGGGCTTTTCCGATTTTTTACCAGAGGAGATCGAAGATATAGTGCTCAGGCATGTTGTCTATAATCCGACAAAGATCGAACTAAGCGGAAAAAGCGGAAAAGATCTTTTTTATGGAGAAGTGGATCTATTGGAAAGAGTGGTGCGTATTCATCTGCAATTAGAGAGCCGGAGTGAAGAAAAGTATAGGAGTATGCTTGCCAGATTGAACAAGGAAGAGGGGGGATATCTTTATGAATATAAGTTTTAATCGTCACCTTTTTATTAGTTACCTGGTGCATGTTTTGGTAATGGTCTTTATTGCTAAATTGCTCTCTTTGGTCCTGTGGTTCTTTTTACCTAAAGAGGGTGTGGAAGACAGTGTCAAGACCAGCTATGTAATACCATATATGCGTTATAGTATTGATGATTTCAGACTCCAGGCATCTCAAACAAAGATTCTTGATCAGGCAAATGCACTCTCGATTGATTCGATCATTTTAAAAGCGATCTATTTTATGGGAGAAGAGAGTTTTATTGTAGCTGCACCTAAAACCAATCCGAGTAGAAGTAAAACGATTGCTATTGGTGAGCTTTTTGAAGGGTACGTACTTAAAAAAGTATTTAATGATTATGTTGTATTTGAACGAAACTATAAGCAGTATCGTCTCTACATCGTCAAGCCAAAGCTTTCGTCTCGCTGGCAAAATGTCCAGCCTAAGAGTGTACAGATAGGAGAAGAGCCTTTGCGTCGAATCCCTTCAACGGAAGTGAAAAAAGCTATCGCCAATCCAACGGCGATATGGAAAAATATCGGGATTAGAGAACATTTTGTCAAGGGCAAACAAGAGGGGTTTAAAGTCAGTTTTGTACGAAAAGGAACAGTCTTTGAAGCACTTGGTCTTAAGGTGGGGGATGTGATCCAGTCAATCAACAACAAAGAGCTGAAAAACAATGCGCAGGCTTTTTCAGCCTATCAAGAACTAAAAGACAGCAAAGATCTTAAATTAACGATTATGCGAGGTCAAAATCTAATGGAGTTAGAATATGAAATTTATTAAAATATGTTTGATCATCTTGATGTTAGGCTCTAGCCTATACGCTAAGAGCACTAAGGATGAAGAGGTATCGATTAACTTCAAAGACCTGAATATCAACGAATTTGTGGATCTTATGTCAAAGATTCTGAAGAAGAACATCCTCTTGACACAACCACTCGCAGGTAAAGTGGAGTTTTATTCTGCAGCACCGGTCAAAAAATCAGACATCACGAACATCTTTATCTCCGTTTTAGAGTCTAAAGGTTTTACTCTTGTTGAGAACGGGGAGTTCTTAGAAGTCGTACGTAGTGCAGAAGCATCAAAATACAACTTGAAAGTTGTCAGCGATTGGGGCAAAGCTGGTGATACTCAGACAATGATCACTCAGACTATACAGGTCAAAGGTGAGAATGTCGACCAGGTGGCAGCCAAGATCCGTCACCTGATCTCGAAGTCTGCAAAACTGGTGACGCTGAAAGAGAGTGGGGTGATGCTTCTTTCAGACTATCCTAAAAATGTGGAGACAGTCAAAAAAGTTGTACGGGAAATCCAACGGCAACGTGATTTTGAAGTCGTTATTATTCCGATCAAAAATGCAAAGATCACTACGGTCTATCAAGAGATTAATGAGATTTCAAAAACTATTTTCAATCAAACGGTGCCTTCTGAAGTCGTAAAGGTTATGCAAAACACAGATCTTAATGCTTTGGTCCTGGTTGGGAAAAAGAGCAATATCTCCAAACTTGAAAACTATATCAAACGCTTGGATTCCTCAGATCAAAGCAATTCAGAGGGTGTTGAAATCATCGCATTGAAAAACTCCGATGCGGCAAACGTGATGAAGACCCTTGATCAGATCATCGCTAAAAAGACCTATTCTGATCCGGCACTAAAACCGGACATCTCATTGAATGAAGAGATCAACTCCATCATCCTTATCGGACCGGAAGTCTCTGTGAAATCGCTTGTCAAGGTGATCGATGTACTTGATCGAGAAAAATATCAGGTCTACGTAAAAGCGCGCATTATGGATTTTAACAATGAAGACACGGAGACATTGGGAATAAAATATGGTCTAGAGGGTGGGGTAGTTAATTCCAGTGGAATCTATACAATGGCCGCTAATTTTGGTGGTCCAAGTATTGCTGTCAGCAATACAGTAGGAAAAGCACTAGAAGGTAGCCTGGGAACGATATCGGAAGGATTGGCTATTGGTGCAGCTTTAGACTTTTTACAGACGAACGGAGTCTCCAAAACAGTCTCTGAACCGTCTATCCTATGTGTTAACAATATAGAGTCTTCTATTTATGTAGGTAGAACACTTTCTTTTCAGACAGGGACCTTGAGTAATGCGTCATCAGCATCGACAGCAGCCGTATCCAGCTCTTTTCAAAGAGAGGATGTGGGATTGACCCTTAAAGTCAAACCCCGTGTCTCCTCATCGGATAAAGTAACCTTGGAAGTGACAGCCATTTTAGAAGATGTGACGGGCAAGGCTGTCAATGGTCAGCCAGAGACAGTCAAGCAAGAGGTGACTACTCAGATCATTCTTTCTCATGGTGAGACAATAGTAATCGGAGGGCTATCTAAAGATCAAGTACAAACAAAAGTAAACAAGGTACCACTATTGGGTGATATCCCACTATTAGGAGCACTGTTTACCCATACTGAAGATGAAGTAAGAAACCAATCTATGGCTATTGTGATGACTCCGTACGTGGTGACAAACAGTGCGAGTCTTTCACGTTTACAAAAAGATTTGGGTATCTTGGGGAAGATACAAGAGCAGTTTAACTCAGAGGTCTTTGCAAAGATCGAGAAAGCGGCAGAAGATCGATTGAATACCCGCGGTGAAGATGATGAAGCATTTGAACCGATTGATGACTAGGCAGGGAACAAGATGATCTTAGAAGAGTATTATCATGATACGAATTTGC
>JBFEXS010000088.1:0-9425 GCA_041562555.1 Sulfurimonadaceae bacterium
AAGGTATGAGCTCAGATGCCATCCGCTCTCTGGTCAGAGCCTTGCGTAAGAAACTGCCGGATGATGCACTGGAGAACATCTCCGGCGTCGGATATAAACTGAAGGTTTATGAGAACTAATCTTCATCCATTAGAGGGTAACAGACCCTGTTTCTCCCCTCAGATTTAGCCTTGTATAATAATGTGTCTGCTTGCTGGATCATATAATCCAGACTATACCCTGGAAAATATTCCACCACACCAAAACTGGAAGTCACATGCAGCCGTCGGGAGCTCACCACACTTTCTTCAATCTCTTGACGAATCCCCTCTGCCTTTTCAATTCCCCCTTGTAAACTGCAGTTTGACAACAAAAGAATAAACTCCTCACCACCAAAACGTACCAGGGTATCTGCCTTGCGAATCGACTCTTTTAACAGCTGGGAGATTTCCACCAAAACCTCATCTCCGATATCATGTCCATAAGTATCATTAACCTTTTTAAAATGATCGATATCCAACATGACCAGACAGATCCCTTCGTCATTAGAGGCATGATATCCCACCAAACTTTCAAACTTTTTCTGACAACCGCGCCGATTCAAAGCCCCTGTCAAAGGGTCAAGAATATTGATCTCTTTTGTCGAAGCCAATTCATGATGCAGATGCCGTGCTTGGCTATATTGATGAATAAGCACCTGTATCAACATTGCAAGCTGATACTTCCAGTTTTTATAAGTAAAAATCGATATCACCGGATAATCCTTGACTTCTAAAGCGAGGGAGTCGGTGTCTTCAAGTTCAGTAATGATTATCAAAGGAATATCTTGGGAGAAACTATCTTCTTTTAACAGTTGCATACTGGAGGTCACCTCTTCTACTCCTAAACCGAGGCCGAAAATAATCACCCTGACTTCATGGTCTAAAACATCTTCGAGAAGCTCCATCCTATCCAGGGAGTTTTTATAAGTGATCCCATACTCTAAACAGAGCTGAGACACCTGTTCCTCCTTAACCGGGTCTTTAAAGAGTGACAATAAAACGAAACCCGCACTGATTTCCATTCTCTTTCCTACCATAGATGTTTTCTCACTAGACGAAGGTTACCCCAAGACCTTTGATAAAGGGCTTAAAGAGAAGTGGTACTTCAATCATTAAGCCCTATTAGCCCAAAGGGATAGAGAGAATAAACCGTGTCCCTTTCTCGAGTGACTCAACCTCTAACTTGCCGTGCATATGCTCTTGAATGATCATCTTTGACATATACAGACCCAGGCCTGTTCCCTGGTGGGACTTTGTAGAAAAATAGGGCTCAAAGATCTTCTCTTTGACCTCTTCGTCAATTCCAATACCATTGTCCTCGACGAGGATTTTCGCCGTACCCCTGTCATCCCTTATAATGACACGTATCCGAGGGTCTTCCTGCCCATGCAAGGCCTCTTGCGCGTTTTTTAGCAGATTCAGCAAGACCTGGATCATCTCATTTCTATACAGACTGATACTGATATCACAGTTGTACTCTTTGACAAGCTCGATATGATGCTTTTCCAGACCTTTTTCGATCAAACCAATGGCGCTGTCTACCAGTTCACACAGACTGAGTTCCTCTTTCTCTTTGTCCGGTTTAAAGAAATCCCTGAAATCATCAATCGTATGGGACATATACTCCAAGAGTTTTTCGCCTTCTTTGATCTTGCTGTCAAGATATTCCCGTGAAAGGGTGCGCTCATCATAGGCTCCATCGATGTTCATCATCACATAAGACATCTGATTAAGCGGCTGTCTCCATTGATGGGCAATCATCGAGATCATATCTCCCATGGCCGCCATCTTGGATTGCTGGATAAGCATTTTTTCCTTTTCCCTTTGTGCCGCGACCTCCTGTCTGACCTGTTCTTTCAAAGAATCATTGAGTTCATGCAAGGCATTTTCCCGCTCTTGAACACGCTGTTTATAATCGATAAAAATATCGCTGATACGACGGGAAAAACCAAGGGTCAACAGGATCACCAAGACAGCCAGGACAAAGGAGAAGAAGAGGATTGTCTTTATCTCTGCCTCGATCTCTTCTTTAAGATTGGCCTGCTGTTTATCAATCGCATTTTGAATGTTTATCGCATAAAACCCCGTAGTAATAATCCAGTCAAAAGGCTTGAAATAGACACTCAATGTCGTTTTGGCCGAGACCTGGTCATAATGCCTGGACTTGGCAAGATAGGTCACATAACCTGAGCCCTCATCCTTAGCCTTATTGATCTGTTCACGGATATATGCGAAACCGTTCTTATCCTTTAATGCCAGTATGACAGAGTTCAACTGCATCTCCGGGTGATAGATGATCCTTCCCTCTGAATTGACAATATAAAAGTACTCATCGGGGTCACTCTGTATGGCAGAAAGGGTTGAGATGATCCCTTTTTTGATACGCTGGTACTCATCGACATAGCTCATCCCTGTTCCGAAGTACCAATTATAGTGTCCAAAATCCTTAAGATAACGTAACTGTACTACCGGACGCTGTAGATTGAAACGTGACTTGACAAAGGCCTCTTTATGTTCACTGACCGCAGCGATCTCCTCTCGTATGATATACCTGCCATCGGCATCCTTGTAGTTCAACAAATTGGTATTGAGTTCTTGCTGGTGTGAAAGCAGATTGTTCCCAAACTTATCACTGACCCAAATATACTCTTTTTTGTCACTCCATTCCATACGTGACAGTGCTCCAAGGATCAACTCCTGGACTGCCTTTTCATTATAGCCTCGAGAATACCTGCGACGTAAAAACTCAGCTGTATCATAGGCAATGTTCACCCGTGACATCAACTCCTCACGCATCGGTGTCTCCATGTTCTCATACTTCTTGCTTAGGAGTAGATATAAAGACTCCAGGCGGTTGCGTAACCGCTCTTTCTCTCCCAGTATATATTCGTGTTTAAGACGTTCACCCTCATACTTAAAATGCTGATGACGATATGAAATATAGAAATAGGTGATCAATACCGTCAAGATCATGATCGCCAAAACAGGTACGATAATGATCAGGCGCGGGATATTCTTCTCGCGCAAAAACTTATTTGCCATAGGAATCTGCCTCTTCCAAAAGCTTCGCCTCTATATTCTTCTTTGTCTTGATACCCAGTTTTTTCATATCATCAGCACGTTTAATCAGATTCCCCGTTCCGCTGCTGAGTTTTTTCATCGCATCGTCATAGGTGTTTTTCGTTTTTTGAATCTGCCCGCCGATCTTCTCCATATCATCCACAAAGCCAACAAACTTATCATACAGGTCGCCTGCTTTTTTCGCGATCTCCTGGGCATTTTGCTCCTGGCGTTCATTTCGCCATATATATTCTATAGTACGTAAGGTCACCAACAGTGTCGAAGGGCCTACGACCATGATATTTTGTTTGATGGTCTCCTGAAAGAAATTGCTATCATCCTCAAGCGCAAGCATATATGCGCCTTCAATAGGCATAAAAAGCAGAACAAAATCCAAAGAGCGCAGTCCCTCGAGTTCTTCATATTTCTTTTCGCTCAGACCTTTAATATGTGATCGGATGGAGAGGACATGTTCTTTTCGCGCACGCTCGCGGCTGGCATCATCATCCGCATTCATATAACGTTCATACGCCACCAACGAGACCTTTGAATCGATGACAATATCCTTCTCATCAGGCAAATGGATCAACACATCCGGTCTATAAGTCTTGCCATGCTCGTTTTTATAACTTCCCTGCGTCTCGTATTCAATACCTTCTCGCAGTCCTGAGTTTTCCAAGATCTTTTCCAGGATCAGTTCACCCCAGTTACCCTGTGTCTTGTTTTCACCCTTGAGTGCCTTCGTCAGATTATTGGCGTCATCGCTCAAACGTTCATTGAGTGAACGTAACTGCAGGATTTGATCTTTCAGCAGATGGCGTTCCTTGCTCTCTGTAATATAGTTCTCTTCGATCTTTTTTCCGAAAGATGTCACCTGTTCTTTAAAGGGCTTGAGGATGGTGTCTAACTGCAGGCGGTTCTGCTCGGCATGCACTTTTGACTTCTGTTCAAAGATCTCATTGGCCAGCTTGGAGAACTGAAGTTTCATCTCTGCTTCGGCATCTTTCAAGAGTAAAAGCTTCGCTTCATTCTGAGATCTCTCCTCTTGCAGACGAATACGAAGTTCAGAAGCCTCAGCAACAGATTCCGTATATTTTTCCTGTAGTTTTGCCAGAGCATTCAACTGCTCTTTGAGCATATCTCTTTCGACCTCCATACCCGAAAGGAGTGTCTGGATACCAAGGTTCTCCTCTTGCAGTGTTTCATATCTACTCTGATTATCCTTTATCGTCGTTTCCAGGTTCTGCACCATTTCCGCTTCACGTGCTATTTGTTCATCTTTATATTTGATCTTGGAAGCGAGGATAAGATAGCTGACACTAATACCAAACAACACCCCTGCCAAGGAGCCTGCCAGTGAAATATAATCCATAAAATTGCCTTAAATTTTTCAATAGGGTCATTATACAGAAATTACGTATTATTAATCCAATGTTAGGCATACTATTAATAGTTACCCTTATGCTAGTTATTAGTATAGTTAAAGTATAATTCCGCGAAACAAAAGAATCCTCCGGTTATTTGCCGCACTTCTTTCGTAAATTTAATAAGAGACCAAGCTTTCATCATTCAGGAACTGCCTTTGTGAGTGAAACAAGCGTCTCACACACAAAAGGTAATCCATGTCATCTGACAACACAACAATTCAATCGACATTTGAACAATTCAATTTCAAAGAGTCATTAAACAAATCTATTGCGGCTGTTGGCTTCAAAACACCTTCACCGATCCAAGAACAGGCTATCCCTGTCGTCATGAGCGGTAAAGATGTTGTTGCCCAGGCCCACACAGGTACAGGTAAGACGGCTGCTTTCGGTCTTCCTGCAATCAATAATATCCAAGGTGAAGGGGTTCAGGTCCTTGTCATCACTCCGACCCGCGAACTTGCAAATCAAGTCTCTGATGAACTTTATCTCTACGGTCGTAACTCCAATGTACGTACAGTGACAATCTATGGAGGACGTTCATATCGTCGTCAAGTAGAACTTGTAAAACGCGGTGCACAAATCGTTATCGCAACACCCGGACGTCTTTTGGACATGCTTTCCAAGAATATGATCGATGATTTTTCTCCAAATATGGTCATTCTTGATGAAGCAGATGAGATGCTGGACATGGGCTTCTTAGATGATATCAACGAGATCTTCACCTATTTGCCTTCAAGCCGCCAGACACTCCTCTTCTCAGCTACGATGCCTGCACCGATCAAAAAGCTGGCACAACGTATTCTTCAAGAGCCTGAATACATCGCTATCACTAAAGAAGAGACGACCAATACCAATATTTCTCAAAACTATTATGTGATCGATGATAACGAACGTGATGATGCTATGATCCGTCTACTTGATGCGGGAGACGCAAATAAAGCCGTTGTCTTTTGTAGAATGAAACGTGAGGTTGATCGTGTATCTAATGTCCTTTCGGCAGCCGGTTACTCTGCAAAGGGTCTGCACGGGGACATGGAGCAAGATCAGCGTGAAGCAGTTATCAAAGGGTTTAAATCTTCCGCAGTCAATGTTCTGGTAGCAACAGACGTGGCGGCCCGTGGTATTCATGTCAATGACGTCTCCCACGTCATCAATTATCACATCCCTTTTGATCCTGAATCCTACGTACACCGTATTGGCCGTACGGGACGTGCAGGGTCTAAAGGTACTGCTATTACCCTTGTAACCCCACATGAGTTTAAAGAGCTTCAGCGTATCAAACAAAAGGTCGGTACTACGATGGAGCAGTGCTATGTTCCGACAAAAGATCAGGTAGTTCAAAACCGTCTTGGTGCACTCGCCGATGATATTATTAAACAAAAGGTCTTTGATGAAGCACAACAGATCGTTGAGGCGATCGGTGATTCATGCGACCATGAGACAGCTCTGTATAAAGTCATCTCCGTACTTCTTCGCAAAGAGCCTGTTAAAGGTCCTGAGAACATCGGGATCGATGAAGAAAAACTTGCCAAGATCCTGGCACGTTTAGAGTCCCGTGGAAACGGGCGTGGTGGTCGCGGTGGACGAAGCGGCGGATATCGTGGAAACAGAAACCGCACTGGAGGAAGACGCAACGGTGGCAGTGGCGGCGGTGGTTACCGTGGAAACCGCGAACGAAGCGGCAGCGGCAGCAGAGACCGTTACTAAACCAAACCTCAAGGGAGTAACCTCCCTGTCATTTTCTAAGGCAATTTTGTCTATACTTTCCCATATATCTAACACTAAAGTTTTACGATGATTATTTACAAGCAGAATGACTATTATATTGAAGTCCATGAATCAGAGATCCCATGGCTAAAGATATTCACTACCCAGGCCTATAAAGAACTGACAGATGTACCTAAACCCTTACGTAAGCAGCTCTATACCGTTATGGAAACCATCGAAGAACAGATGCGCGCATACTACAATCCCGAAAAGATCAACATTGCAGTCTTTGGAAACTACCTTCCTCATCTACATATTCATGTCATGGCAAGGTTCAAAGAGGATTCCTATTATCCTGAACCGATGTGGGGAGAGAAACAGAGAGAAGCCTCTCTTTCATTGAAAGACCATGAAGTCTTTTATAGCTTGCTCAAAGAGGAACTCGACAAGATCATACCGTAGTATGACGTCTATCATGAAAACGTCTGTCTTTTTTACCGCTGCGTCTGTCTTCTTGTTTTCGTCGGTTATCCATCTCGCAGCCGGCATGAAACTCATGCTTGCGTCGGCCGGTGTGTGTTCGCCGTTTATCCTGTCTTCGTACAGATTTACGACGCTCTACCTTCTCTTTCAACATGGAACGACGTAAAAGTGTTATAGTAATCAAAAAGACAGCTACCAAAGCTATAATCGTTGATGTTTCCATGCCAATACCCTCTTTGTGTAATAAACAATTCTACATCGATACGTATAAACGTGAACTGATTTTATATCGACAAAACTGCTCTCAAGTTCACTTTAAAATATATATCAATTTTATGATATTCAAGAAAATATTTTCGAGACTAGTCCTTGCTATCCTTATTCATAGCTTCTAAAAGCTCCTTGTTCTCTTCTTTTAGTTCGCTAAATACCTGCTGTAAAGACGCATATAGAGCGTTATCATCCAAGTTTTTGTCTAAGGCAGAATATCGATCAAAGAATTCACGGTACGGACTGGACCCGCCTGCTAATACCAGATTAAGATCGATATCATCAAAATATGTATTCCATGATGCCAAGACCTTTTTCTTGGCTTTTTTATTATTCATCCAAATAATGACAAATACCATCTGCATAATGAATACAAGAAAAATAATAAAAAAGACAATAGCCTGTGCAATACCCAACATGTTGAAGACGTATGGATTAAATATAGCCGCATATTCAACAAATGGCAGTGCAATAAACATAAGGATAAGACTCTTACTGCTTTGTCCTCCTATAGGCGCTTGATTAAAGATCAGACGTTTCGTACCGTTTGGCTTTGTAAATGTTGCCAGAATAGATTTTAAGCTGTAAGTCGACATATGGATGTTCCTTGAGAATAATTGGGAGATATTATACTGAGCGTAGATTAAAAAGAGATAGGAGACAAGCTCCTAAATTATGCAGCGTTAAACTTGATCATCTCATCAATGCTCAACAGGATGATTGTTCCCAGAAAAGCAAGGTTGATCTGAACAAAGACCTTTCGTGCATGTTGAAGTTCAAACTTACGATATAACAATTGCAGGCTGCTTGCAAAAGCAAGAAGAGCTGTGATCACTAAAAGTGCCAAGATTGTCATACTCAATGGTTGAAATATTGTTACCATGAAATACCCTGTAAGGATTGTCAAGATCAGCCATACAAAGGTAAGTCTTTGCAGGCTCGTCTTTCCAAACAGACGCATCGCTGTCGGATAACCTGCTCCGGCATAATCTCCATAATGCAACATGACAAGCAACCAAAAATGCGGTACTTGCCAAACAAAATAGAATAGGCCCAAAGCATAAAATTCGACTTCTAAAAGACTGTGACCTGCTGCCAACCAACCAATAGCTGGAGGTACAACACCCAAAAGTGCACCCGGTACAACCGCTAAAGCACTCTTCTTTTTCAAAGGAGTGTAAAACGCGTTGTACCAGATAAATGAGAATAAAAACAGGTTAACACCTATCAATCCCAGCAGATCGTAAATCAAAACTAGCGAAGCGACTATCAAAATAGCCGCAATAATGATACCCGTGCGAGGAGAGATCCTACCAGAAGCGATAGGTCTATCCTTTGTACGGTCCATTTGAGCGTCCTCTTTGTACTCTTGAACCTGATTAAGTGTTGATACACCCAAGGCCACAAGAAGCACTGCGAACGTCGCAATAAACATATCCGTTCCAATTTCACCCTTCGCCATGATATAAGCGAAGAGAGCCGAAAGGCTCACTGCAAAAGAGAGAACGAATTTTGTGAGGACAAAAAAATCTTTAATCATTGTTTACTTGTTTAAATGTTCAGCAATCGCTGAAACCTCTTCCTCTGATACATAAGGGAATGCTGGCATATTGCCCATCATACCTTGTTTACCGTTTTTCAATACATTACGTAGAAGGTCTGCATCATAGCTTACAAGGCTTGGAGCCGTACCATACTGACCCTTACCATCTTCACCATGACATGAACTACATGCTGCAAATGAAGCAGGTTGATCACCTTTCATACCACCAGCCACATAAGCCGCGATCTCTTCAGCATCTGCACCTGTAGCTAAACCAGCTGGCATTTCACCCATAGCATAACCAAGTTTGTTTTGACCGTTAACAATAACATCCATTACTTGCTCTTTAGTCAATGTTCTAGTGTTCAAAGACGGACCTACAAGTACTTTATCATCTGTAATTGAGTGACAGCTTTTACATCCGTGTTGTTGTAATACAGCATCACCGCCTTTAGCGTAGTTACCTTTTGGTGTGTCTTCACTGCTGTTAAACCATGCTTCATACTCAGCTTTTGGCATTACAACAAGTCTGGAATACATATACGAGTGATCCGTACCACAGTATTCAGCACATTCGATATCATACTCACCTACTTTTTCAGCTTTGAACCATTGCTGTGTTGTACGACCTGGAACCACATCCTCTTTCATACGGAAAGCAGGAACATACCAAGCATGAATAACATCATCGATCGGTGCTGACATCTCTAGGATGATATTCGTATCAACCGGTACGTAAAGTGCTGATTTGCCCATCGTACCTTTTTCAACGATTTTTCCATTCTCATCTTGAACAGGCTTCGTATATGCGCCACCAAGTTTGTGTACAAACCCATTTGCATTAGCAGGATACTCATATCTCCATTTCCATTTACTACCTTCAACTTTAACCGTGATCGCATCTGATGCATCCGG
>JBFEXS010000089.1:0-9412 GCA_041562555.1 Sulfurimonadaceae bacterium
AGCACCTGTTACACGACAGGAATGCGAGGATCATTGTTGAAAATATTGTTGAGTTCTCAAAGAAGATCGGGGCTAAGACAGTTGCAGAATATGTTGACTCTTCCGAGATCCATGATCTTGTTAAAGAGATGGGTATCAATTATTCCCAAGGGTTTTATATCGGAAAACCTTCGGCGACTATATAAGGCCTGCGGCTATATCCAATTCAGCCAAGGCGATGTGAAAACGATAATTCCCCTGCATCAATCTTCCTAAAGCATCAATATAGGATTGTCGTGACTGCTGCAGCTCGACATAATCTGCCAGTCCATATTCATACCGCTTTTGTGACTGGATGAACTTCTGCTTTGATGCAAGACTCAAGCTTTCTGAGAGTTTGATGTTCTCAAGTTCCTTATGCACGTGTATATATGCGTCACTTACCTCTTTTTGAATTTTCAGTCTTGTGTCCTTAAGTTCTGCTTCCGCTTGTACAAGCTCAAGTCGGGCTTCTTCATATCGGGCAGTGGTTTTACCCAATAGAAATATAAGAAGGCCGACCAGAGCTTTTTTAAGCATTATTAATTCTGTACAATAATATTTCATTAATATACACAAACCACGCTTACGGCTATGTAAAATCCATTTAAACTGTTGCTTGGCTGTAATCTATGTAAATAATCGGTATAATCACTTATATGAATGGAACACTTTGCTGTGCTGCTTGCGGATTGATGATGCAAGACGATGAGAAAGCCAATCAGATCAATTGTCCCCGTTGTGACACAGTCGTGCGTAGCCATGTTCACTCATTGCAGTACAGTCTTGCCATGGCGATCTCTGCACTAATAGTCTTCTTACCTGCAATCACACTTCCCATACTGACATTTAAACTTGGAGAGATGCAGCAGGAAAGTACTATGTTAAGCGCTCTTTATTATTTTTACGAGGGAGGCTACAGCGAGATCTCAGCCTTGGTGTTTTTTACGACGATCCTGGCCCCGTTTGTCCAGATCATCCTTTCCATTAACATGTATGCTTCACTGATCAAAAGACGTCGCCCCAAATACATGAAACTGTGCTATAAGACCTTACACCATTTACGTACTTGGGTAATGCTGGATGTTTATGTCGTTGCGATTTTAGTGACGATAGTAAAGCTTAGTGCGACTGCAGAACTCATCTATGAAACAGGTTTGGTACTGTTTGTGGCTTTGAGTGTCTTTTCTTTTTTGCTGTGTAACAGCTTTGAGTCCAAATACATATGGAAGGCCTATCATAATGCACACTGATATATCGCTTAATAAAAGCCTCTGCTTACATTGTGAACATATCTCAGATGCACAACGGCATATCTGTCCCGTATGTGACGAGCCCCTTTATCAACGTAAAACGGCCTCTATGTCACGTACACTGGCTTTGACCATAGCCGCGCTTACATTTTTTATCCCGGCTAACATCTTTCCTATTATGAAGACGGTTTCCCTTGTAGGATATGAGAACAGTACGATCATTGACGGTATCTTTTATTTTTTTGAACATGGAGAGTATTTTGTAGGCTCTGTCATCTTCATTGCGAGTGTCTTTGTACCTGTCTTGAAACTTTTGGTACTGCTGTTCCTTATGCATTCAGTTTACACGGGTTCAACATGGAAACGTGTTGAAAAAAACAGGCTGTATACGATGATACATGTCATTGGGAAATGGTCAATGGTCGATATTTTTGTTATCGGGATGATGATATCCATGGTACATTTTGGAGATTTGGCAGAGGTGACAACCGGTTTGGCTGCAAGTTCTTTTGCTACAATGGTAGTCTTGACTCTGTTTGCAACAGAGAGTTTTGACACACGATTATTATGGGATAAGAAGGAAGAATATGCACGAAGATGAAGTCTTGGCCAAAGGCTTGAAAAAGGAGAAAAGCGGTTTTTCTCTGGTATGGATCGCTCCTATTATTGCTATTTTGATTACCACAGGAATGATATATAAGACCTATGTCAATGCCGGAACACGGATCACAATCATCGTAAACAACGGAGATGGCATCAAAGACGGAAAGACCCCTATCATGTACAAAGGGATTAAAGTCGGTGTTGTCGAAGATATCCATATCAAAGAAGATGATGTATCCAAACTTGAACTCATTGCCCTTATAGACAAAGCCGCCGCAGAAGGGATCACCCGTGAAGGCAATATGTTTTGGATGGTAAAACCCAAGGTGAGTATCACGGAAGTCTCCGGCCTCGATACGATCGTGAGTGGTATCTATATCGCTGTCATGCCTGTAAAAAACACCAAAGAAGAGTTGTTTGATCTTCCTTATCAAGATGAGTTTGTTGCCCTGGATTCTCCACCCGTGGACATCTTCGATCCGGGCCTGGCCATCACGGTCAACACTTTAAACAAAGGTGACATAGCAATCGGGGCACCTGTTTTATATAATAAACAGGCCATCGGTAAAGTCGAAGACAAAAAGCTCTCAACCGACCGCTTAAGTATCGACCTTTTCTTGCGGATCGAGAGTAAATATGCTGATTTAGTACATGAGGAATCCATCTTCTATAAAGCTGATGCAGTCGAAGTAAAGGCAAGCCTGTCAGAGATCAAAGTACATATGGGTTCTTTTGCCTCTTTTATCGCAGGCGGTATATCCATGCATAATACGACAGAGGCTTTCTCATCCGCATTAGCCAGGGACAATACGCGTTTTACCCTTTATGACAACCGTGATGAGATTATGTTGAGCGATGATGTTGTCACACTGTTGATGCAAGATCATCACAGTCTCAGTCCGGACATATCCAAGATATTTTACAAAGGTGTTGAAGTCGGAGTTGTCAAAACGATTGATTATGAACCTAAAAAAGATCAGACACGCATCCGTGTAAAACTCCACAAAAAATTCAGAGGTTTTGCCAATGAAAAAGCCTACTTCTGGATCGTAAAACCTCAACTTGAATTTAATAAGATATCGGGCCTGGACACAATTGTCAAAGGCAATTATATTCAATTTGTCAGTTCAGACATCAAAGCCAAAAAAGCAGACACCTTTATACTGCATGAAGATCCGCCACAGCCTGAGGGAAAACATATACGGTTAATCGCTAACAACATCCAGGGAATCAAGGCAGGTGCAGCGCTTTATTACCACGACGTGAAGATCGGTTCTGTAAACGGCTATACAATCAATAAGGACAAAAAGAGTTTTAATATCGATCTGATAGTGTTGGATGAATACAAGAACCTGATCAATGCTTCTTCTATGTTCTATCATTACAGCGGGCTATCACTTAATGCGGGTCTGCATAAAGTCTCCATTGAGACAGGAAGTCTTGAGACAATGATGCGTGGTGGCATTGCTGTAGATACTTTCAGTTTTAACAAAAAATCAAACATCAAAAAAGTGTACCGACTCTTTGATGACAAAAGCAGTATGTTGCATGCACATTATCTCTCTACTGACGGTTTGACGCTTACCTTGAATGCGCATAAGGCGTACGGATTGAAACCCGGTGCGCCTGTACTATATAAACAGATGAAAGCGGGGGAGGTCATTGGCAATACTTGGGACGCCCAAAGCAATACATTTAGACTTAAAGCATTTATAGAAGACAAGTTTGTATCACAGGTTCATCCAAGTACGCTGTTCTACAATGTAAGCGGTGTTGAAGCCAAGGTCGATCTGGAAGGTTTGAAAGTACAAACTACCTCACTTAGTGCGATCATAAAGGGAGGAGTCTCCTTTTTCAACCCTTCGAAAACGGATACACAAAAGCTAAAAGCCGAAAACGAGTTTTTCCTCTATGCCGACAAGAACGAAGCAAATAGCAGCTTTTTTACAGTAAAACTGACGACAGATAACCCGTCGGGACTCAAAGAGGGAAGCCTGTTAAAATATAAAGATATTGTTATAGGAAAAGTCGAAAACTTGAAACTTTTGGACTCTGATGTAGAGATAGAAGTTCATATACAAAGCGATTATGCCTATCTTGTCAGCTCAGACACACATTTTTGGATTGAAACATTCAGAGTCGGGCTTGATGGACTTAAAAACCCGTCGTCTGCATTATTCGGCCCTTATATATCACTTTTGCCTGGCACGTTGACTGCGAAGAAGTATACTTTTGATTTGCATTCACAGGCGCCTGTACCGCATTTTCGAGAAATGGGATTACGTATCACCTTACTGGCAGACAGACTCTCTGGCTTAAAGCAGGGATCTGCAGTATATTATCGCCAGGTCAACATAGGCACCTTGGTGCAATACCATCTCAGTAAAGATGCTCGGCATGTCGAACTTGAACTCTTTATTCAACCTTGTTATGCTCACTTGATCCGCAAAAACTCCTATTTCTTCAACACTAGCGGTATCGGTGTAAATCTGAATCTTTTTGGAGCCAAAATGCAAACAGAGTCTTTAGAGAGTATCCTTAGCGGCGGTATAGGCGTATTGACGCCGGATGAATACGAAGAAAAGGCAGAAGAGATGGACCAGTTTAGACTTCACAACAATCTGGATGAAGATGCCCTGGAATGGTCACCTGAGCTTTACGGCGAAGACGAACTATGTCAACAGTGATCAGTGTCTTGCACCGGCCAGATAGTATCCGACCTTATAGCGAACCAAAGTCTTTTGCTTAGGCAAGGGATAGCGATGATAGGAATACTCTATAGTCTGCATGGACGTATCATCAAGAATCTGATATCCTGAAACATCTGTGATCTTTAAACCACTGATATCTCCGTTTGGATGCAGATAGAACTCTACGATGTTCATCGCATTAACATGCAGGTTCCTCGGTATATTCACAGGACCCAATCGATTGAGCTGTTCCTGAGTTATACGTCTCATAACCTCCTGATTGTCGATGATATACTGCTTTTCACCTTCAGACAACTTACCGAAAGCTTCCCCATAGGCTTCTTTAAAGTCACTTCCTATATGTGTGCCGGACTGCACTTTTTTCTCAACTGTTTTTTTAGTTTCCTGCTTCTTTGATAGCATTGCATAAAGCCCCGACTTCTTTGAGGTTTTAGTGATATTGATATCCTTGTTGACCATTTTTTCGACATGCGTGTATGCCTGTTTTTTAGGAGTTGGGTTAGGCGGTTTTTGCTCTTGATTGTTCGCTTCTCTGATTTCAGGTTTCTGTTGTTGCGCCGGAGCGGGAAGAGGCTTTGCTTGCGCTATCTTTTCTAACTGTTTCCCCTTGGGTATCGGAGGGGCTTTTGGGATCGGCTTTTGTTTGTTTTTTACCGCGGCGACTTGCTGTGAAGATTTCGGTTGTTCCTTAAGCGCAACCTTGATGCGATGCTCCTGTTCCTTCTGCTCAGGTTTTGGAGAAAGCCGCATAAGATAATCGAACAACAATATAAGCAGTAGGTGGAACATAATCGCGATTAACAATGCTGCGGTGCTTCTACTCATCTATTGTCTTTAAAGAGCCTTATACGGGGAATGCGGCTTTGTTTTTTAGCATTATAGCTGTTTAGAATAAATTGCATTTAAAACTCTTTGGCTATACTTCTGATTATTATTAAACGATAGGAATTTCATGAACACACAATCGAGTCAACACGCATTTATTGAAGCACAAGAGCTCATTCCAGGAGGTGTCAATTCCCCTGTTCGTGCCTTTAGCAGTGTAGGAGGAACACCTCTGTTCATTGAGAAAGGAGAGGGTGGGTACCTGCTTGATATTGACGGTAATCGATATATTGACTATGTACAGTCTTGGGGACCGCTGATCTTCGGTCATGCAGATGAAGTTATTCAAAATGCCGTTATCGATGCGGTTAAGAACGGTCTTAGCTTTGGTGCACCGACCTTGGCGGAAACCGAGCTTGCAAAGATGGTGATTGATCTTATCCCTTCCATCGAGAAGATCCGCTTTGTAAGTAGTGGTACGGAAGCCGTCATGTCTGCTATTCGTTTGGCACGTGGATATACAGGTAGAGATGATATTATAAAGTTCGAGGGATGTTATCATGGCCATAGCGATTCGCTTCTTGTACAGGCAGGTTCAGGGATGGTCACCTTCGGTTCGCCTAGTTCACCGGGTGTCCCCGCCGATTTTACCAAGCACACCCTACTGGCGAAATACAATGATATCGAAAGTGTCAAAGAGTGCTTTAAAAACAGTGATGACATCGCCTGCATCATTATCGAACCGATTGCAGGGAACATGGGTCTTGTTCCTGCAGATAAAGACTTCTTAGCAGAACTAAGAAAATTGTGTGACGAACATGGCACCCTGTTGATCTTTGATGAAGTCATGAGTGGTTTCAGAGCGACACTACGTGGAGCAGAAGACATCACGGGAACAGTTCCTGACCTTATCACTATGGGAAAAGTGATCGGTGGCGGTATGCCAGTGGGTGCTTTTGGTGGTAAAAAAGAGGTGATGGCGCAACTCTCTCCTGAAGGTCCGGTCTATCAAGCAGGTACCCTTAGTGGTAATCCCGTTGCTATGGCAGCAGGTTTGGCAGCGATAGGAAAGTTAAAGAAGAACAGCATACTTTTTGGGATCTTGGAAAAGCGTGCAATTCGCCTTTTAGAAGGAATGAAAAAAGCTGCGGATGCACATGGCATCCCTTTGCAAACGACAACACGCGGCTCAATGTTTGGTTTCTTCTTTAATGATAAGCTGGTTAAAAACTTTGAAGATGCCTGCAACAGTGATGCTAAACGTTTTGCTGCCTTTCATCAGGGTATGTTGGAAGAGGGTGTCTACTTCGCATGTTCCTTATATGAGACAGGATTTATCTCAACGGCAACTACCGATGAGATGATTGAGCAAACTATAGCAGCAGCTGAAAAAGTGATGGGACGTATCTGATGAATGAGGAAAAAAAGCCGAGATTAAAACCCATAATTGAGGGTGTTGACAGCCTTTCACTTGGTGTCTCCATGGTAGTAGCCGTACTTATCGGTGTCGGTATAGGTATAGGTCTTCAGAAACTTTTCGACGTTAAGTGGGTACTGTGGATTGGTGTTTTCATCGGTATTGCCGCAGCTTTTTTAAATGTTTTCAAGGCATACAGTAAGCAGATGAAAGAGTTTGAAGAACTTAAAAAGAACAATCCCCGTTACCAAGACCAAAAACCTCTCTATGGCGACGAGGACAATGACTAAACTGATCTATAGGCTGCTTTTCATAGAGCTTTTCTTTTCACTCTTTCTTTTCATACAAGGGTATTGGTATTGGCTTCTCAACTTCCAATTGGCCTTTGTCTCATCCTTATTGATCATCTTGGGTTCATTTCACAGTTATAAGCGAATGGTCAACAAGCGTATTGAAGCTGGGGAGAGCCAGGATGATGCTTTATTGGAGAAGCTTGAAGATCCCCACGGTCTTTATGAAGAAGATCTTGATGAAGGGCAGAATCTGGATCAAGATTTGGATCTTAAGGCCGTGGTCAAAGAAGAGAAAGAACGTTTGAAGGCTGAAAAACAGAGCTTTAAAAAGACGCTAAAAACAACACCGGCACTCTTTTCACCTCTGCGTTTCGCTCCTTACATCTTCCTCGTATTGAGTTTCATAGGATTAAACAACAATCATATACTTGATATTCCGGCATTTTTAATAGGTCTGGGGGCCGGTATAACCGCGGCAGTGGTTTTAGGAAAGGCCTGGATCGTCTCTACTAATCCGTGATTAACGGTATATTTAATATTGTCGACTCATTTTTGAAATCAACAAAGATATTCATCTCTTCTGCTAGGTTCTTGATGTCTGAGCGGGCATTGTTTTTGATTTGATCACTCGATATTTCGATAGAGAAGAGTGTGTATTTCTTGTCTTCTGTACGGATATACTCACCAACGCGAAAATAGAGTTTCGTTACGATTTTTTCAGATGAGACATGCATCGCATATGTCTTGTTAAGAAGCTTGATAAACCTCTCCGTTTGTAAGCGTATCTCAGGTATGGTTGGGTCCAGTTCCTTGATATACTCCGTTTCTCTTCCAATCGAGTTTGAACTGATACACAGGTCAATCAAAGTATAGATATTGACGAGATCACCTTCTTCAACCGTTGGCTTTGAATAGTGAAAAGCAGGGGATTGATAAAGTCTAAGCCCGATCTCCTCCTCATTGTCATACCCGACCATAAGTGCAAAGAAACGAAAACGTCCGAACTCAAGATCGATGAAACTTGTTTTAAAGCCTGTGTTTGCCTTGGCATAGGTGATTGCAAGCTCAAACAAAGAAGCAGCATCCGTATACCCTAGTAAATATTGTGCCTCGTTGTTCAGTGAAAGTATTTTTCCATTACTGTCAAAAAGCAAATACGGATTGTAATCAAATTCAATCCACTTTTCACAAAAGTCCATTTTTACTCTTCTATATAGTTTTTAAGCTTACGTCCGACTTTTGGGTGTTTAAGCTTTTTGATCGCGGAAGATTCTATCTGACGCACACGTTCACGTGTGACGTTAAGTTCTTTTCCGATCTCCTCCAGTGTTCTGTCACTTTCATCATCCATGATTCCAAAGCGCATTTTAATAACTGCCTTCTCTCGTTCATTCAACTGTTCAAGTACACTTTCAATCTGCAGTTTCAAGTCATCCTTCAAGATAGACTCAGCAGGCGAGATAGAGTTTTTGTCCTCAATGAAGTCTCCAAAGCGTCCATCCTCTTCATTCCCGATAGGGGCTTCAAGAGAGATAGGCTCTTTGGTGATCTTGATAACGTTTTTAACTTTTTCTACTGTCAGGCCGACTTCTTTGGCGATAATGTCTACACCTGGCTCTTTTCCTTCTTCTTGAAGATGTTTACGCATGATCTTGTTGATGCGGTTGATCGTCTCTATCATGTGAATCGGAATACGAATCGTACGCGCTTGGTCTGCGATTGCACGTGAGATCGCTTGACGAATCCACCATGTAGCATAGGTGGAGAATTTGTACCCCTTCTTATATTCGAATTTATCAACCGCTTTCATCAGGCCGATATTCCCCTCTTGTATAAGGTCAAGGAAAGGCAAGCCGCGGTTTGTGTAGCGTTTTGCGATCGAAACAACAAGACGAAGGTTTGACTTAGCCATACGTGTCTTCCCGATTTCGGAGATATCCTTACCGCGCTTGATCTGTTCTAGGATATCCATAAGCTTCTCAGGTTCCATATCAAAGCTGTCTTTAGACGCTTCGTTCGTCTGAATCAGTTTTTTGATTTCCATATAGGTACTGACCATCGTTGCTTCAGGAACTCTTGCTGTTACATCTTCCTTGCTAAGGTCGATGATTTCCTCCAATAAGAGAGCATGGTTCTTTTTGAGTGTTTCGTTGAAAAGAGGAAGCTTGTATTCAAGACGCTTCAACTCCTTTTCAAATCCGTCTTCACTGTGTAGTGCTGTCTCCATTGACTTGACCAGTTCGTTGATCAGTTTGGAAGTCGGCCCTAGGTCCAGCAGACGTTCTTTTAATA